>NZ_CP139970.1:3374569-3681348 GCF_034424545.1 Trinickia caryophylli | reverse complement strand
TCCGCTACCGCTCGTGCGGAGGGACGCGATGAATCTCTCCCGCCCCTTCATTTCCCGGCCCGTCGCCACGACCCTGCTCGCGATCGGCATCGCGCTGGCGGGGTTCTTTGCGTTCGTGAGGCTGCCGGTCGCGCCGTTGCCGCAGATCGACTTCCCGACGATCACCGTCATGGCGCAGATGGCAGGCGCGAGCCCGGAAACGATGGCCACGAGCGTGGCGAGCCCGCTCGAACGGCACCTGGGCCAGATCGCCGACGTCACCGAAATGACGTCGCAAAGCGCCGTCGGCTATACGCGCATCACGCTGCAGTTCGGCCTGAACCGCGACATCGACGGCGCGGCGCGCGACGTGCAGGCCGCGATCAACGCGGCGCGCGCGGACTTGCCGACGAGCCTGCGCAGCAACCCGACCTATCACAAGTACAACCCGTCCGACGCCCCGATCCTCGTACTCGCGCTGAGCTCGCCGACGATGACGCCCGGCCAGCTCTACGACGCCGCGTCGACCGTGTTGCAGCAAGCCCTCTCGCAGGTGGACGGCGTGGGCGAGGTGGACGTGAGCGGCTCGGCGAGCCCCGCCGTGCGCGTCGAGCTCGAGCCGCAGGCGCTGTTTCACTACGGCATCGGTCTCGAGGACGTGCGCGCCGCGCTCGCCGCCGCCAATGCTCACAGCCCGAAAGGCGCGATCGAGTTCGGGCCGCATACCGTACAGCTCTACACGAACGATCAGGCGACGAGGGCCGCGCAATACAAGGACCTCGTCATCGCTTACCGCAACGGCGCGGCCGTCAAGCTTTCGGACGTCGCCGAAGTCGTCGATTCGGTGGAAGATCTGCGCAACCTCGGCCTGTCGAACGGCAAGCGCTCGGTGCTCGTCATTCTCTATCGGCAGCCCGGCGCCAACATCGTCGAAACAGTCGACCGCGTGATCGGCCTCATCCCGACACTCAAGGCCTCGCTGCCGGCCGCCGTGGACGTCGAACCCGTCGTCGACCGTTCGACGACGATCCGCTCGTCGCTCAAGGATACGGAGCGTACGCTGCTGATCGCCGTGGCGCTCGTCGTGTCCGTGGTATTCGTGTTCCTGCGCAACTGGCGCGCGACGTTGATCCCGAGCGTGGCCGTTCCGATCTCGATCATCGGCACGTTCGGGGCCATGTATCTGCTTGGCTACTCGATCGACAATCTGTCGCTGATGGCCCTCATCATCGCGACGGGTTTCGTCGTGGACGACGCGATCGTCGTACTCGAAAATATCTCGCGGCACATCGAAGCAGGCGTGCCGCCGATGCGCGCCGCCTACCTCGGCGCGAGCGAGGTGGGCTTCACGGTCATGTCCATCAGTATCTCGCTCGTGGCCGTGTTCCTGCCGATCCTGTTGATGGGCGGCATCGTGGGGCGCATCTTCCGCGAATTCGCCGTGACGCTTTCGCTTGCGATCGCCGTTTCGCTCGCCGTGTCGCTGACAGTCACGCCCATGATGTGCTCGCGGCTGCTGCGCCCGGCCCACGAGCGCCGCGAGGAAGGCCCGCTTGCGCGCCGGCTCGAAAGCGGCTTCGCGCGGCTCGCCGCCGGCTACGGGCGCACGCTCGGCTGGGCCCTCGCGCATCCGGCGATCGTCATTGCGATCCTGGCGGGCACCGTGGCGCTCAACGTCTATCTCTACGTGGCCGTGCCCAAGGGTTTCTTCCCGCAGCAGGACACGGGGCGGCTGATCGGCGGCATCATGGCCGATCAGAGCACATCGTTCCAGTTGATGAAGACGAAGTTCGCCGAAATGATGCGTATCGTGCAGGCGAACCAGAACGTCGACACCGTCACCGGCTTCACGGGCGGCCGGCAGACGAACTCCGGCTTCATGTTCATCTCGCTCAAACCGAAAGGCAAGGCACGCAAGGCCTCGGCCGATCAGGTCATCGCGCAGCTGCGTGGCCCGCTCTCGCACGTGGCGGGCGCGCAGACGTTTCTGCAGCCCGTGCAGGACATCCGCGTCGGCGGCCGCATGTCGAACGCGCAATACCAGTTCACGCTGCTCGGCGACTCCTCGGCCGATCTCGACGAATGGACCCCCAAGCTCACGGAGGCGCTCAAGCGCCGGGCGGAACTCATCGACGTCAACTCGGATCAGCAGCAAGGCGGCCTCGAATCGATGGTGACGATCGATCGCAGGAGCGCCGCGCGCTACAAGATCACGCCTTCGCAGATCGACAACACGCTCTACGACGCGTTCGGCCAGCGCCAGGTCTCGACGATCTACAACCCGCTCAACCAGTATCACGTCGTCATGGAGGTCGCCCCGCGCTATTGGCAGAGCCCGGACATGCTCAAGCAGATCTACGTGAGCACGTCCGGCGGCAGCGCAGGCGGTACGCAATCGACGAATGCGGTGGCCGGGACCGTGACTGCGTCCGCCGCCGCGAGCGGTGGCAGTGGCAGCACAGGCACGAGCGCGGCCACGATCGCAACGGACGCCGCTCGCAATCTCGCCACCAACTCGATCGCGGCGAGCGGCAAGTCGAGCGCGTCGACGGGTTCCGCTGTGTCGACCTCCGCCGAAACGATGGTGCCGCTCTCGGCCATCGCCTCGTTCGGACCCGGCAATACGCCGCTTTCCGTCAATCACCAGGGCTCGTTCGTGGCCTCGACGATCTCGTTCAACCTGCCGCCCGGCAAGTCGCTCTCGGACGCCACGCGCGCGATCGAGGAGACGATGGCCGACATCGGCATGCCGGGTACCATCCACGGCAGCTTTTCCGGTACGGCGCAGGCGTTCCAGCAGTCGGTGTCGAACATGCCGCTCCTGATTCTTGCCGCGCTCGCCGCCGTCTATATCGTGCTGGGCATTCTCTACGAGAGCTACATCCATCCCGTGACGATTCTCTCGACGCTTCCTTCGGCGGGCGTGGGGGCGCTGCTCGCGCTGCTGCTCTTCAAGACGGAGTTCAGCATCATCGCGTTGATCGGCGTGATTCTGCTCATCGGCATCGTGAAGAAAAACGCGATCATGATGATCGACTTTGCCATCGAGGCATCGCGCCAGGGCATGTCTTCAGTCGAGGCGATCCGCAGCGCCTGCCTGCTGCGCTTTCGGCCCATCCTCATGACGACCTGCGCGGCCCTGCTCGGGGCATTGCCGCTTGCCTTCGGCACCGGCGAGGGCGCGGAGCTGCGCTCGCCGCTCGGCATTTCGATCGTCGGCGGGCTCATCGTGAGCCAGATGCTCACGCTCTATACGACGCCCGTCGTCTATCTCTACATGGACCGGCTGCGTGTCTGGTGGGACCGGCGGCGCGCCTCGCCGGCCGTCCGCGGCCAGGAACACTGAGGGCGCCGTCGCGGCGAAGGGCGGCCGCATCGAGCCGTATTGCGGGCCGCTCGTTGCCCGTCGCCGGAACACCCCGGCGCGCCTTCAAGCGCCGCGCGAATCGGCTGGGCCGGGCAGCGCCGCAAGCACCTCTTCCGACGAGCGGACGAGCCCGAGCCTTGGGAAAATATATTCCACCGATGCCCGATGCTGCTCGGCGGCGACGCAACTCATCGCATCCTCTACCAGCACGAGCGCATAACCGTGCTCAAAGGCGGCGCGTGCGGTCGATTCGACCCCGACGTTGGTCGACACGCCACCCAGCACGATCGTGCGAACACCGCGCCGGCGCAACTGCAAATCGAGTTCCGTGCCGTGGAACGCGCCCCATTGACGTTTGGTGATCAGGATATCGCTTGGGCTCGTTTCGAGCTCCGCGGGGAAGTCCCACCAGTTGGCAGGCAGGCCGCCGTCCATAGGCGTGGGTCGATCGACGGGCTGTTTCAGCGCGTCGCCGAAGTCGGCGCTCCAGCCTACGCGTACGAGCACGACCGGCGCTCCGATCCGGCGAAAGCGCTTGGCGAGCTTGGCGCCAGCCGTCAAGGCGGCTTCGCCGCTGCGTGGCGCCTTGCCGAAGCCGAGAATGCCCTGCTGAAGGTCGATCAGCACGAGCGCGGTGGTATGGGGATCCAGGTTCTGCAGCATGTTGGCCTCGGTTGAACGAATGGACGCGAGCCTGTATTGTGAGGCTCGACTCACATTTAATATATGAGGATGACCTCACAAAAGTCAAGTCATTCGGCGCCGGCCGAGGCCTCGGCACCCAAAGCACCGGCCCGCGCCCGCGGGCGGGCACGGGTGGCGCGTCTGCTCGAAGCGGCAAGCGTCGAGTTCGCGGAGAAGGGGTACGAAGCGGCGACCATGACGGCCATCGCGGCGCGCGCCGAGTCGTCGATCGGTTCGCTTTATCAGTTTTTTCCCACAAAGGAACAGATCGCCGCCGCACTGATGGAGCAGTACACGAGTGCGCTCGTCGATGCACTGGACGCGCTGCGCGCACTCGCGTCGGGCGGCGACGCCGCATCGCTCGCCGCCCGGCTCACCACCCTCTTCGCGCGATTCCGCACCGAGCATCCGGCGTTCGTCGTGCTCGTCGACGCCGCGGACCTCGCGCTGCCCGCCGCGCAAGCGATACGTCTCCGAATACGCGGTTCGATCGAAGCGATGATCGCGGCACTGGCGCCTGGGTTGCCGGCCGCCGCGCTCGCCGTGCGAGCAGCCGTCGTCCAGCATCTGATGAAAACGGCGGTCGCCATGAGATTCGATGCATCGATAGCCGATCGCGAAGCCGCCCTTCGCGATCTCGAACACTTGCTGCTCCACTATCTGGGCGATTGCGCGCAAGAAGGCACGAGGCGGTACACCGACGCCTCCGACGGTAAGCCCGCGAAATAATTGTGAAGCGGCCTGTTATGGTGCTTGCGCCGCGATTGGCATAGCCTTCATAAGCGCCCCGTCTCGAAGGGGCCATTTGTCATGAAGGAGAATCATCGTGCGATGGCGAAACGCTTCGCTTGCGCTCCTGGCGACGGCGGCGGTCTGCCTGAGCGGCACCGCCCAGGCGGCGCATTGGAACGTCGGCGTTTTCCTCGGTCCACCGGCCCCGATCTACCCCGTTCCGGTCGTACCCGCGCCGTACTACTACGCGCCGTATCCACCGCCCTACCCGGTGTATCCCCCGCCCTACTATGCGCCGCCGGTCGTCATCGAGCCGGCCCAGCCCGATGTTTACATCGAACGTTCGCAGACGGCGGCACCGGGCACGCCCGCCACGAGCTCCGGCGGTACCTGGTGGTATTGCAGGGCCTCGAAGGCGTATTACCCCTATGTCAAGGAATGCCCGGGCGGCTGGCAGGAAACGCCTGCGACGCCGCCCGCGCCGAAACGCTGATATGAGCGACCAGAGAACCACGCTTCGCGCCGGCGCGAGGGCGCGCATCGCGGCTGCGGCCCCGGCCGCCGCCCTGCTCGCCGCGCTCGCCGGTTGTACCGTCATGCCGTCCGGCCCGAGTGTCATGGCGCTGCCGGGCACCGGCAAGACCTTCGACCAATTCCGCGCGGACGACGCATCGTGCCGCCAGTACGCGCTCGCACAGGTCGGCGGCGTCAGCGCCGGCCAGGCCGCGACGTCGAGCGCCGTCGGCAGCGCCGCCCTCGGCACCGCCGTGGGCGCGGCGGCCGGCGCCGCGTTCGGCGGCGGGCAAGGTGCCGCAATCGGCGCGGGCGCGGGGCTGCTCACGGGCAGCGCCATTGGTGCCGGCACCGCGCAGGCCTCGGGCTACGGCATCCAGCGACGCTACGACTACGCCTACATCCAGTGCATGTACGCGGCCGGCGAACGCGTGCCGGTGCCGGCCAACGCCGTCAACGCGTATCGCCAGTCGTTCGACGAGCAGCCGGCCCGCGGCGCCACGCCGCCTCCGCCGCCCCCGCCCGGATACTGACCGCTGCGGCTCCGTGCGCCGCGCCCATCGGCGCCCAGTCAGGGGGGCTCGCGTCGGCCCGCTGGGCGAGCGAGACGTCAAGCGTGCCGTCGAGCGCCATCCGCACCGCACCCCGCGACACGTCTCGCCGGTACCCGTACAAGTCGAAACGCAGGGTCGGAGAGCTCGTATCGCGAATCAGCGCGCGCGCGTTGACGACGAGCGAATCGAACATCTTCACGTCGCCGCCTTCGATCCATACGTAGCTCGGGCCGGCGCCGGCGGGCGGGTGCGAGAGCGCGACGGACGGTTGCCGTCGAAACTTCAATACGAGGCCTTCATCGGTCACGCTCGCGCGTTCGAGTTCGCCCATCAGTGCGGGCGGTGGAAAGACCGTGTATTGATCGAACACGAGGCGGTTGCCGTCGAGGCGCGCGCCTTTGCGATCGAACGGCGTCAGCGACGAAAGCTGCACGCCGAGCGCTCGCAGCAATCCGGCCTGAGGGACGCCGAGCACCTCCACGCGCGTCGGCGTATAGGCGATATGGCGCCCGTCGAGCACCTCGATGCCGCCGCTCAGGGCAAGCGGCATCCATACCCCCGGAAAGCGATTCCAGAGCTTTACGCCACCATTGACCTGGAGCTGGCCCTCGTGCGCGACCAGCTCGATGCCGTTGAGCGAGCGCGGTGCGTAATCGAGCAGATACTCGTTGAAGAGCGCCGTCATTGCCGGCCAAGGCTCGATCACCTCGCCCGCGAGGATGCGTACGTCGTACTGGTTCGGATCGTCGAGGTCCACAGGCTCGCCCGCGCGCTTGGGCACCATCTGCGCATCGAGCGTGCGCACGTGAAAGCCGATGCGCCCCGCGACGAAATAATCGACGTTTTCGATGTGCACGCGCGTGGGGCCACCCGTGGGACCTCGTTCGGCGCGCGCGTCAGCCGGTTCGGCCGCCTGCGCCTGCTCCTTCGTGGATGAAGCGGCGGCTGCCGGCACCTCGGCGGTCGATGCGCGCCATTGGGCGCGCGCAGCGGCCAGCGCGCGCTGCTGGCGACGCAAGAGTGCGTCGTTGAACTGTGCGCGAGCCGAACCCTGGAGGCTCGTGCGCTCGTTCGCGCCGGCAAGCGCGGCGGCCGAAGGTACGTGCACGGTCAATGCCCCGCGTTCGTCGAAGGTCATGAACCCGGCGGCCAGTTGCTCGCGATACCGGTAGAGATCGAACCGAAATGGCTCATCGGCCATGAACGGCTCGAGCGGCACAAGCGCGAGGTCGATGTTCATCGGCATCGAGCGCATGAACTTCACGTCGCCGCCCACGAGCAGCATGCCGCGCGCAGGCATGTGCGAGGGCCAGTCGATGCCTTGGAGCGTGCCGTCGTCGAGCGCGAGCGCCACGCCCGCGCTCGTCACGTTCACGGCCGCCACCGTCATGTCGAGCGCGGGCGGCGGCATCAAGAGCGAGGCACGCATCACCACGTCGTCGCCCGCGAGTTGCGCAAGCGGGGTGCGAATCGTCAGCAGATCGGCCATGCGCACATGTGCGGCGCGCATCAGCGCATCGGCCGCCACGCCAGCCACGCTCACGTGCGTCGCATGAAAAATCAGCGTATCGGGGCCGCGCGAGCGATCGGTCGCGAGCGTCCCCATGAGCTCGATCGGGACCCATGCGCCGCGCCACATCTCACCCGAGATGCGCAGCGTGCCGGCCTGAGGCGTCACGCGCAAGCGTCGCAGCGGCGAGCCGCGATAGCCGAAGAGGTAGCGGTCGAAGACGGCGGTGAGCCGCGCCGCATCGAGCACGACCTCGCCGCGATGCACGCGGATCGTCACACTGGCCGGATCGTCGAAGACGATCGGCACGCCGTCGTGCGCCGGCGCAAGCGTTGCGGCCATCGTTCGAATCTCGAAGCCGAGCTCGCCCGTCACACGGAAATCGACATCGCGCGCGAAGAGCAGCGTCGCATCGATGCCCGAATCGCGCAGCGTGAACGGCCGCGTACGCGCGAGCGTCATGCCGCCGGCCGACGGCAAGCGCATCGCGATGGCACGCTCGATCTCGAGCGCGCGCGCCTTGTCGGCCTCGAGCCGCGGCAAGTGCGCACCGGGCGCCGCCGGCATATCCGCCGCGGCGCTGCAGCCGGCCAGCACCGCGACGAGCGCCGCCGCGGCGGCCCCTGCCCAGCGGCGCGCCGACGCATGGCGCACGCGCGCCGCCGGGCGCGAAGGGCCCTGATATCGTCCGAGCATCATGCCTCCCCCGGCGGCCTTCGTCGCATCGTGTCGGCGGGCATGGATCGGCGTAATGCACCAGAGCACCAGAGCACCAGAGCACCGGAGCACCGGCTCCTGCCAACAGGGCAATGCGGGGCCGCTCGTCAAATGATCTCGACTCGATTGTCTTGTGTTGCACCCCCGAATGCCGACAGCTTTTCGTAGAGGCTCCTTACCAAACAGACGCCACGCCGAAGGGCTGCGTACGCCCGCACGCGCGGCTCGGACGTTCAAACACCGCGCGAGCCGGTCATTTCGCCGGATGCGCCGTGGCCCACTGCTTGAGTGCGTCGAGCGTATTGCGCACGTGCTGGTCCGGCGACAGCGACGTGTACTCGTAGACGATCGTGCCGTCGGGCGCGATCACGTACGAAACGCGGTTCGCCATCTTCTTGCTGGCGAGCGGCATGGCAGCGTCGTAGGCTTCGACGATGTGCCCGCTCCCGTCCGCGGCAACGGGAAACTTGCTGCGGCATTCGCTGACCGAAAACCTCGCGAGCGTGCCGATGTCGTCACGCGAGACGCCGATCACCGTCGCGCCATACCGCTTGTACTCGTCGACGGCCTCGGCGAACTCGTGCGCTTCGATCGTGCAGCCCTTGGTGAACGCCGCCGGGTAAAAATAAAGCACGACGGGGCCGCGCTTGAGCGCATCGGCCAGCGAATACCGGAACGTCTTGCCACCGAGCGATGCGTCGGTCGTGAACGCCGGCGCCTTGTCGCCGGGCTTCAGTACCGCGGCGGCGTCGAGCGTCCATGTGCCCAGGCAGAGCGCGAGCGCCAACGCGGGCGCAATACGTGTCATCGTTCGCTTCATATCGCTTCCTCGATGTCGGTTCGATGAGAAGACGGAACGGCCACACTTCCACCGCCGGCTCCGCCCGATGGAAAACGGTCTTATTGAAGCACGGGCCCGACGATGGTGCAGCGCCGCGCGCAAGCCGGCGCAATCGCACCGTCACGACGCGGGACGAGCGTCGAACCAGTCCGCGGCGAGCAGCGTGAGTTCAGCGAGCAACGCGGGAGTGAACATCGCCAACTCGCCATGTTGAACCGCGGCTGCCTCGACGGCGGCTTGCGCGCGCCCCGCGTCGGCGGCGTCGGCGGCCTCGGCGATCTTCAGCAGCGCACCGAGCAACCCGGTGCCGTGGCTGATCGCATCGCCGATCTCGGGCACGAGCCCGAGCCGGTGCAGCGTATCGGCGGGTGTCGACTCACCGAACAGCACGTGCACGAGCGACAAAATACCCGTCATGAACGCGATATCGATGAAGCGCTCGTCGCCGGGCCGCAGACGGCTCGCGGCCAGCTCCATGAAGCGGGAACGCGTGCCCGCCAGTTGCACGAGCGGGTCCGAGCGCCAGGGCAGCCCCGAGGCAGACGCATAAAGCAGCAGTTGCGCCCACCGGGCGATCTGCCGCGTGCCGGCCGCGAGTATGGCTTCGCGCACCGAGGCAATGCGCCGCGCGAACCCGTAGGCGCTCGAATTGACGAGTCTCAGCAACTGCATGACGACGGGCGGATTGCGTTTGAGCTCGGCCTCGAGCTCGGCGAACGGCGCGTCGCCCGCGATCAAGGCGAGCACGCGCAAGAGCGATTGCCGGGACGGCTCGCTGCGGCGCGCTCTCAATACTTGCGGCCGGGCAAAGAAATAGCCCTGGAACAGTTCGAAGCCGAGTTCGCTCGCGAGTCCGAAGTCCTCCCGAGTTTCGATTTTCTCCGCAACGAGCGTCTTGCCGCAGCGGCGCACCTGCCTGGCGATGGCCGGCAAGGCCGCGCGTTCGGCCAAAACGAAATCGACTTTGACGATATCGACCTGAGGCAGCGCGGTACACACGCGCTCGCTGATCTCCCCAACATCGTCGAGCGCGATCTGGAATCCCGCGCGGCGCAGCGAGGCAAGCCGCTCGACGACTGTGGCGTCGAGCGGCACGGTCTCGAGCACTTCGAGGACGAAGCGCTCGGGCGGCAGCAAAAGCAGCGCATCGTCGAACAGCAGCGAGCCGCCCACGTTGACATACCCCCGATGCGGGCCGAGCGCCGCAGCCACGCCAACGCCGCCGATCGTGCTCGCGACGACGTGCGCGGTCGCCTGCGCGTCGTCCGCGACGCGCGCTTCGTTGCGGCGCCCCGAGCGGAACAACAGCTCATAGGCCTTCAGCGCGCCGTCGCGCGCGACGATCGGCTGGCGTCCGATGTAGACGTAGGACGCCTCGTGCGAGGCGCGTGCGGCACCCCGGTTCGCGCGCACGGAAAGGCTATCGGGCATGGGTTCGTCGGTTCGCTTCGGTTGGCATTGACACGGATATCGGCAGCAAGTGCGGCGCCCGCGCCGACAGGCGGCACATTGGGCCGCGAACGACTCTTTACCCCTCGGCCACCCTCGTTGCCAGCGACGCGCTGCCGCGGCTCGTCCGCATTCTCTCAAAAATTGGGCAGGATGCGCGCATAAATCGGGCCGGATCCCACAATGAGCTTAGCGCTAAAGAAATCGGTCCCAGAGCCGATAATGCGCCTGATGGGAGGCAATAGCGAGCGGTCCGACGAGTGCCGCAGCCTTTTCGCCGGACGCGCGTGCGGCCGTTCGATCTCAGTCAGCGAGAACCAATGGAAGGAAACATCATCAGCACGCCTCGCCGTGGCGCGTGGCGCGCCGCAATCGATCTGCTGTGGCGCCGCGGCGGCTCCAGCGCGCGCGGCAGCGCAACCTGCGCGGGCGACGCGCTTGCGGCCGAGCTCGAACGGCTCGTCGGTGCCGTCGATTTTCTCGCGCATGTGGATGCGCAATTGCGCTTTCTCTATGTATCCGAGGCGAGCCTGCGCTTCGTCGGCTACCGGCGCGAATATCTGCAGGCGGTGACGCTGCACGAGCTCGTGGCCGCGGGCGAGACGGCGGAACTCGACGCGCTTGTCGCCAAAGCGGCGGCGAGCGGCCGCGTGGAACGGGCAACGCTGCATCTGATGAAGTCGCTGACTTATCCGATTCCGGTCGAGCTGCGCGTCGTCCCGAGCATGCACGACGGCATCCCGGGCTTCGCGGTCTCGGCGTTCGACGTTGCCAACTGGCGGGCTGCCGAAGAGCGGCTCACGTACGAACTCCACAACGACCGCATGACGGGCCTCGCCAACGGCACGGCGCTCGCCAGCGCGCTCAAGCGCGCGCAGGAATACGCGGACGCCGAGGGCACCGGCGCCGCCTTGCTGCTCATCGATCTGGACGACTACCAGCGCGTGAACCGGGCACTGGGCTACGACGCGGGCGATGCACTGCTGCGCGACACGGCGCAGCGGCTTTCCGGCCTCGTCTCGTCCGACGAGATGCTGGCCCGGGTGACGAGCGACGAGTTCGCGATCCTCGTGCGGTGCGGCACGCGCGATCATGCCGCCGCGGCCGCCGAGGCGCTCGCGCGCCGTCTCATGACGGCCATCCAACAGCCGTATTCGTTCAACGGGCAACCAGTGCATCTGTCGACGAGCGTGGGTATTGCGCTCTATCCCGCCCCGGGCGAAGACGGCTGGCCCGGCCATCACGAACAGTTCATGCGCCGCGCGGACCACGCACTGGCCCAGGCCAAGGCATCGGGCAGCAATGCCATCGCGTTTCACACGCCCGATGCCGACCCGGCCGACGCGGAACGCCTGAAGCTCGAGGCGGACCTCTACGACGGCGTGCGCAACGGTGAGTTCGCACTTCACTTTCAGCCCATTACAAGCAGCCACACGGGCGGCGTCGTGGGTGTAGAAGCGCTCATCCGCTGGCACCACCCGGTACACGGACTCGTCCCACCATCGACGTTCATACCGCTCGCCGAATCGATCGGGCTCATCAACTATCTGGGCAACTGGGTGCTCAAGGTCGCCTGCATGCAGCTTGTCCAATGGGATGCCCAAGACATCGCGTTGCAGTACGTGGCCGTGAACGTGTCGCCTCAGCAGTTCCGCGATCCGCGCTTCACGCAAAACGTGCGGGAAGCGCTCGATCTGACCGGCGTGAACCCGCGCCGGCTCGTGCTCGAGATCACGGAAAGCCTGCTCATGCAAGACCCGGCGCATGCCAAGACGCTGCTCGAGGAACTCACGGCCGCCGGCATCCGCTTCGCCGTCGACGATTTCGGCACCGGATACTCGAGTCTTGCGTACTTGCAACGGTTTCCCCTCGCCAAGCTAAAGATCGACCGCAGTTTCGTCGAGAACCTGATAACCTCACGCAACGACCAGGCGATCGTCTCGGCCGTCGTGGGGCTGGCGCGAACGCTCGATCTCGAGCTCGTGGCGGAAGGAGTGGAAACGGAAGCTCAACGGCAGCTCCTGACGCAGATGGGCTGCGGCCACATCCAGGGCTGGCTCGTGTGCAAGGCGCTGCCTTCCGAGGAGCTCGCGCAGCGGTTCGCCAGCCGCGCGCTGCGCCTGCACGAGGTCGAGGCGGCAGCCTGAGGCTGCTCGACAATACAGACATGCATATGGTTTTGACGGATTCCACATGGTGAAGGTGGCGCTGCTCGATAAGCTTTGGGCCCAAATGAGCGAGCGCGGCGACTTTCCGATGCTTTCGCAATCGTTGCGCACAGCCGTGGCTGCCATGAAGAATGACGACCTCGATTTCACGGCGCTCGTGCAGGTCGTGCTGTCGGACTTCGCGCTGACGCAGAAAGTGCTGCGCCTTGCAAACTCGGCCATGTACATGGCGTTCGGCGGCAACATCACCACCGTCACACGCGCGCTGATGGTGCTCGGCATGGACGCCGTCGGCCACCTCGTGGTCGGTTTGAAGCTCGTCGATCACTTCCATCAGAGCGCACCGCACCGCATCGATGCCAAGGTGGAGCTCAACCGCACACTGCTCTCGGGCAGCGTCGCGCGCAAGCTGACCGCGCAAACCGATCTGCGCGCGGGCGAGGAAGCCGTCGTCTGCACGCTGATGCGGCAAGTGGGCAAGCTGCTCGTGGTCTGTTATCTCGAAGAGGAATGGGAGCAGATCCGCCGCAAGGCCGGCCAGGGAGCACTCGACGAAACGCAGGCGTGCGTCGCCGTGCTCGGTGTGAGCTTCGAGGAAATCGGCCTGGAGGCCGCCTCTCGCTGGCGCCTGCCCGAAACGATCCGTATCGGCATGGGCACCTACGAGCCCGATGCCGATGCGCAGCAATCGGCGCAATGGCTGCGCGCGGTAACGAATTTTTCCACCGAAGTGGCCGACGTTCTCACCGCGCCCGATGCGCCCGCGCAGGCCATCGAGGCCAAGCTCGCAAGCGTGGCCCAGCGCTACTGCGCCGCACTCACGACGGATCCCGAAACGCTCGTCGCGATGAGCGTCGCGCTCGCACGCGAGGAAGCGGGCGAAGGCGTCGTGCGCGAGATCGCCGAGTTGCGCGCGAACGCCGATGCGATCGCGCGCGCGAGCATCAGCCCGGAGGCGCGCATCGCGGCGGGCCTCGAGGATTTGCGCGCGCTGCCCTCCGAGAACGCGCTCGCGCCCGTCCTCTCGCTGGCCTCGGAAACGGTGCTCGCGGGCCTCGGCTTTGCGCACACGGTCGTCTTCGTACGCCAGGCGTCAGGGCTTTTCAAGGCCCGGCTCGGCCTCGGGCGCGACATCGAGCGTGTGCTGCCGACACTATGGTTCAAGGAAGCGTTCGAGCCCGACGTCTTCCATCTCGCGATCGCCAATTCGGTCGGCATCTTCATCGAGAACGCGCGCGATCCGAAGATGGTGGCGCGATTGCCGACATGGTTCCGTGACGCCTTCTCGGACGCACGCTCGTTCGTGCTGCTGCCCGTGGTCGCCCATCAGTCCACGGTCGCGCTCATCTATGGCGACTGGTGCCATGGCGGCGAAGCGCGCAAAATCTCGCAGGCTCAAATGAGTGCGTTGAACGAGCTTGCGCGCGAGCTCGGCCGGTTCTTCGCGCACGCGCCCGCCCGAGAAGTGGAAACGCTCTGATCGAACCGCTTCGCGTCAGCAGACACGCCCGCTATTCAACGAATCCGACAGCGCACGTCGCCCGATAATGGCCGTGCGCTGTCCCTGCTCTACGCCTTGCTCGCCGCATGCGCCCGCCGGGGCGGCCGCTACACCGCACTCATAGGCGGGCCCATCGGTTTTCGACACATCGCAGGTCGCTGATCGACAGTTATTGCTCAAATCGCGGCTGTAAAACCAAATAACGGGAATAACCGGGAAAATCAAGCCAGAGCGACAATCCATATCGAGGGATAGAATTCAGGAGCACTGCCCTACCAGGAATATAGGTTACACTGCCGCATAGCACGCCTGAACGCGAGGCCTATCATGCTCGAACCAGCCGCACACAGCACAACCGCCAGAAGCTGGCAGCGGGTCCGAAGCATCATGGCCGAACTGCAGTCGAACCCCGATTTTTCGACCTCGGGGGAAGATCAATACCTGACGCTATTAAACAGAAACAATAAATATAAATATAAAGGCGATCTTTCGCTCCTCCACAAAATATGGAGCAACTCCAATAGCACCTCCAGCTTCTTCGACTGGCTTTCCAAAAGGCGGGCAAAGCAGAATTGGCGGCGCGGAAAGGCAATCGCTCGCCGCCTGACCGCAGGCAATTTCGAAGGAGGGCTGGATCTCTCCGATGCCTACTACCTCGAAAAACTCGATGAACAGCACCGCTACGGGGAGTGGCTCAGCGCACTGCATAGCGCCTGGAAAATCATGCCCGGTTCGCTGAATTTCTTCGACTGGCTCGCCACAGACACCGCGTCGGAAGTAATGACTTTAATTATTGATGAAATACCGCAAGAAGCCCGCCACAAAAAGATCGATTATTACGACGCAGCCCGCAGAGAGAATCTGTTAACATCGTTCGACGGAAACAAGATCACATCCCCATATCTCGCCAGCCTATCCAATAAAAACAAGGAAGGCAGCGGGAACGAGAGCAATCTTGAGTTGATGTTCGCAATGGACGAGGAAAATCGGATCTATACGTTACACAAGACCCCTCTCCTCCATCATCACACATCATTATTATCCGGAGGATCTGTCAGATCAGCAGGTTATTTCGAAATGAACAGCGATGGGGAGTTGATTAAGGTTTCAAACGAAAGCGGCCACTACAAACCTGGCGAACCGCATTTGATCGCCATTCTGGAGGAACTCATAAGCCGCAATGTCGATCTCAGCGGGGTCCGGGTAAAGATAATGTCGGCCCATGCCTCCGCAAAAGAATACAATGCGCTGGAATGGCTCATGCAGCCAGAATCGGATGATCCTTTCGAAATCGGTGAAGACGACTTGGCCATGCTCGCCATGCCTCTGCATAGATGACATGCGCCGCGACCCCGTCGTCCCAGCCCCGTTTACTCGTCCACCCGTTCAAGCCCGGCGTTTTCGCCATGCTGTTCGGCCGTGCTTGCCCATGCGGCAGCCGCAATCGCGAGTTCCGCGAGTTCGGTCGACGTGAGCGGCGCCAGCGTTTCGGCCGTCTTGTCGAGCGCGGCCCAATCGGCCTGCTCGATCGCGACGATCGCGTCGAGCAACGTGCCGAGCAGCCCCTCGCGGCGTGCGATCGCCGCGCGAATGTGCGTGGCAAGCCCCAGTGCTTCCAGCGTCGAATCGAGCGAACCGCCGAACACGGCATCGACGAGCGAGAAGACCCCGGTCAGAAAGGCCCCGTCGATTACCTTGCGGTTCGCGTGGGCAAGCCGCGCGGACGCCATTTCCATGAAACGCGCGCGCGTGGCGGCCATCTGTACGAGCGGATCGTCTTCGAGACGCACCTTGCGTCCATCTGCGTAGAGCAGCAGTTGCGTCCAGCGCGCGATGCGGTTCGTACCGGTCGCGTTGATCGCGTCGCGCAATGTCGCCACCTTGCGTCCGATGCTTCCCTCGCCGGAATTCGCGAGGCGCATGATATGCATCACGAGAATCGGATTGAGCTTGAGCTCCGCTTCCAGCTGCGCCACGCTCGGGTCCGAGGCGAGCAGCCGCAGGAGGTTCAGGAGCGCCTGCCGCGGCGCGCTCGCGCGCCGGGTGCCCTGCTGTTGCGCGCGCGCGAAGAAATAGCCCTGGAATACGTCGAAATGCGCGGCCTTGGCGCGCTCGAACATCTCTTGCGAATTGACGCCCAGCGCGATGAGAATCTTGCCGGCCGATTTCAGCGCGGTGGCAAGCTTGACGAGAAACTCGGGATCCACGGCTGCGACGTCGATCTTGACCGCGTACGCATAGGGCAGCAGCTTGCCGAACGTGGCATCGGGCTGTGCCACGCTGTCGATGACGAAGCGGTAGCGCTTGGCATGCAGCAGCACGAGGCGTGCGATCAGTTCGGCGTCGGCGGTAATGTCCCGCGGCAGTTCGAGGAAGAAGCGATCGGGCGCGATGCGCGAAAGATCGTCGGAAAAGAGAAGCGCCCGTGTCGTATTGAGGTAGCCCCGATGGCCCCCAAGCGCGGCGTACACGCCCGGTGCGGCCAGCATGTCGAGCGTGGCGCGGATTGCCGCAGCACTGGCGTCGGGCCCATCGGCCTCGGGCTCATCGATGGGCGAGTGGCGCGCGATCAGTTCGTAGCCGCATAGCAGCCCTTCGGCATCCACGAGCGGCTGCCGCACCGGATGCCCCGCCGCGGGCTGGCCCTCGGACGAAGGCGTTTCGGTGCCGGCCGCGTGACGCGCCGCCGTATCGTGAGTAAGGTCCATCAACGCCCCTCTCGTTCGCTTGCTTGTTGTTATTGCATCTGGCGCGCAATGCACCAGCCCCGTGTGGTGGTCAGTCGGGGCGATTATACGATGACGCCCACGCCCTCCGATAGCGCAAGATGGCCGGGCCGCAAACGATTGCCGAACGGGGAAACCATACGGGCACGCCGCCCGCACCGGCTTGCGGGCCAGGGCGGCGCACCTGTGCGCCTGCGCTCGCCGCTTACTTGAGCACGACCTTCACATTGAAATACCTGGCGGCGATGCGCTCGATCGTGCCGTCGGCCTTTAGCTCGCGCAACGCCTGGTCGAGCGCCGCCTTGAGCGCCTTGTCGCCTTTGCGCACGCCATAGCCCACGCCCGAGCCGAGCAGCGTATCGTCGGCGACGGTCGGCCCCGCGAATGCGAAGCCGGCGCCTTGCGGACGCTTCAGAAAGCCCTTGGCGGCCGCCTCCGAGTCCTGGAACGACGCGTCGAGCCGGCCGGCGACGAGGTCGGCATACGCCTGGTCCTGCGTCTGGTAGGAAACGACGTCGACACCGGCCGGCGCCCATTTCGCCTTTGCGTAAGATTCCTGAATGGTTCCTTGCAATACGCCCACACGCTTGCCCTTGAGCGAGGCCGGATTCGGCATCAGACCGCTGCCCTGCTTCGCGACGAGTTGATTCGGAATCGAGTAAATGGGATCGGTGAAGTCGACGGCCCGCTTGCGCTGGGCGGTAATCGTCATATCCGAATTGATCGCGTCGAACTTGCGCGCGGCGAGCGCGGGGATAAGCCCGTCGAAGTCGTTCTCGACCCATACGCACTTCGCTTTGAGCTTCGCGCAGACGGCGTTGCCGACATCGATATCGAAGCCTTCGAGCTGACCGCTCGGAGATTTCGATTCGAACGGGGCATACGCGGCTTCGACGCCGAAGCGAATTTCCTTCAGTTCGGCAGCACTGGCGCTACCCGCAGCCATCAGTGCGGCCACGGCAAGCATCCATGCGCGGATTCGCGAGTGCAATTTCATCGGAGGCAGATCCTTTGAGAGTTGAAACGAGGGCGAGGCCCGATGCGCATCGTCGATGCGCCAAAATCCGCGTTCAAACACGCGCGGCTGGTCTTGTGCGGCGCACCAGACGAAATGGACCGGCATTGTATGCCGCGCGGGGCCAGCGGCATACAGGAATCACCCGAGAAAAAGATCCGATGAAGCGGGGCGCGCGGCTGCCGGAAGACGCAAGTCGGCGTCGCCCGGCCGCAAGTCCGGCGAGTGCGCGGCGCGGGCCTTCGCCCGTGCGCTTCGCCTGCGTCTCCGTCTCCGTGCGCCTTATGGTCGCGCCCGCGCGAGCGCCTGTGCCGCAGCAGATGCTTCGCGGCGCGCGGCGGTGTCGAGTTCGGGACCGTAAAGCGTCTTCTCGACGACGATCGTTTCGATGTCGTCAATGCCGACGAAACGCAGCCACGCATCGAGAAACGGCTGCTGAAAATCGAAGCGCTCCGCCGGGGTCATCGACTGACGGCCGTAATCGAGTCCACGCGCATAGACGACGACGGCACGCTTGCCCTGCAAAAGGCCGCCGAACCCCTGTGCCGGATCGAACGTGAAAAGCACGTCCTTTTGCGACACGGCGTCGATGAAATGCTTCAGCTTGTAGGGGATCGAGAAATTCCAAAGCGGGACCGAGAAGAGCAGCGTCTCGGCCTCGTGCAGCGGCGCGGCCAGCGCGCGTATGCCGTCCCATGCCGCCTCCTGCGCGGCGCTGAGCGGCGCACCCGACAGGCCCGCGTATTTCGCGTCGAGCGCCGCGCCGTCGAACTCGGGCAACGCGGCCTGCCAAAGATCGAGCGAAGCGACGTGTGCCGCCGAATGAGCCTGGCGGTAAGCCTCGACGAACGCCCGCGCAACCTCGAGCGATGCGGAGCGCGCTTTGCGCGGAGAAGCTTCGATGTGCAGCAGCTTGGCCATGGAGTGGCTCCTGAGCGGTTGTAGGCGCACCATCTCAACACAGCAACGGCGAAAATGAAAACGAAGTATTCTGCACGTATTCATTACGAATCAAACTGAATGACCATGTTCGATACCGTGCTGCTGCGCTCGTTCGTGACCGTCGCGCAAGAGGGCAGCTTCACGCGCGCGGCGGCACGGCTGCATTTGACGCAATCGGCGATCAGCGCGCATCTGCGCCGGCTCGAGCAGCAGGCCGGCAAAGCGCTGCTTGCACGCACGACGCGTTCGGTGTCGCTCACGCCGGACGGCGAAATGCTGCTCGGCTACGCGCGCGCGATTCTTTCGCTGAACCGGGATGCGCAAACACGCTTGCACCGCACGCCGGCGGACGGTTCGTTGCGCATCGGCATGTCGGAAGATTTCGCGCACGTGCGCGTGATGGAGCGGCTGCACGGATTCGGTCTGCGCCATCCCGAACTCGCGTTCGAGGTGACGATCGGCATCCCTGGTTTGCTGCTGCAGGCGATGGACCGCGGCGAGCTGGACGTCGTGCTTGGCGGGCGTTGCCGCGACGACCGGGCCGGGCGTGAATTGTGGCGCGAGCCGCTCGTCTGGGCCGCGGCCGATTGGCTCGCGGTGGACGCGGCGCTGCCCGTACCGCTTGCCGTTTTCCCCGAGCCTTGCCCCTATCGCGAAGCGGCGCTCGCCGCGCTCGCGCAAGCGGGCGTCGAAAGTCGGATTGCCGTCGTGTGCGCGAGCAGCAACGGGCTTGTCGCCGCCGTGCGCGCCGGGCTCGCCATCGCGCCGATGCCCGCCAGCCGCATCGAGGCAGGCCTGCGCAGCGTCGAGCCGCCATCGGGGCTGCCCGCGCTGCCCGACGTGGAGTTCGCGCTATTCGGCGGCACGAGCGCGAATGCGAATGCGCTCGTCGAGGAACTGAGCGCCGAGGCGAAGCGCGATCTGGCTTGAGGGGCCTGTTCGCGCGTGGGCGCGCGGCCGTATCTCGTTGACCCATATCAATCACGGCCGATGCGCCGGCTTCCACAATCGATCACGTCGGCTCGAACGATCGACAGGAGGCAGACATGAACTGGCTGGCCGAGTACTTCGCCCAACGCGCGGGCCCGCTCACCCTTTCGCTCTGGGCTCGTCCGCCGCTTGCGATCGGCCCGGACGGGCCTGCCGCGCAGCCGGCGTACGCACTGCGCTATCCGGGTGCGACGCTTCGATTGACACCGGCGGCCGTGGTCGAACATGACGGGCGCCGTTATCTGTTGCCCGCCCACTATGACACCGCCGCCGCACTGATCACGGATGTCGAGGGTCCCGTGCCCCGTGCGCCGGCGCCCTCGTTCTTCACGCGGATATCGATCTACGCGCCGTCGATGTTCAACCCGGATTTTCTCGTCACGGTCAACGACGTCTTTTCGTTCGTGCCCGTATTTTCCGATGACGGCAGCCCGGGGTTTTCCGGCACGGCGATCGACCGGTCGCACGAGGCTGCCGGCAGGCCGCAACTGGCTTTGCCCTGGAGCTTCGAGGGCTATATCAGCATTTGAAGCGCGCAACCGCTGGAGTCTGCCATGATCGAACGCACCGACGCTGCGCCCTTCACACCGATCGTCTGGTTCGAGCAGTTGCGGCGCGACGATGTCGCGCGCGTCGGCGGCAAGAACGCCTCCCTTGGCGAGATGGTTGCCACCCTCGCCGGCGAAGGTGTCAACGTTCCGCCCGGGTTCGCGACGACCGCCGACGCCTACTGGCGCTTCATCGATGAAAATGGCCTGCGCGCGACGATCGACGAGGCCATCGCCAATCTTGCGGCGGGCAAGCGTTCGCTCGCCGAAACCGGAGAGACGATTCGCCGCGCGATCCTCACGGGCGAATGGCCCGTGCCGGTCGCCGACGCGATACGCGACGCATACCGGCAGCTGTGCCGACGCACTTCCGGCGGCGGCACACAGGCCGATGTCGAGATCGACGTCGCGGTACGCTCGAGCGCGACCGCGGAGGATTTACCCGACGCGAGTTTCGCGGGACAGCAGGAGACCTACCTCAATGTGCGCGGCGAGCGCGCGTTGATCGCCGCCTGCCGGCGTTGCTACGCGTCGCTCTTCACCGATCGCGCGATCAGCTACCGCGAGGCCAAGGGATTCGATCACACGAAAGTGGCGCTGTCGATCGGCGTACAGCGGATGGTACGCGCGGACCTCGGCGGCGCCGGCGTGATGTTCTCGATCGATACCGAGACGGGCTTCGAGAAAATCGTCGTCATCGACGCATCGTGGGGACTCGGCGAAAACGTCGTGCAGGGCATGGTCGATCCCGACGAATACGAAGTCTTCAAACCCTTGTTGGAAGACCCGGCGTGCGTGCCGATCATCGAGAAAAAGCGCGGCGAGAAAGCGCGCAAGATGATTTACGCAGCAAGCTCCGATCAGCCGACACGCAATGTGCCGACATCGAAGGCCGAGCGCGCCGCATTCGTGCTCGCCGACGACGAGATTCTGGCGCTCGCGCGCATGGCCTGCACCATCGAGCGCCATTACGGGCGACCGATGGACATCGAGTGGGCCAAGGACGGGATCACGAACGAGCTCTTCATCGTGCAGGCCCGGCCGGAGACCGTACAGTCGCGCCGTGCCGCCAGCGCCGTGCAGACCTACCGGCTCGAACACGCGGGACGCCGGCTGCTTTCCGGCGTCGCGGTGGGCGAGGCCATCGCTAGCGGGCCGGTCCGCGTGATAGAAAGTCCGCGCGAGGCGCAACGCTTCGTCGATGGCGCGATCCTCGTCACGCATACGACCGATCCGGACTGGCTGCCGCTCATGCGTCGGGCTTCGGCAATCGTCACCGATCACGGCGGGCGAACCTCGCACGCGGCGATCGTCAGCCGTGAGCTGGGCCTTCCTGCCGTCGTCGGCACAGGCAATGCCACCGACGTGCTGCACGACGAACAGGAGGTGACGGTCTGTTGCGCGCAAGGCAGCGAGGGCTTCATCTACGAGGGACAGGCGGCCTACACGGTCGAGGAGATCGATTTCGCCGGCTTGCCCGCCACGCGCACGCAGGTGATGCTCAATCTCGGCAATCCGGCCGCCGCGCTGCGCTGGTGGCGGCTGCCGGCCGACGGCGTCGGGCTGGCACGCATGGAGTTCGTAATCGGCAACGACGTCAAGATCCACCCCATGGCGCTCGCGCACTACGACGCGCTCGCCGACGCCGACGCGCGGCACGCGATCGACACGCTGACAGCCGGCTACGCCGATCGCTGCGACTATTTCGTGCAACGCCTCGCCCGCGGGCTCGCACGCATCGCAGCCGTGCAGCATCCGCACCCGGTGATCGTGCGCATGAGCGACTTCAAGACGAACGAGTACGCCAACCTGATCGGCGGTGCGCAATTCGAGCCGAAAGAGGAAAACCCGATGCTGGGGTTCCGGGGTGCATCGCGCTACGACTCGCCGCGCTACCGCGACGGCTTCGCGCTCGAATGCCGAGCGATCGATCGCCTGCGCCGCACGCTCGGCTTCACGAACGTGATCGTGATGATCCCCTTCTGCCGCTCGACGAAGGAGGCTGACCGCGTGCTGGCGGCAATGGCGGAGCACGGCTTGCGGCGCGCAGAAGACGGCCTGCAGGTCTACGTGATGTGCGAGATCCCGTCGAACGTGATTCTGGCCGAGGCTTTCGCGGCACGCTTCGACAGATTCTCGATCGGCAGCAACGATCTGACCCAGCTCACGCTCGGTGTCGACCGCGACGCAGCCGAGCTCGCGCCGCTCTTCGACGAAGAGGACGATGCGGTGAAATGGATGATTGCGCACGTCATCGAGGCCGCTCACCGGGCCAAAGCGAAGGTGGGCTTATGCGGCCAGGCTCCGAGCGATCGGCCGGCGTTTGCGTCGTTTCTCGTGGCCGAGGGTATCGATTCGGTCTCCGTCACGCCGGACAGTTTCGTCGCCGTCAAACGGCGCATCGCCGAAGCCGAAGCCGCATCGGCAGCCGCCGCCTCATGATGCCTCGGATGCCTCGGATGCCTCGCGGCATCGGTCAGCCGCGGGGCTTCCGGCGGGCGACGTTCAGCATGCGAGCGCAAACGCCTGCCGCATGACAGGCCGCGTGTCCGTGGGCGGAAACACGCGCCAGCAGCCATCGTCGTGGCGGAACAGAAACAGGGCGAGCGGGCCGCGCGAAGCCGGGCCTTCCACACACACGTAGCGCCGCCCGGTAGCGGCCACGCGACCGATGCGGATAACGCGGGCCGGCGCATCCGCTGTGGGAGCAAGCCACTTGTCCACGAGGGCGTGAAGCGAAATCTTTTCGTCGTTCATGGCATCGACTCCTTCGACCGACTCTTGACCGCACCGGCACCGCAAATCTTCATTCCCAGCGCCGTTAAGTACAGTATCGGCAGCGGCACGCCATTCTGAAATCAGCGCGCGCCGAGATTCGCGTCAATCGATACCTCGCCTTGTCAGCGCCCCCCTACACCGGATTCGTCCGTACCCCGCCAGGCGCGTTGATGTCCGTCAAGCGCGATCGGGCAGGCAAGCCTATCCTGGTGAAAGACGAAGCGCATGGCGGAGGAACCATGGCATTCGGTATCGGAAAAACCCTGACTGCAGCCCTGCTCTTCGGCTGCTGCGCGCTCTCGCTGGCCGCGCCGCCCCAGGCGCCCGGCCAGGGCGGCGTAGCGGGGCCGCCGCATGGCGAAGCGGGCAGGCCGGGCCCCGGCCTGCAGGGCGGAGCGATGCAGCGGGCGCCGGGCGTCGGCGCGCCGCAGCCAAGCCCCGCGCCGCCGGCCATGTCGCCGGCCACGCCACGCCCCCAACCCGGCGTTGCCCCAGGCGTATCCCCGGGTATCGCGCCGCGCCCGCCCGGTGCCGGCCCGCGCCAACCGGCCGGTGTTCCTCATCAACCACCTGTCGCGCCCCATCAGCCGGGAAACTTCGTATCGCCGCCGGGAAGGCCCGCGGCTGCGCCCTGGCATGGCGACATCGGCCGCTTCGGCGAGCACGACATTCGCGTATGGCAAAGCGGCCGGTGGCATCACGGCCCGCATCGCGGACGCCCTGGCTGGTGGTGGATCGTCGGCGGGGTGTGGTACTTCTACCCTGGCCCCGTCTATCCGTACCCCGACCCGTATGTACCGCCGTACGTCGTGGCGCCGCCGCCCGGTGTGACGTATTGGTATTACTGCCCGTATTACGGCCAGTACTATCCGTACGGCGCGACCTGCCCCGGCGGCTGGCAAGCCATCGCGGCGATGCGCTGACTCCGCGATAAGGCACGCCGAGTCCGAGCCGACGCCTGAGCCCCGAGACAGCATGAGCGAGCGCAGCCGAGAGAACTCGCACCGCCCCGGTCGGGAACGACCGCCACCGATGCCGCAGCAGGCGGTCAGCGCCGCCGTGCTCGCCGACCGCTACCTCGCACCCGGCGAAAGCGGTCGCCGCGACGTATTCCGCCGCGTCGCTCAAGCACTCGCCGCCGCGGAAGCCCCTGCGGAGCGCGCGCTTGCCTCACGGCGGTTTTACCGCAACATGCTCGAGGGATCGATCGGAGCAGGACGCGTCATGGCCAATGCGGGCACCGCGCACGCCGCGACAATGGTCAACTGTTTCGTCCATCCGATAGGCGCCGCCGACGCCGTTCCCGATGCGGCCCAGATTGCTGCCGCACTCGCCGATGCGGCAGCGACGCTCGCGATGGGCGGCGGTGTTGGCTACGACTTTTCGTCCGTCGCGCCAGCCGCGGCCGGCGGCGATGGGCAGGCACGCGACGTCTGCCGCATCGTCGAGCGCTTCGACGCGTCGTGCGAACGCCTGTCGATGGCGGGAACTAGGCGCGGCGCGCAGATGGCGGTGCTGCGCTGCGATCATCCCGATCTGCCGGCCTTTGTCCGGGCCAAGCGCGGGCGCAAGCGCTGGCGTACGTTCAACGTGTCAGTGGCCGTGACAGACGCATTCCTGCGCGCGGTCGAGGCCGATCTGCCCTGGGCGCTCGTGCATCGCGCGGCGCCGGCCTCGCACCTCATGGGCGCGGAATCACGCGCCGCGGACGGACGGTGGCGGTACGCCGAGATGCCGGCGCGCGCGCTTTGGCGCGAAATCGTCGATTGCGCGCGCGACAGCGCGGAGCCGGGGCTGCTGTTTCTCGACACGATACGCGCCGCCGACAACCTCTCCGAAATCGAAACCATCGCGGCGACGAACCCGTGCGGAGAGCAGCCACTGCCCGCATGGGGCAGTTGCGTGCTGGGCCCCGTCGACCTGAGCCGCCTCGTGCGTTGCCCATTCGGGATCGGCGGCCCGCCCGCTCTGGATTTCGTGCGCCTGGCCGCGCGCGTGCGCACACAGGTGCGCCTGCTCGACAACGTGCTCGCGCTCACGCGTTGGCCGCTGCCGCAGCATGCATCGGAAGCATCGGCCAAGCGGCGCATCGGCGTGGGCATCACCGGCCTGGCCGATGCGCTCGCCATGCTGCGGCTCGCCTACGACACGCCAGCCGCGCGGCAAATGGCAGCCCGCATAGCGATGTGTTTGCGCGACGAGGCCTACGCGGCCTCGGCCGCGCTCGCGGCACAACGCGGCCCCTATCCTCTCTACGACGCGGCGCATCACCTTGCTGCCGGCCGCTTCGGCGCGCAGTTGCCTGCCAGCGTGCGCGAAGCGGTGGAGCGCCACGGCCTGCGCAACAGTCATCTGCTCTCGTTCGCACCTACCGGCAGCGTGAGTCTGGCGTTCGCCGACAACTGCTCGAACGGCATCGAGCCGGCTTATGACTGGGTTTATCGGCGCGCAATTCGTCTCGGTACGGCACAGCCGCGCATCTATCAGGTGGAAAATCACGGCGCACGGCTCTTTCGCGCACTGACAGGCAGCCATGCCCCCTTGCCCGACTATTTCAGAAATGCGGCGCAGGTCTCACCCGCCGATCAGCTCGCGATGCTGGCGGCGCTTCAGCCGTTCGTCGACGCCGCAATCTCCAAGACCGTGATGCTTTCACCCGAAAGCACGACGGCCGAGGTCGAGGCGCTGTTCCTTGACGCGTGGCGTGCCGGGCTGAAGGGGATCACGGTGTTTCGTCCGGATCCCGCGCTCGATGCGGTGTTCGCGTCCGAGCCCGCCCACGCGCGCGAGACGCGGGACGCGCAGGCAATAACAATAACGGCTCCGGCCGTCCCGCCCGCGCCCCCGTGCGGCACGTGCTGAGACGCTCCGCGCCGGGCGCGTCGTTCGGCGGATGAACCGGATTCGCGCACCCGCGTCCGAATGCGACGCGGGCGCGAACCCGGGCGGTACCGCGAACTCAGTTGATCTCGAGATGCTTGCGCGCCGCGGAGGCCTTCTTGGGCAGCGTCAACGACAACACGCCGTCCTGGTACTGCGCGCTCGCCGCGCTTTCGTCGATATCGCTTTCCAGCGAGAACGTGCGGCTGAACATGCCCGAGTAGCGCTCGCTGCGAATCACGCGCTCGCCCTCCTTGAGTTCCTTGTTGCGCTCCGCCTTCGCGCTGATGGAAACGACATTGCCGTCGATCTTGACGTCGATGTCTTTTTTGTCGACGCCCGGCAGTTCCGCCTTGACCGCGTACGCCGTATCGGTCTCGGTCACGTCCACCTTCACGGCTGCGAGCGGCATGTCGCCGTTGGACAACGCGAGAGAGCGCATCGGCCGAAAGAAGCCTTGGAAAAGATCCGGAATCGAGTCGATCGAGAACGGGTCATGACGCGTCAAATTGCTCATTGCATTCGCTCCTGAAATGATCGTGACAAACGAGGGGGGGCGCAAGTGGCCATGAATAAAGCATGGCCTTGCGGGCATGCCACTCATGCCGCCATTCCACTCTAGGCCGACTGCGCAGCGTTCGATTGATTTGCGTCAACGGCCGCCCATCTCGACCCAGCCGCCGCGATGCGCATTCGTACCGGCTGATGGTATCGTTGCCGGCGGGAATCTTCCGACATGAACGCCCTGTGCCGGGTCGCTTCGCATGGCGCGCCGCACGAAGCCGGTTCGGTCCGAATCAGATGGAGGGAAAACGATGAAGCTTTACTACTCGCCGGGCGCATGCTCGCTGGCCGTCCATATCGCGCTCGTCGAAGCGGGCATCCCGTTCGATGCGATCAAAGTCGATCTGAAGACGCACCAGCTTGCAAGCGGCGAAGACTATCGGGCGATTTCGCCACGCGGCTACGTCCCCCTGATCGAACTCGACGACGGCTCGCGACACACGGAAGCGGCCGCGCTGTTGCAGTACGTCGGCGACCTCGATGCGCGCGGGCTGCTGATGCCGCGCATCGGAACGGTGCCGCGTCTTGCCGTTATCGAGTGGCTCACCTTTGTCTCGACCGAACTGCACAAGACGTTCAGCCCCTGGCTCTTTCACGAAGAGGTTCACGCATCGGCGCGCGAGCTCGCGCTCGCGCGGCTGCACGCACGCTTCTCCGAACTCGACGAGGTGCTCGCTTCGCGCGATTACCTGAGCGGAAGCGAGTTTACGGTGGCGGACGCGTATTGCTTCACGGTCGTCAACTGGAGCCGGCCGCTCAAGATCGACCTGGCGTCGTATCCGAATCTGAAGGCCTACATGACCCGCGTGTCGAAACGGCCGAAGGTGCGCGAAACGTTGATTGCGGAGGGGCTCGTCAGAACGCTTTGAGCCGGCGCACATTCACGCCGGCCGCGCAGCGCCGGTTTCGACGACGATGAGGCCTGCGCGCAGGCCCGGCTTGACTCCGGGATTCGGAAAGACGATCCGCTCGCCGTCGCGCGAGACGACATAGCGATAATCGCCGTCGGCGGCCAGCAACGTGCCCTTGTCCAACGCTGTGAAATTCGGCACGTCGACATCGAGGTAGAGTTCGAACGCTTCGCTGCGCTTCGTGATCTGGTCGACCACGGTGAAGACGCGCGGGAGCGCCCCGCCCTCGCCACCCTCGCCGCCCTCGAGCCGCTCCTGCGTCGCGAGCGCGCGCACGGCGCGATCGGCCGACGCGAAACGCAAGAGATCGTTGTGCCCGAACGGCTCGATCTTGCCCAGCTCGAGCGTGCAAGCCGTCGCGCCGAACGTTTGGGCCGTGTATTGCGAGTACGTGCTGCTCTTCGCCGTATGCAGCAGCACGGCCGCGATGCGAGCCCGCGCAAGCCACGCCATCATCGCGCGCGACGGCGCCTCACCCGTATGCGGCAGCAGCGCGAACTGCTCGAACACCGATGCGCGGATCGCCGTATGCATGTCGATATGCCAGCGGGCGGCGGTGCCGGCCGGCGCCGCATCGCGAAAAAACCGCATCGTGGCAGCTTCGAGTGCCGCCGCGCGCCGCGCTTCCCCGCTCGCCGGCAATGCGGCATGCCGGCCGCAAAAGAGCCGGTTCATGTCGTCGTCGAGGTAGCGACGGCCCGCGCGCATCGCCTCCACATTGCCCAGCACGACGAGCAGGCGGCACCCAAGCGGCAACACACCGCTCGCGATGTCGGCCACCATGCGCGAAACGAGTTCGATCGGCGCGGTTTCGTCACCGTGCACGCCGGCCGAAACGACGACGCTCGCGGGCGGCGAGCCGCTTGCCGCGAGCGCCTCGTCAGCCTGCGAAGGCTCGAACGCAAGCACGCCATCGTCGCGCCAGATATAGCGTGCACCGCTGGCGCATACCCCGCTGGCACCGGCCCGGTCCGGCCGCGCGCCCGCCAACGTGAATGCGAGGAAATCGTTCACCACCGCCGAAGCGGGTGCGCTAGCGCTGGAAGTCATAAAGCGAACCGAGTCCGAGAATCTGCGTCAGTTCGTCGAGCGCCGTGCGCGATTCGTCGAGCAGCCTCGGATCCGCCAGATCGCTCGGCGCCAGCCGGTCGCGATAATGCTTGCCGATCCATGCATCGAGGCGCCCGAACAGGGCATCGTCGATCCACACGCCGGGCGTCACGGCCGCGCGCTCCGCGTCGCTGAGCACGACGCGAAGGCGCAGACACGCGGGCCCGCCGCCGTTTTTCATGCTCTCGCGCAAATCGAAGACGAGCACTTCGCCGATCGGCCCCGAGCCGCTCACGAGATCGTCGAGATAAGCCGCCACCCGCGGGTTCTCGCGGCACTCCTGCGGCAAGACCAGCACGTCGCGCCCGCCCGGGCGGCTCAACAACTGGCTGTTGAAGAGATAGGACGATACCGCGTCGGCAACGCTCACGCGCGCGTCGGGCACCTCGATCACGTCGAGCCCGGCGCCGAGCGCGGAAAGTTGCGTGCGCAACCGATCGTAGACGGCCGTCTGGTCGACGAACGCGCGTTGGTGGCAAAAGAGCGTCCGGCGATTGCCGACGGCAATGACGTCGTTGTGGAAAACGCCGGCGTCGACGACCTCGGGATTTTGCTGCGCATAGACCGTGCGCTCTTCGCCTAGCCCGTGCCGCTGCGCAACGGCACGACTCGCCTCGAACGTCTGCCGGGCCGGGTAGCGCTGCGGCTCCGGCCCGCGGCGGTATTCGCTGCGGCCATAGACGAAGAACTCGACGCCGCGCTCGCCGTAATCGGCGCAAAACCGCGTGTGATTGGCCGCTCCCTCGTCCCCGAGCGCCGGCGTGCCCGGCAACGCCTCATGCACGACGAAGTGCCGCTCGCTCGCAAAGATCGCCGCCAGCGTCCGCCGCGTCGCCTCGTGTTCGATCGCGCGATGGAGCTTGCTCGTGAGGTTGGCCGGCGTGAAATGTACGCGGCCGTCGGCGGTATCCGCGGACGGGCTGACCGTGGCGGCATTCGCCGTCCACATGGCCGAAGCCGAACTTGCGGCCGCGAGCAGTTCCGGCGCTTCCTTTGCCGCGCGCTCGATCACGCGCGCGTCCGTTCCCGAAAAGCCAAGCTCGCGCAGCAATCGCAACGAGGGCCGTTCCTGCGGAGGCAGCACGCCCTGCGCAAAGCCGAGGTCGGCGAGCTGCTTCATCTTGCGTAACCCCTGCCGCGCGGCGGCGAGCGGGTTCGCGACCGATTTCTCGTTCGTCTGCGACGCCACGTTGCCATACGACAGCCCCGCGTAGTTGTGCGTCGGACCGACGAGTCCGTCGAAGTTGGCTTCCCGTGCTTGCATCGTGATTCCCTGATCGTTCGGTGGCCGAGGTTACTGAAATGAAAGTCCGGGCGAAACGCTCGCCGGCATGCGCAGCATCTCGCTTTCGACCGATGCCATCGGATAAGCGCAGTAATCCGCCGCGTAATAGGCGCTCGGCCGGTGATTGCCCGAGCGGCCCGTACCGCCGAATGGCGCGGCCGACGATGCTCCGTTGGTGGGCCGGTTCCAGTTGACGATGCCGGCACGAATCGTCCGCTGGAACTGCGCCCATGCGGCTTCGTCGTCGGCCAGCAGCCCGGCCGAAAGCCCGTAGACGGTGTCGTTCGCGCGCTCGATGGCCTCCTCGAGGCGCTCGTAGCGGAGCACCTGAGCGAGCGGGCCAAAATGCTCTTCATCGGGCAACGCACGCACCTCGCTCACGTCGAGAATCGCGGGGCTCACGAAACCGAGTGCCGGATCGCGCTGCGTCATTGGCAGGAGTGCCCGCGCGCCCGCCGCGACGAGCCGCTGTTGGGCCGCAACGAGGCGCCCTGCCGCGCGCGCCGTGATGACCGCGCCCATGAACGGCTGCGGCTCGGCATCGTAGAGCCCGTAGACGATGCGCGACGTCACTTCGGCGAACCGCGCGAGAAAGCGGTCGCCAAACGTCCCGCGCGGCACGAAGATGCGCCGCGCACAGGTGCAGCGCTGCCCGGCCGAGAGGTACGCCGACTGGATCGTGTGATGCACGGCCGCATCGATATCGGCAACCTCCGCCACGACGAGCGGATTGTTGCCGCCCATCTCGAGTGCGAGCACGATTTCGGGCCGCCCGCCGAACTGCTTGTGCAGCAGCGTACCGGTATCGGAGCTGCCGGTGAAGAACAGCCCGTCGATCTGCCGATGGTTCGCGAGCGCGACCCCGGTGTCCTTCTCGCCTTGCACGAGATTGAGCACGCCAGCCGGCAATCCCGCGTCGTGCCAGATCGCGACGGTCGCCTGCGCCACGCCGGGCGCCCGCTCCGACGGCTTGAACACCACAGTGTTGCCGGCGATCAGCGCGGGGACGATATGGCCGTTCGGCAAATGCCCCGGGAAGTTGTACGGGCCGAAGACGGCGACGACACCATGCGGCCGATGCCGCAGGACGGCCACGCCGTCGGCCATTGCCGTGCGTCTTTCGCCCGTGCGTTCAGCGTAGGCCGTGATCGAGATATCGACCTTCGCCGCCATCGCCGTCACTTCGGTACGCGCTTCCCACAGCGGCTTGCCGGTCTCCCGCCCGATCGCGTGAGCGAGCGCTTCCTTGCGCTCGCCCAAAAGAGCTGCGAAACGACGCACGATCTCGCAACGCGCGTCGAACGGCAGCGCCGACCACTCGGCAAATGCTCGCCGCGCGCTGCGCACGGCGCGATCGACGTCGTCAGTCGTCGCGCTGCCGCCTTGCCAGACCGCTTCGCCGGTGCCTGGGTGATGGGACGAAAACATCGGGCCACTCGCGGCCACCCATTCGCCTTCGATGAAAAGTTCGCTCATATCGATCAGCCTGTCTGCTGTGCCTGCTTTTGCCTGTGCTTTTGCCTGTGCTTTTGCCTGTGCTTTTGCCTGTGCTTTTGCCTGTGCGTTTGCGTTTGCATGTGCTTCTCCGCCGGTCTGCCCCGCTTCGGCGCCTCTCATCGGGCACGCCGGGAGAGCGCGAGCACACGAATCGGATCGCCCGCCTTCACACCGAGCGCCGCGGCGTCCGAGGGGGGAAGCCGCATAGCGCCTTCTTCGACCACGCCCGCAGCAACGCCGACGCGAAAGCCCGTCAGCGACGTATTCGACACGAGGAAGCGCGGTGCATCGTCCGATTCGGGCGTGACGGCATCGTCGACGATCACTTGCACGACAACGCTTTCGCGTACGGTGCGCAAGTCGTTGATATGGCATTCGAGCACGGGGCCCGCGTCGAAGATATCGACGTGATTCTGATAGCGCAGCCCTTCAGCCTCGAGCATCGTGCGCGCCGGCGCCGTGTCGTGATGCGTGAGCCCGATCACGCGCTGCGCCTCCTCGGGCAACAGGTCGGCATAAACCGGATAACGCGGCATCAGCTCCGCCAGAAACGATTTGCGCCCGTGTGCACTGAGGTAATCGGCCGCATTGAAATCGATCTGATAGAAGTGCGAGCCCACCGCGCGCCAGAACGGCGAGGTGCCGTCCGCATCGAAATGGCCACGCAGTTCCGCGCACAGGCGCTCGGGAAAGCGGTCCCGAAACTGCGCGATGAACATGAAGCGCGAGCGCGACAGCAGGCCGCCCACACCGTGTGCGCGGTAACGCGGCGAAAGGAACAGCGAGCAGACTTCCGCATAGCCCGTCAGGTCGTGCGAAATGTTGAGCAGCGACATCCGGGTCCATACGCCCAGTTCCTGGCTCGCATGCACGACTGTGCTCACGCGGTAGTTGTAAAACGGCTGCTCGAGACCCACGCGCGCCTCGATGCCGCACACGCCCGCGACATCGCCCGTCGCCGCGTCTTCCATAACGAAGAGGTAGCCCTCCTCGTGCGGGCCCGCGCGGCCCTCGAGCGTACGGCGCGCGCGCGCGATGCGCGCGGCGAGCGCTTCCCGATCGGGCTTGAAGGTCGTGAGCCCCGGCCCCGTTTCCCCCGCCAGGGCCACGAGCGAGTCGAGGTCCTCCGTATCGACGGCACGAACGACGATCATCGCGTGGCTCCCCAAGAATGAGTCGAAAGGCCGGACGAGGGAGCCCGCGTGTAGAAGCCGTCACCGCCTTCGCCATCGAGGCTCTCGTCGGGCCGGCGATGCAGCGGCACGCATCGAACGGCGTCGCCGGGCACGACGTCGAGCAGCGCGCGCTCGACTGCGGCCAGCGGTGCCTGCGGTTCGGGCTCGCCCGGCAGGTCCGCCAGGATGCAGCGAAAGCCGCCCGCGCCGTTTCCGGCCACGAGGTAGGTCGTCGTCCCCGGATCGACGCGCCGCGCCGCCACCGCCGCTGCCTCGCCCACCTCGCCCGCCCCGTCCGCCTCGCGAACCGTGCGCGTCTCGTTGTAGCGTGCGCAGGCGCTGCGCTCTACACGTGCCGTCAGCACCGGGCCCGCATCGAAAATATCGACGAAGCGATCGGGCTCGAAGCCCTCTTCGAGGTGGATGTCGTAAGCGACGAGGCTCTTCGCGTTGGGTTCGCCGAGCACGCGCTGAGCGGCCTCGGGCAAGAGCGGCACGTAAAGCGGATAGGTCGGCATGACTTCGGCGATGAACGTGCGGCTGCGCCCACCCGAAATTTTCTCGACCTCGGCAAAATCCCGCCGGAAAAACCTGCGGCCGACCGCCTCCCAGAACGGCGAGGTGCCCACGTCGTCGGTCACGCCGAGCAGCAGGGAGAACACATCGGGCGTGAAGCGTCGGCGGTTGGCCGCAACGTACATCATCCGCGCGCGCGACAGCAGGTGCGCGGCCGCGTCGCCGGGCAGTGCCGGATCGACATAGAAGCCCGCGAGCCGCGACAGGCCCGTCAGTTCGTGCGACATCGTGAGCGCGTGGATCTTGCGATTGACGTGCAGCTCGCGCGACGCGTGAATCAGCGCATCGTTACGGAAAACGTAGAACGGCTCCGCGTAACCGGCCGATGCGACGATGCTCGCGGTGCCGAGGAGCTTGCCGCTCGCGCCGTCCTCAAGCACGAACAGATAGAACTCCTCGCCCGGGAAATCGACCTCGGCGCGAAACGAATCCTCGGAAAGCGCAACACGCGCTTCGAGCGCCTGCCGGTCATGCGGCAGAGAATGAAGCACGGGCTGCGCCGCGCGCGCCATCCGCTCGAGTGCATCGAGATCGGAAAGCCTTCCTGGACGTACGAAGAGCATCGTTGCTCCTAAGCGATGACGAAAGGTGGGCAGGCCGCCATCAGCGAACCGCGACGACCCGCTCGATCGCCCGCTCGAGGCGGGCGAACCCTTCTTCGAGATCGGCGTCGGGGATGATCAGCGACGGCGCGAAACGCAGCACGTTCGGCCCCGCGATCAGCAGCATCACGCCCTCGCCGGCCGCCGCGTTGACGAAGTCCTTCGCACGCCCCTCGAATGTCGCGCTGAGCTCGGCACCGATCAGCAGCCCCTTGCCGCGAATTTCCTTGATGAGCCCGAAGCGCTTGCCGATCGCATCGAGCCGGGCAACGAGGGCGGCGCTGCGCCGCCGGACGCCATCCAGCAGCGCGGGGTCGCTGACGAGTTCGACCACCTTGTCGGCGATGGCCGCTCCGAGCGGGTTGCCGCCATAGGTCGAACCGTGCACACCGACCTTGAAATGCGCGGCGATCTCGTTCGTCGTCAGCATCGCGGCGATCGGAAAGCCATTACCCAGTGCCTTGGCGGTGGTCAGGATGTCGGGCGTCACGCCCGTGTCCATGTAGGCATAGAGATGGCCCGTGCGGCCCACGCCCGTTTGCACTTCGTCGAAGATCAGCAGCGCACCGTGCGCATCGCAGGCTTCGCGCAATGTGCGCAGGAACGCCGGGTCGGCCGGAATCACGCCGCCTTCGCCCTGGATCGGCTCGACGATCACGGCACACGTGCGCGGCCCGATCGCCTGCCGCGCCGCCTCGGCGTCGTTGTAGGGCAGATGGACTATACCGGCCGGTACCGGCCCGAAGCCCTCGGCGTACTTGGGCTGCCCGCCCACGCTGACGGTAAAGAGCGTGCGGCCGTGAAACGACTGCGCGAACGAGACGATTTCGAACTTTTCCGCGCCGTGGCGTTCGAGCGCGACGCGGCGCGCGAGCTTGAGCGCCGCCTCGTTCGCCTCCGCGCCGGAGTTGGCGAAAAACGCGCGCTGTGCGAACGTCAGCGTCTCCAGCCGCCTCGCGAGGCGCAGCACCGGCTCGTTCGTATAGGCGTTGCTCACGTGCCACAGGCGCCCGCCTTGCTCGTGCAGCACGCGCACGAGCTCGGGATGGGTATGCCCGAGCGCCGTCACCGCGATACCGCCCGTGAAATCGACATAGTCCCGCCCGTCCGAATCCCAGACGCGGGAGCCGAGGCCGCGCACCGGCATGAAGGAGGCGGGCGAAAACACGGGCACCATGACGTCGTCGAACGTCTGGCGATTCACAGCGAACTCGTTCATGGCAAATCCTCTCGGAGGCAATGGCAATAGTCTAGAAAACCTTCGCGCCGGCGTCTTGCGCATCCGCGACGCGATTTATCGGGGTTCGGTGCGCGTCGCGCCCGCCTCGGGGGGCTCGATCAGCGCGCCGGCACGAGGTTCCGCCGCAAACGGCGCACCCGAGCCCTGCCGCGCGATCCAGTTGCGGCGCTCCTCGCGCGGCGTGACGCCAAAGCGCTCCCGGTAGGCATTCGAGAAATGCGCCGCCGACGCGAACCCACAGGCGAGACTCACCTGCACGATCGATTTGCTCGTGCGCTGCAGTTGCAGCCGGGCCTTGACGAGCCGCAGGCCCAGGTAATATTTGGACGGCATCGCACCGAGGTACTGGCGAAAGAGCCGCTCGAGCTGCCGCCGCGAAACGCCGACTGCCTCGGCGATCTCGTCCGTCGTGAGCGGATCCTCGACATTCGCCTCCATCAGCTTGAGCGCGTCATTGAGCCGCGGATGCCGCTCGCCCGGCGCCGTCACATAAGGAATGCGCTGGCGCTCCTCCGCCTGGCGCAGCGCGCCGAGCCCGAGGGTGTCGGCGATGCGCTCGGCCAACTCGGCACCGTGTTCGCGCGCGATCATCGCGAGCATGAAGTCGGCGCTCGCCTGCCCGCCCGCGCAGGTGGCGCGATCGCGGTCGATTTCGAAGATCTGCTGCGTGACGATCGAGCGCTCGAACTGCTCGGCGAACTGTTGATAGGTCTCCCAGTTGACGCTCACGCGGTAGCCGGAAAGCTGTCCGGCCATCGCGAGCCACCAGACGCCGTGGTGAATTCCGCTGACGAGCGGCGTGCGCTGCCCGACGCGCGCGAGCGACGCGAGAAAAAGCCGGTAGTCGGCAAACTGCTGGAAGCGCTCGGTCAGGACGATGAGCCAGTCGCAGGCGAGCCCGTCGCCGAACGCGCAATCGGCTGGCAGGACCGCGCCGCCCGAGAGCGAAACGGGCCGCCCGTCCCACGAGCAGATGCGCATGCGAAACCGCTGCCGCCCGTCGATCTCGTTGGCGAGCGAAAGGGTATCGACGATAGGCGCGAGGCCCGAGAGCGAAACGGGCGGCAGCGCAACGACGGCGACCTCGGTCACACGCGGCACGCCCGAGGGCGGGCGCACCGTCATGCTTGCACCCGCGATGCCGCGCGGAACCGCCGCAGCCGCTGCGGCGACAAAGCCGGCCGGCACACCGCTCGGCACCGGATTGCGACGCCTTCGCCCATGGCCGCGCCGCTACTTGAGGCTGCCGGAGAGAAACTGCTTGAGGCGTTCGCTCCGCGGCGTGACGAGCACCTCCGATGGATCGCCCTGCTCCTCGGTGCGGCCCTGGTGAAGAAACATGACGTGATTGGAGACGTTGCGCGCGAACCCCATCTCGTGCGTGACGACGATCATCGTGCGGCCTTCCTCGGCGAGCTTTTGCATGACTTTCAGCACTTCGCCCACGAGTTCGGGGTCGAGCGCCGAGGTCGGTTCGTCGAAAAGCATCACGTCGGGGTGCATCGCCAGCGCCCGCGCGATGGCCACGCGCTGCTGCTGCCCGCCCGACAAGTGCGACGGATACTGCTTCTCGAGCCGCGGCGCGAGGCCGACCTTCTCGAGATAGACGCGCGCACGCTCCTCGGCCTCGCGCCGCGACAGCCCCAGCACGTGTACGGGCGCTTCCATCACGTTCTCGAGCACCGTCATGTGGGCCCAGAGGTTGAAGTGCTGAAACACCATAGCCAGCTTCGTGCGCATGCGCTGCAACTGCTTGTGATCCGCCACCAGCAGATTGCCCTCGCGGTCGGGCTTCGTGCGTACGGCCTCGCCGTCGACGACGATCTCGCCCGCGTTCGGCCGCTCGAGGAAGTTGACGCACCGCAGGAACGTGCTCTTGCCCGAGCCGCTCGCACCGATGATGCTGATGACGTCGCCGGCTTTCGCTTCGAGCGTCACGCCCTTCAGCACCTCGTTGTCGCCGTAGCGTTTGTGAATGTCGCGCGCCGCAAGCTTGGGCGGGTTCGATTGAGAACTCTGCTGGAGCACCATGCTCTCCTGAATCGATCAATGACGGCCGACGGCCAGGTAGGCGAGCCAGCGCCTCTCGGCGCGCCTGAATACCGCGACGAGTGCGAACGATACCGCAAGATAGATCAGCGCGGCGAGGCCGAACGCCTGGAACGACATGTAGGTGGCCGAATTCGCGTCGCGGGCGACCTTCAGGATGTCGGGCACCGTAGCAGTGAACGCGAGCGTCGTCGCGTGCAGCATGAGAATCGCCTCGTTGCTGTAAAGCGGCAGCGCGCGGCGCAGCGCCGAGGGCAGGATCACGCGCCGGTACATCGTGAAGCGGCTCATGCCGTAGGCGCGCGCCGCCTCGACCTCGCCGTGCGACGTCGAGCGGATCGCCCCGGCGAAGATTTCGGTCGTATAGGCGGCGGTGTTGAGCCCGAACGCGAGAACGGCGCAGTTCAGGCCGCTGCGAAAGAACTCGCCGAGCATCGGATTGGCGCGCACCGCTTCGAGGCTGTAGACACCGCTGTAGATGAGCAGCAACTGCACATAAAGCGGCGTGCCCCGGAACACATAGGTGTAGCAGCGCACCGGCAGTGCGAGCCAGCGGTTCGGCGACTCGCGCGCGACGGCAAGCGGCACGGCCATGACGAAGCCGATGACGAGCGATGCGACGAGCAGCCAAAGCGTCATCGCGAGGCCCGAAAAGCGCTGCCCGTCCCAGTACAGAAACGCACGGCCGAATTGAGCGACGATATCGATCATAGTTCTGCCCGCCTCACGCCGGCCGAATAGCGCCGGTCGAGCCACAGGAGCACGACGTTCGACGCGGTCGTGATCGCGAGATAGATGAGCGCGGCCACGACCAGAAAGAAGAACATCTGGAGCGTGCTCTTGCCGGCGTCCTGCGCGGCTTTGACCACATCGGCAAGCCCGATGATCGAGACGAGGGCCGTCGCCTTGACGAGCACCTGCCAGTTGTTGCCGATGCCCGGTAGCGCAAAGCGCATCATCTGAGGAAAGAGAATGCGCGCGAACACGCGTGCACCGCTCATGCCGTAAGCGAGCCCCGCTTCGATCTGCCCGCGCGGCACCGCGAGAAAAGCACCGCGAAAAGTCTCCGTGAAGTAGGCGCCATAGATGAAGCCGAGCGTGAGCACGCCGGCCGCGAACGGATCGATGTCGATCTGGGCAAAGCCGAGCGCATCGGTGATCTCGTTCAGCCCGATCTGAATGCTATAAAAGAGCAGCAGCATCAGAACCAGGTCCGGCACCGAACGGATGAGCGTCGTATAGGCCGTGGCCAGCGCCGCCGACACGCGGTGATGGGCGAGCTTGGCGGCCGCGCCGGCGAGGCCCAGTACCACCGCGACAGCCAGCGAAAGCACCGACAACTCGATCGTGCGGACCGTCCCCTCGAGCAGGACCGGCCCGAAGCCGTAGAGAAACACGGGCGTCTCCATTCGGTAGTTGAAAACGAACATGCGCGGGCGGCGAAGGCCGGCGATCGAAGCCGGCGCCGCAGCGTGCGCAGCACATCGTCGCAAACGTCATTCGATTCATCAAACCGGAAGAGACGTTATGCCGCAGCGCAGCAAACACCGTGTGTCCACGCGCATCGGATTGGCGGCGCGGCGCACGGCTCAAACGCAAGGCGAATGGCACCATGCAAACGGCATCCCGATTAGGCTGGTTTCCCGTCGCATTTTCGATATTCGGACGCCATGAGCCGCGCCGCCATCGGATAGGACAAAAAATCGGACGCGAAAAACAGAACCGGCCGTCATCGTGCGATGAGCGGCCGGCAACAGTCATGATGCGCGAGGCGCAAAGCGTCGGCGCAATGCGCCGGACCATGGTCGATCGGCATCTGTGGTGCGAAGCATCTCTGGCATGCAGCCAACCGCGCTCGGACGATGCCGGTCGATTGGCCTGCCCCCCGCTGCCTTCGCTGCGCCGTGCCGTCTGGCCTTAGGTATGAAGTGGGTCCGGTTGCTTGAACTTTAGTCCGCGCGCATAGGGCGGGCCAGCGGTGTTAACACCCATAAGCGACGCAATGAGCAGACCCGTAAGCGGCCTGCCGCACATTCGCGCGGCGGCCCGACGCACAAGCCGCCCCTCGGCGTTGCGCTAGCGCACGAAATCCCGATCGCGCGCCTTGCCGGATCGGGCGTCGCGTACCGCAGGTGCCGGCACGGCCTGCGCCACCGCGGCGGGCAGGCGGCGCCGGGCCCGCGCGAGTTCGGCCCATTGCCACGAAGCGAGCGCCGCGCAGCCGAAGATGACCTCCCGCATCCGCTTGACGAGCGCAAGCGAAAGCGCCACTTCGCGGCCGACGCCGAACATTTGCGCCAGCAGGACGACGGTTGCTTCCTGCACGCCAAGGCCCGCGGGCACCATGAAAGCGGCGTGCCGCACGGCCTGCGTCAAGGCCTCGATGGCGATCGCGCCGCCCACCGACACCGGGTGCCCGAGCAGCGCGAGCGCCCAATAGGTTTCCAGCGCGCCCAGCACATAGCCGGCGAGCTGCCATGCGAAAGCGCGAAGCAGCATACCCGTGCGGCGCATCAGCGCATCGATTTCCTCGTCGAGCCGCTTGCCGTCGATGCCCTGCAAGAGCCGATGCTCGGAACCGAGCGCGCGCGCCGCGAAACGCTCGATCGCATGAAAGACGCCGCCACGACGCAGCAACGCCACGGCGATGAGCGGCAGCGGCAGCGAGACGGCCAGGGCAAGGCCGATCGTTTTTGCATTCGAACTGCCGGTCGAAGCCAGAATCAGCACGAGCCCGAGCGCGGAAAACACATACTGCACGGCAATGGTGACCAGCACCTCGACGATGACCGAGGCGCTGACCACGCTCGCGTCGTTCACGCGCCAGCGCGCGAGCCGGATGCCGACGATCTCCCCACCCACGCCGACCACGGGCAAAAGCCGCGTCACCGCCTCGCGTACGGTCGCGACCCACCAAAGGAACGCGATCGGCGCGCGCGCACCGAGCAGGATCCGCCACGCCCATGCGTCGAGCAGCAGCGGCAGCGCATGGAAAGGCACGAGCCACAGTAGCGAGAAGCCCGCCTGCCCGATCACGCGTACGACGTCGCCCGCGCCTTCGTGCACGACCACCGCGATCAGCAGTGCAATCCCGACGGGCCATCCGGCCCACTTGAACCACTTCGTCATAACCGGCCGCCCTCTTGCTCCACCGCGCCCGAATGCGTCGCGACGGCGGTGCCGCAAACATCCGCAAACCCACCGCGGGCGATGCCGGCCATGGCGGCCTTCACGCGCGGCGAGAGCAGCGCCGCCAGTTCGTCGGCGTGACGGTAGGCATGCATCGACGGCGTGAGAGGCGCCTCGCCTGCCTCGGCCGGATGACAGTAAATTTCCCCGACGCCGGGCGGCAACGCGGCGAGCGCCTCGAGCATGGCGCCCTCGTCCATACGACCCGTGGCGGCGATGCCGACCACGTAGTCGTTATGCGCGATCCCCGCTCGCGCGAGCCGCGCCCGCATGAGCGCGATCCAGGGCGCGAGCCACCACGGCGCATGCGCCTCGAACGGCAACCGGATGGCGCGCAGCCCGTAGGCACGCCCGATCGAAAGGATCAGCGAAAGCACCGTTGGATGCACGTGAAAATGCTTATGCGCGTTGACGTGATCGAGGGGGAGGCCCGTTGCGGCGAACGCCTCGAACTGCGCGCGGATCTCGCGCGCGAGTGCCGCCCGCACGGAAGGAAGGAAGAAAAACCTGAAGCCGTCGCGCACCATCGCATCGCCGAAGCGGCCGTCGGGACCGACGAGCGCCGGCACTTCGGCCGGCGGCAGCGTCGGGGCGCCATCGGCCAGCACGAGATGCAGCCCCACGCGCAGGCTTGGGCACCGCCGCGCCCGCTCGAGCGCATCGGCGGCAGCCGGCGCGCCCACCATCAGGCTGGCGCTCGTCAATACGCCGTCGCGATGCGCGCGCTCGACAGCGGCATTGACGCGGCGATCGAGCCCGAAATCGTCAGCGGTAACGATGAGCGCACGCGGCGCCGGCGCGTTCACGCTGCCTACGCCTCGTGTGCGCGCAGGAACCGGAAGAACTCGACGCCTTCGCGCAGACGGCGTTTCATCATGTCCCAGCTCGTCAACATCTCGCGCACGATTTCCCAGATCTTCGAGGGGCGGAAATAGAACTCCTTGTAGAACGCCTCGAGGTGGTGGTAGATCTCTTCGCGCGACAGGTGCGGATAGCCTATGGCGGCAAGCTGCACGCCTTCCTTGCTGACGAGATTGACGACCTTGTTCTCTTCGAGCCAGCCGTTGTCGACAGCCTGCTTGTAGAGCGTCGTGCCCGGATAAGGCGCCGCAAGCGAAACCTGGATCGTGTGCGGGTTGATTTCCTTGGCGTACTCGATCGTCTTGCGAATCGTCTCCTTCGTCTCGCCCGGCAGGCCGAGGATGAAGGTACCGTGGATCTTGATGCCGAGCTTCTTGCAATCCGCGTTGAAGCGGCGCGCAAAGTCCGTGCGCAGCCCCTTCTTGATGTTGACGAGGATCTGGTCGTCGCCCGACTCGTAGCCGACCAGCAGCAGGCGCAGCCCGTTTTCCTTCAGGACCTTGAGCGTCTCGTAAGGCACGTTGGCCTTGGCGTTGCACGACCACGTCACGCCGAGCTTGCCGAGCCCGCGCGCGATCTCTTCGGCGCGCGCCGTATCGTCGGTGAAGGTGTCGTCGTCGAACATGATCTCCTTGACCTCGGGCATGTTGTCGCGAATCCACTTCACTTCCTCGAGCACGTTCTCCACCGAGCGTGTGCGATAGCGATGGCCGCTGACCGTCTGGGGCCACAGGCAGAACGTGCAGCGCGACTTGCAGCCACGCCCCGTGTAGATCGAGACGTACGGGTAGTTCAGATAGCCGATGAAGTAGTTCTCGATCTTCAGGTCGCGCTTGTAGACGGGCGCAACGAACGGCAGCTCGTCCATGTTCTCGAGAATCGGGCGCGCCTCGTTGTGCTCGATCGAGCCGTCCTTCGCGCGCCAGCTCAGCCCCTTGATTTCCGGGAACGGCTTGCCTTCGGCCACTTCCTTGCAGGTGAAGTCGAACTCCTCGCGGCCGACGAAATCGATCGCGTCCGTGGCAACGAGCGAGTTGTGCGGATCGACGGCCACCTTGGCGCCGACCATGCCGATCAGTACCGACGGCTTGCGCTTTTTCAGGTCCTGCGCAAAGAGCGCGTCGGTCGGAAACGACGGGGTGCTCGTATGAATGACGACGAGGTCGTATTGCGCGGCGATCTCGAGCGTTGCATCGACCGACAGGCCGTCGGCCGGCGCGTCGAGCACGCGGCTGCCGGGCACGAGCGCCGCGGGCTGGGCGAGCCACGTCGGATACCAGAACGAACGAATTTCACGCTTGGCCTGATAGCGCGATCCGGCTCCGCCGTCGAAACCGTCATACGACGGGGCCTGCAAAAAGAGCGTTTTCATGAATGCTCCGGCATCCTGTGGAGATACGGGGTACTGATGGTTGGAATGGAGGCGGTCAAGAGCCATCGGGGCCCTCCACCGCCTGCGTGACGACGGGCATGCGCGCCCCGCGCCAGATCACGTGCGAGCCGAAGGCCGCGGCGAGCCACTGCAGCGCGAGCAACGCGTCGCGCAGCGGCACGAGCGGCAGGTCGCGCCAGAACGCGCGCGCGCCGAGCGAGCCGCGTACGTGGATGGCGAGCCGGGCCGCGAACCCGATCGCCGTCGCGGCCACGAGCGCCGCTTCGCGTGCCCCGCCGGCGTGGCCGAACGGCGCGGCCGCGAGCAGCGCTGAAAGCAGCAGCCACGGCGCGGTGAACGTGACGAACAGAAACGCGAAACCGAGCGGGTTGATCGAGCGGATCGTGCGCAGCCAGCGCGTCTCGCGCAGCCACAACGAGGCAAGATCGGGCTCGATGACGTCAGTGGCCACGACGACGTCCGAGAGCACGGTCACGAGCCCGCGCTGGCGCGTATGCTCGGCGAGCCAGTAGTCGTCGGCGAGGCAGTCCTTGAGCGCGTTGAAGCCACCCATGGCGGCCAGCGTGGACATCCGCAACGCGAGCGTCGCGCCGAAGCCGAACCGGCGCGAGCCGCCGGCATGCGCTATATAAACGGACGGCGCGAACCATTCGTTGACGAAGAGCGCTCCGACTCGCGTCCAGAATCCGCCGATGCTGCGCGCGTGGTAGAGGCAGGTGACGATGCCGACCTTCGGGTCGGCAAGCGGTGCCGTCACCGCTTCGAGGTAATCGGGCTGCACGGCGATGTCGCTATCGGCAATCACGATCAGATCGTGCCGCGCCTGCGCCGCCAGATTGATGAGATTGCTGACCTTGAGGTTTTGCCCATGCACGAGCGGATCGACGACGAGCGCGATGTCGTGCCGCGGATAAGCCTCCTGGAGGCGCTGCACGACCGCGATGGCCGGATCGCTCGGCGACGACACGCCGAAGAGCAGTTGATAATGCGGATGCGTCTGATTGCAAAACGTGGCGAGGTTTTCGAAGAGACGCGGCTCCGCGCCGCATAGCGGCTTGAGCACGCTTACGGGTGAGAGGGTGGGGCCTGCGCAGCGCTCATGCCGGCGCGACGAAGCCGGGCGCATTGCGAGCGCGGCCGCGAGCGCGTACCCGGCTGCGATGCAGCAGAGCAACACGAGCACCCAATCGGAGACGAGCGCAGTCGTCACGGTCGGTGCCCCCGAACCGGCGGGCGCGGCATGGCCGCCCACGCCGCGCTGCAACACGATGAAAATTCGCTAGCGGCCAAGGTTGGTGGCTCCCATCTCATCTCGAATCTTTCCCCTATCCTGCTCGCCTTCCCCTTTCTGTCTGCTCTTGCCGGCCCGCTGAGCGGCGCGCAATGTGTGCAGGGAGGGGTTCGCGAACCGGCAATTGTAGCAGCGCGGCGTGACCAAGGCGCCCGGACGGCAGGCCGCGCGTTGCGCCAAACCCACCCTGGCATACCCGCGGCACGCGCGCACCCCTGCCGCGGCGGCCGCGCAGCCCCGGCGCGCCGGGCTGCGCGGCCGGCCACGGGCGCAACCACGAGGTGCGACCAAGGGGCCTGGAAACGATGACGCGACGCAGCAACTCATGTATCGTGTTTCAGATCGGAAGCCGCTCGCCGCGCAAACGCTGCTGCGAGGCAGCCAGCCCGCCCCGGTCGACCTCGAACCGCGCGCCCGACGCGCGAAGCGAAGCCATGATGAAGAACGTTCTCAGCATCCAGCCGCACGTCGTCTTCGGCCATGCAGGCAACAGCGCCGCCGCATTTCCGATGCAGCGCCTCGGGGTGAACGTCTGGCCGCTCGAGACGATGCAGTTTTCGAACCATATGCAGTACGGTCACTGGGCCGGCAGCGCCATCGACGCAGAGCAGATGACGGAACTCGTGGACGGCATCGGCACAATCGGCATGTTGCGTCGCTGCGACGCGGTGCTGTCCGGCTACCTCAGTTCGACCGACCAGGTGCGCGCCGTCGTCGAGATCGTACGCACCGTCAAGGCGACCAACCCGCACGCATGGCATTTCGCCACGCCCGTCATCGGCGCCGGTGCCGGCGCGAACGTCGACGACTACCTGCTCCAGACGATTCCGGAGTACGCGGATGGCCTCGCGCCGACGCACGACGCACTGCAAAAACTCGCCGGCAGAACGGTCGACACCGTCGACGAAGCAGTGGCCGCGTGCCGCGACATTATCCGCCGAGGCCCGCAGGTCGTCCTCGTCAAGCAGTTGCGCGACCGCAACAGCCCGGCCGATCGCATCAATCTGCTCGCCGTGACGCAAAGCGAGGCCTGGATGACTCAGCACCCGCGCTATCCGTTCGCGCGCCAGCCGGTCGGCGTGGCCGAACTCACGAGCGCCGTGTTCGTCGCCCGGCGGCTGCTCGGCGACAACGTACGCACGGCGCTCGAGCACACCGTGGCCGCCGTGCATGCCGTGCTCAAGGCCACCTATGAAGCCGGCCGCTACGAGCTGGAACTCGTCGCCGCTCAGGACGACATCGCGCGGCCCAGCGAATGGCTCGGCGCCTGGTTCGTCGATGCTGCCTGACGACGTACGGACGTACGCTCGCGCATTGCGCGGCCGGCGCCGCGGGCCCTATACTCGCGGCCATGAACGCGCTTGTCCGCTTCGCTCTCGTGTTGTTGCTCGCATTCGCGGTGCGCCCTGCCTTCGCCCACGGCGAGGCCCCGGCGCACGCGTCCTGTGCGCCTCGCACGGGTATGGCAACGAACGAGCGCGCCGTCCAAGCATCGAGCGCAACGCACTCGCCGGGGCATGCCTCCCGTGCCGCCTGCATGACCGATGCCGCGTGCGGCGCGGCCTGCGCCAGCGCAGGCGCGGCCGGCCGCAACGGCGAACCCGCGCTCGCCTCGCTCGGCCATGTCCGGCGGGCGCACACCGCCACGTTGGCGCTCGGCACGTCCGCCGCGCCGCCCCTGCGCCCTCCGCGCCGCACCTGAACCTCCCCTCGCGCAGTACCCGCCCAGCCGCTATTCCGGCATAGGGCTGCGGCATCGCGCCGCGGCCCTATGCCGCCATGCCCGCTGCGCATCGACTGTCGGAGCGGCGCAAATCGAGCGCCCACTGCTCCCCCTGTGAACTCACATATTCGGAATCGACGATGAAATCCCTCCAATCCGCGGCGACGCTCGCCGCGCTCGCCCTCGCCCTCTCCGCCGCCCTCGCCACGCCGACCGCGCAGGCGGACGCCGGCCATCGCTTCCCGTTCGGCAGCACGGCCGACGCACGCGCGGTCACCCGGACAATTCACGTGCAAGCCAACGACCAGATGCAACTCGTCTTCGACAGCGACGATATCCGCCGCGGCGATGTCGTCGCGTTCGTCGTCAGGAACACCGGATCGGCGCCGCACGAGTTCGGTGTGGCCGACGAGGCCGGGCAAGCAGCCCATCAGCAAGAGATGATGGCGATGCCGGGCATGCAGCACGACGACCCGAACGTCGTCAGCCTCGCGCCGGGCGAAACGAAAACGCTCATCTGGCGCTTTGCCGACGTACGCGACCCCCGGCTCGTGTTCGCGTGCAACGTGCCGGGCCACTATCAGGCCGGGATGTTCAAGCGTGTGACATTGAGGTAGAAGCACGCCGCCTCCGCTGCGAGGCGCGCCGGTGGCACCGGTACCAGGCCCTTGACTTCGATGTGTTGCCACCGGCGACGGCAGTGCACGGCGCGATCGGTTTGCTCGTTTTCGCGTGCGAGCGGCGCACGCGGGCTCGCCGGCAGCGCGTCCAAAGCGCGGGCGAGCGGCGTGTTTGCCCTGATTGCCCGCGTTTTTTCTCTATGCCGAAATGCGCATGGCGAGCGAGTCGAACCGTCAAGACGATCCGTTATTGGCTTTCTATATTCGCCTCGAGTGGCACGCCGTATCGCATGACCGAAGGCGGCTGCCGATCAATACTACGAATGCCAGGAGGACTTCGCCACACGCCCGCTTCATCGAAAAGAGCCGTGCACCGGCCGCCGCCCGCGCTTCGCTCTCGATTCGCTCTCGATTCGCTCGCGCCTGTATCGGCGCCGGCATGCACGCCACTGCCGTTTTCACCATGTTTGCCGAATAAAGGAAAGAACATGCGTTTCACGAAGACGATTACCCCCGTTGCCGTTGCACTGGGGACGCTTTTCTCCGTCATCCCGTTTTCCGCTTCCGCGGATGTCGTCGTCAAAGTCGGCTTCGCCGCGCCGCTCACCGGACCGAATGCGAACTACGGCAAGGATCTCCAATACGGCGTGCAAATGGCGCTCGACGATGCCATGGCGCAAGGCATCAAGATCAACGGGCAGCCTGCCAAGCTTCAACTCGTGGCCGAGGACGACCAGGCCGACCCGAAAACCGGTAGTGCCGTTGCGCAAAAGCTTGTCGACGAAGGTGTGAACGTCATCGTCGGTCACTTCAATTCGGGCACGACGATTCCGGCCTCCGAGATCTATCAGCGAGCCGGCATTCCCGATATCGACCCGGCCGCCACGAATCCGAAGATCACCGGCCGGGGCTATGAAAACATCTTCATGGTCATCTCGAGCGACGCGCAAAACGCCGGGACGGCGGGCACCTATGCGGTGAAGACGACGAAGGCCAAGCGCATCGCGATCATCGACGATCGGACCGCCTTCGGCCAGGGCGAAGCCGACGAGTTCGAAAAAGCCGTGAAAGCCGCGGGCGGCAATATCATCGGGCGCGAATATACGACGAACCAGGCGACCGACTTCAAGACGCAGCTCACGAAGCTCAAGGGCCTCAACCCCGATCTCATCTTCGTCGCGGCGCTCAACCCGCAGGCAGCCGGCATCATGAAGCAGATGCGCCAGTTGGGCATCAACGCGCAGTTCGTGGGCGGAGGCGGCGTAATGGACGCCGAGTTCGTCAAGCTCGCCGGCGATGCCGCCGACGGCGCGATGGCCTGGGAGTACGGGCGGCCGCTCGACAGCACGCCGGTCGGTAAAGGCTTCGCCGAGAAGTTCAAGAAGAAGTTCAATGCGGACGCCGCCTCGTACGCGCCGTTCGGCTATGACGCGGCCTGGACCGCCATCAAGGCCATGCAGGCCGCGAACTCGACCAAGCCTGCCGATTATCGTCCGAAGTTGAAGACCATCGCCTTCGACGGCATCACGGGCCATATCGCTTTCAACCCGGATGGCTCGCTCAAGGAAGGCTCGTCCACCGTCTATCAGGTCAAAGGCGGGAAATGGACGGCCGTCAACACGATGAAGGGGTTGTGATTCCGGGCTAGAGGCTGCGGCTCGCGCCCGCCTCTCCCCCGCACTCGCGGCGCCCCGTTCAGGAGGCGCCGCTTTTCTTTTGAGCAGCGGCAACGCTCCCGTCGTCATGGGCGTGCCGCTGCGGCAGACTGCGCAGCGCTTCGTGCATTACGGCGCCGGCCGCGACGATGTGTGCCTTCGTGAGACGTTTGGCGAGCCGGCGATCGCGCGCGGCCACCGCTTCGAGAATGGCCGCATGTTCGGCGAACGATGCGCCCTGATACCGGCGCAACTGCCAGACGAGCCGCAAGTACCGGTCGGCCTTCAACCAGATGCCTTCGAGCGTCTCGAGCAAATGCCGCTGGCCGCCGGCCTCGTAGATGGCCCGGTGAAACGCCCAGTTGTCACGCGACCATTCATCCACTTGGCGGGCCTTCTTGTCGCTCGCCAGCACTTCCCGCGCGCGCCGCTCGTGCTCCGGGCCGAATGCGTCGATGGCCGCATCCAGCGCCAGCAGCTCCAGCGCCACGCGCATGGCCTGCAACTCCTCGGCCTCGGCGGCCGTCATCGCGGAAACGAACGCGCCGCGGTTCGGAACGATCGTGACGAAGCCGCTCGCCTGCAATTGCACGAACGCCTCGCGCACGGGAATGTGACTCGTGCCGAACGCCTCGGCGAGGCGATCCTGCCTCAGCTGCGTGCCCGGCGGCCACTCGCCGCTCGCGATACGTTCGCGAATACGCTCGGCCAGCGAAACCGAGGAAAACTTTGCATCCGCGGACTTCTTCATTTTAATATATTAAAAACTCGACGGAGGAGGTCGCGATGACAGTGTCCCGGTTGAGGAACATTCCCGGCATCGGCGTGGACCAGGTCGGCAACGCGGCGGATGCGTTGCACGATCCGGACATTTTACGGCTCGAGAACCTCGACACCGATCTTCGTCCGCCCGCGGACGCCCTGCGCCGCACCCACGCAGCAATCGACGACGATGCGGCCAACAGTTATCTGCCGTTTCTCGGCATCGGCTCGTTGCGGCAGGCGGCGGCCGAGCGCGTCGGCCGTGCCGCTCGAACGCGGTACGACGCGGTGAGCGAGTGCATCGTCTCGGCCGGAGGGCTTGCAGGTATCTTCAACGTGCTGTTGTCGATCCTCGAACCCGGCGACGAAGTCGTGCTCACCGCGCCCACCTACGCCGGCCTCATCAATCGCGTGCGTCTTGCCGGCGGGGTGTGCCGCTTCGCGCCGCTCGTGGCGGGAGCGGACGGCTGGCGGCTCGATCTCGAGCAACTGCGCGCGGCGATCGGCCCCCGCACGAAGGCACTGCTGTTGATGTCGCCGTCGATGCCGACCGGGCATGTTTTCTCGCTCGAGGAATGGCAGGCCGTGGCCACTCATTGCGAACGCACCGGCGCATGGCTCGTCTACGACGCCGCGATGGAGCGCATTCTGTTCGACGGCCGGGAGGTACTGCATCCGGCCGCCCTGCCGGGTATGCGCGAGCGCACGGTCACCGTGGGTGCCGTGTCGAAGGAGTATCGGATGATCGGCTGGCGCGTCGGCTGGATAGTGGGGCCCGCCGCACTCATGAACGACGTGCGGCTCACGAGCCTGTCGAACGTCGTCTGCCAGGTCGGCATCGCCATGTCGGGCGCCGCCGCGGCGCTCACGGCCGCCGACGATGGTGTCGGCGCCGCGGTCGACACCTGGCAGCATCGGCGCGACGTGCTGATGAGTAGCCTCGCCGATCTGCCCATCGTGCGCCCGCATGGCGGCTGGTCGCTGCTCATCGACACGCGCGCGCTCGGCCTGGAGCCGCAGGACGCCTCTGCCCGGCTGCTCGCGCGCGGCAAGGTGGCCGCCACGGCGATGGCGGGCTGGGGGCCGGGCGCGGAGCGGTATTTGCGCTTCGTTTATGCCAACGAACCGGCTGCGCGTCTCGCGGACCTGCGCGAGCGTATCCGCAGGGCGTGGCAGCTCTGAGCGGTGCTGCGCGACAGAGATCGGCATGCCAATGGTCTGACGCTATCCCGCATCGGCCGCAAGATGGCAACGGAGGCGACAGTGTCGCAGCGGCGTCATTTTTGACCGCTTATGATCGAAGCCCCGAGCGCCCGAACCGCGGGTGCGTCCTCCGAACCGAACCACATGTCTTTTTCGACGCTTCCGCCCGCCGACGATGCGCGCTCCCAGCGCGGGCGGTTCCTCGCGCTTTATCTGCCGCTCATCGCCTTCAACGTGGCCGCCTGGGCGTGGGCCTTCATCGCGTTTAGCGGCCAGACGCTGCTCATGGGGACCTGCCTCGTCGCCTACTCGCTGGGCCTGCGCCATGCGGTCGATGCCGACCACATCGCCGCGATCGACAACGCCACGCGCAAGATGATGCAAGCCGGGCAGCGCCCGATCGCAGCCGGCCTGATGTTCTCGCTCGGGCATTCGACCGTGGTCGTGGCCGCGTGCATCGGCGTTGCGCTCGCAGCCGGCACGGTACAAGCCCGCGTGGCCGAATGGCGCGAGATCGGCTCGACGATCGGCACGCTCGTCTCCACCGGGTTTCTCTTCGCCGTCGCGCTCGTCAACGTCGCCATTTTGTCGTCCGCGGTGCGCGCCTGGCGGCGCGTGCGGGCCGGATCGCCCATCGTTTCGATTCCCACCGGTGCGCCGTTTGCGGGCGGCGGGCTGCTCGCCCGCGTCGTGCAGCCGCTCATGCGGCTCGTGACGCGCAGCCATCATATGTACTGGCTCGGCCTGCTTTTCGGCGTCGGCTTCGATACCGCTACCGAAATCGCGCTGCTCGGCATCTCGGCAACGAACGCGGCGCAAGGCACTCCGATCGCGTCGATTCTCGTCATGCCGGCGCTTTTCACGGCCGGCATGACGCTCGTCGACACGACCGACAGCCTCTTGATGGTCCGCGCCTACGGGTGGGCCCTCGTCGATCCGATGCGCAAGCTGCGCTACAACATCGCGATCACGACCTGTTCGATCGTCGTGGCGTTCGGCGTGGGAACCGTCGAAGCGCTCGGCCTCGTCGGCGACGCCTGGCATCGGGACGGCCCCATCTGGCAAGCCGTACGCGCGCTGAACGAACATTTCTCGACGATCGGCTATCTCATCGCCGGCTTGTTCCTCCTATGCTGGATGGCCTCGGTCGGCGCCCATGAACGCCGGCGGCTGCGACAGGCCGACTGACGGCCCGCCGGCAAAAACATCCACATCGGACCGGCGCCTGCTACCATCGCGGTTCGCCGCCTAGCCGCCGCCGTGCCATGTCGCTCCTCAGCCTGCTCGCCCCGTGGGAACCGTCCCCGGTTCTCGTTACCCTCTTCATCGCCGCCGCGCTGGTCTACGCGCGCGGCGCCCGCCGCATCAGCGTGTCGTTTGCGCGCCAGGCAGCGTTCTGGACGGGGCTCGTGCTCTTTTACGTCGCGCTGCACACGCGGCTCGACTATTACGCCGAGCATCAGTTCTTCATCCACCGCCTCCAGCACCTCGTGCTTCATCATCTCGCGCCGCTGGTGCTGATGTCCTCGTACCCGGGCAACGTCATGCGCGCCGGCCTGCCGCTCGCCTGGCGCAGGCGGCTGCGGCAGGCGCAACACACGCGAGCCGCGCGCATTGCCGGGTCCGTCCTGCTCAATCCGACGTTCATCTCGCTCGCATTCGTCGTCTCGGTCGTGTTCTGGCTGATCCCGTCAGTGCAGTTCGTCGCCATGCTCGACTGGCGCATCTATACGCTGATGAATTGGACCGTGGCGATCAGCGGGCTGCTCTACTGGTGGATGCTGCTCGATCATCGGCCTGCACCGCCGAGCCGCACGCGCCCCGGGCTGCGCGTGCTGTCGCCCGTCATCACGATGACGCCGCAGATTCTCGTCGGCGCCATCATCACGTTCTCGTCGCGCGATCTGTATCCGATCTTCACGCTGTGCGGCCGGGCCTTCACGTCCATCCCGCCCGTGCTCGACCAGAGCCTCGGCGGCCTCATCATGTGGGTGCCCGCGGCCGTGCTCGAGGCGATCGGCGCGATGATGGCGCTGCGTCATATGATGCGTCTGTCGGCGCGCCGCCCGGCCACACCCAGGGCACCGCGCCGGGCCCAGAGCAGCGCCGCGCCCGTGCTCGGAGGATGAGCGGCTGGGCGGCCGAACAACGGTACCGCTCGCGCACCTTGCAACGCTTCGCCCGCACCTTCGCTACAATCCAGCGTCAAGCGAACGCCAATCCGCCATGCTCGCCCTCAAGCTCACGCTGGTCCCGCTGTTTCTGATGATCGTGTCGATGTCGGGCAAATGGTGGGGCCCATCGGTTGCCGGATGGATCGCAGGGCTGCCCGTCGTGGCAGGGCCGATTCTCTTTCTGCTGGCGCTCGAGCGCGGGGCCGCCTTCGCCGCGCATGCCGCCGGGATGGCCCTTGCCGCCATCGTTGCATCGGAGGCGTTCAATTTTGCGTATGCCTGGAGCTGCCGCCGATGGCCATGGCCCGTCGCGCTCGCGAACGCATTCACAGCCTGGGGCATGAGCGCCGGTGCGCTCGCGGCATTGCCCGCTTCGCCGGCTTATGCGGCAACGGTCGCTGCCGTGGCCGTCCTCTGCGGCCAGTCGTTTCTGCCAAAAGCAGGAGCGGTCGCGCCGCAAGCACCGCTCGGCTATACCGATCTCGCGGGCCGGATGGCCGCCGGCGCGGTCCTGACGCTGGCCGTCACGTCACTGTCGGCCTGGGCCGGTGCAAGCTGGAGCGGCCTGCTCGCCGTGTTTCCGCTGCTGGGAAGCGTGCTGGCCGTCTCTTCGCATCGTGCGCACGGTCCCGACTTCGTCGTCTCGCTGATGCGCGGCATGGTGCTCGGGCGCTTCTCGTTCGCCGCATTCTGCCTCGCACTCGCCGCAACGCTGCCCGCTCAGCCGGTGCCTGCCGCATTCGTCGAGGCAGCGGTACTCGCCATGTTCGTGCAGTGGTGCACGAAGCGGCTCGCGCTGAACCGCCGAAGGGAATCCGCGATATCGCTCGAGCCGGCACCCTCCCGCACGGCCGAGAAGGCGGCCCAGCAGTAAAAGCGCCGGCGCCGGGTCAGGCTGCGAGCCACGCGCCATAGCGCGCGATGTCGACGTTGCCGCCGCTCAGAATCACGCCCACGCGCTTGCCTGCCCACGTCTCGCGCTGCTCTCGCACGGCGGCGAAGGCGAGGCACCCGGTCGGCTCCACCACGATCTTCATGCGCTCGGCGAAAAAGCGCATGCACTCGACGAGCGCGGCGTCGCTCGCGGTAAAAATGTCGTCGACGTGCGCGCGAATCAGCGCGAACGTATATTGCCCGAGATGCTGCGTCTGCGCGCCGTCCGCAATCGTCTGCGGCGTATCGATCTCGACGATCTCGCCCGAGCGGAACGACCGTTGCCCATCGTTGCCGGCCTCGGGCTCGACCCCATAGACACGGCACGCAGGCGCCAGCGCGCGCGCCGAAAGCGCCGAGCCCGAGAGCAGCCCGCCACCGCCGAGCGGCACGAAAAGCGCATCGAGCGGGCCGGCTTCCTCGAATAGCTCCTTGGCCGCCGTGCCCTGGCCCGCAATCACGTGCGGGTGATCGTAGGGCGGGATCAACGTGAGCCCATGCCGTTCGGCCAGTTCGCGGCCAATCTCCTCGCGATCTTCCTTGTAGCGGTCGTAGGTGACGATATTCGCGCCGTAGCCGCGCGTCGCCGCCACCTTGGCGGCGGGCGCGTCGAGCGGCATGACGATCGTCGCCGGAATGCCGAGCAGCTTCGCCGCCAGGGCGATGGCCTGCGCGTGATTGCCCGACGAGAACGTCACCACGCCCGCCTTGCACTGTCTTTCGTCGAACTGCGAAAGCGCATTGAACGCGCCGCGAAACTTGAACGCGCCGATGCGCTGCAGGTTTTCGCACTTGAAGAACACCTGCGCGCCGAGCGCCTCGTTCGCGGTGCGCGAGGTCATCACCGGTGTTTTATGCGCATACCCTTGCAGCCGCTCGGCTGCGGCAACCACGTCGTCATAAGCAGGCAGCGTCAGCATGGTGTTCCATTCCCTTTCGTTCGGTTGGAGAGGAGCGTGTTCATTTGGCGTCGTTGTAGACGGTTGCGCGCGATACACCGAGATGTTGCGCGACGACATCCATCGCACGCCGGATCTCCATGCTGCCCGACGCCTTCAACTCGCGCACGAGCGCGCGGCGATCCTCGGCCTTCAGCGCTCGCGGCGTCGTGGCAAGCCGGGCCGCGAATGCATCGATCCGGGCGCGGATGGCGTGCGCCCCCGCGGGCTCGAGCGACTCGACGACGCCCGCCGCCGTGTTCATGGCACCGAACCGACGCAGGACGTTCTCCAGGGCACTGAAAAGCGTCAGGTCGATGTTCAGGCACAGCGCGGCCACGTAGCGGCCGTCGGCACCACGAATGCCGATGGACGTGCTCTTGGCCGGCCGGCCATCCGGAAAGCGGTTCGGGTAGTTCGCGACCACCTCGGGAAAGCCCTCGTCACCAAGTCGCGCAAGGCCGACTTCGGTAGGCGGATCGCCCACGGCCCGCCCAGACAGATTGTTGTGAATAGCCACCACCGTATGCGCGGGATCGCGCAGATCGTGCACTACGACCTCGCAAAACGGCGCGAATGTTTCGCCCAGGCCGCGCGCGATCTGCTCCAGTTGACCGATCAACGCATCGCCGTCGTTCCTCGTCTGTTTCTTCGTCGCCATTCCTCAATTTATCTAGAATTAGACGTTTCGTCAACGAACCCCATCGCGAACCCCATCGCGGATCGCGGCGTCGTGCTGAGGCACGCCTCGCACGATGAGTTGAGAATCGGCATCGCGCTCGATCTGCTCGAGCGCCGCGCGCATCGACTCGAATTGATGCGGGCTGCAGACCTGCCCATCGAACGACGCCCGCAGCCGCCGCGTCACCTGAACCACGCCGCTTGCCTGATCCGCGATGTAGTGCGATTCATAGCGGATCGACGGCGTGACGACGATCGTGTCGCCCGGCACGAACACGATGCGCATTGCCGACGGCAGCGCAACCTGCCCGGTCTCGTCGAAGCTGCCGCCGGTGCAGATGAAGGGCTGCGTGCGCGTGCCAATGCCGAGCCACCCGTCCACTTGAGTCGCGATTCCGCCCGGCAGGCTCGAAAGCAATGGCAGGCCCGCCATGCCGTCGGGCCGGATCAGGCGATCGATCGTGCCCGTCATCGATACCGCAAACGGCCCGCTCGTCGCGGCAACGTCGCCGGTGACGACTTGCGCCGTGCCACGCAGGCGGCCCTGCCGCAACCGCTCGCCGCCGATCTGCTGAACGCGCTCGCGCGTGGCGCGGCGAAACACGTTGCGCTCGAGCTCCGCCGTCCAGCCGCTGTCCTCCACCCGGTAGGCGTAGCGCGCATGCCCGCGCTCGTCCACCTCGAGTTGCATACGCGCGTCGCGCGATCGCTCGGCGTCAGGCGGCGTGCGCGTCATCGCGCCGTCGTCCACGAGCAAGGCCGGCCGGTCCATCACGCCGGCCGGGAGGTCGCCAAATGCGATGCCGCCTCCGGCCGTCGTATCGGCAAAACGCCCGACGTCGGGTATCCAGACGATGATGTGGTTGATGGCGCTGGCACCGTAGCCCGGCACCGATGGCAGCGTATAGACGTTCCCGAGCGCGATCAGCGCTGGCTGGGCACGAATGCCAGCCGCGCGCAGCAGCGCGACGAAGAGCGCGACGTGATCCTTGCAGTCGCCATAGCGATCGCGCAGCACGTCCGCCACGCGATGCGGCCGTGCGACCGTCTGTCCGACGAAAAGCGCCACATAGCGAATGTTCATGCGCACCCAGTCGTAGACGGCGCGCGCCTTGGACCATGTATCGGGCGAACCGGCCGTGAGCCGCAGGGCCAGCGCGGCAACGGCCGGATCGTCGGCGCTCGGATCGGCCGAACCGCTCCGATAACGCTCGGCGAAGGCGGCAAAGTCGGGCAACGTCGTCACCATCAAACGGTCGCCCGTCTGCGCATAGCCCACCGCGCCCCGCTCGATCGGCGCGTACGGCCCATGCCGGTAGCGAAAGCGATAGCGCGTGCGTCCATCCTCCGTCTCGGCCGGCTCAGCCACGTAGCCGCGCGCGTCCGCGAAAAGCGGCATGTCGGCCGGCAGATCGAAAACCAACTGCTGGTCTTCGACGGGCTCGCGCGTCGGCTCCACGTAGTAGCTGAACACGCCGCGTTCGATCGGAACCGTGCGCGTCTTGGCGAAGACGAGATGAACGCGCCAGCCCGGTCCCATGCGAGGGAAAATGACGGTGCGCAGCAAGCCGCTGTCGAATCGTGGCGCACCGGCCGCACGCGGCTCCTCGACGTCGCGAATCGCCTCGGGCCCGACCGCATACGCCCGACCGTCCGGGTCGATCGACTCCGCTGCGAGGATCGTCAATCGTTCGGTGTCCTTATCGAACCAGACGTATTGCTGAGCAATGGCATCGACGCCCGCCGCCGTATTGGCTCTGAGCGTCTTCTCGTCGCGCTCTTCGAGGGTGCCGTCGTACCGAAGCACGAAGCGATGGGCATCCGATTCGAGGGTCCATGGCGGCACGCCCGAAGCCGGCGCATCGCCGGCCGTTCCCTCGGCGCGCGCCAGGCCCGTTGCGAGCGCAACGATCGTGCAAACGATGGCAACGTATTCGACGGTCACGGCGCTCACCGAACAGCCCTCGCGCGGCATGGCATGTCAGCCCGCGAACCGGGCACGATAGGCGCGAGGATTGGCCCCGAATTCGGCCCGGAACGCACGATTGAAATTGGAGAGATCATCGAATCCGCAATCGAGCGCGATGTCGACGATTTTCGCCGGCTCGTCCGCAAGCCGCGCGGCAGCGGCCCGTAGCCGCGCACGCAACACGTATTGGTGCGGGGTGGTGCCCGTGGCCCTCCGGAAGGTACGAACGAAGTGATAAGGGCTCAGGCCCGCGTGCCGAGCGAGGCTGTCGAGATCGAGCACGCCGTCGGGTGCTTCGTCGATGCGCGACACCACTTGCATGACGCGCTCGAGCGCCCTTGCATCGAGCGCGTCCGGATGGACGGCGGCCTTGCCCGCAAGGTGCGAAAGCACACGGTCGGCCAGCGAGAATGCGAGCGTGTCCCATCCGTACGCCGTGCCTCGTACCACGCCGGCACAGGCCGCCGCCGCATGACGGGCAAACGTACGCGACGGCGCGACCCGGGAGGCGCGCAACCGCGCCTCGGTGCCGCCCATGCCGGCATCGGCCGCGATCTGCTCGAAACACTCGCGTGCAAAACGAAATGCAATGCAGCGATCGCCCGTTCGATGGTCGTGCCGGCATTCGAACACCGCGCCCGCGTTGCCCAGCAACAGCGAACCCGGGGTCATCAGCGCGGGGCCCGCGCTCGACCGGTACTCGAACGCGCCGGCAGCCACGAGCGCAATGACGAATCGATCGTGCCGCTCCTCGAACGGCTCGTCATTCGGGCCGTGCGTGCAAAGCACATCCTCGACGCTCCACCCCGTGCCGGCTGCGAGCCGCCGCGGCCGCACGTCGGGGGGCAGTTCGCCGGCCCGTTGCCGCGCCAGTGCCGCATCGAGGGCCACCGCAATTTTTGCCAAGTTTCGTCCTCTCCCGTTGCATACGATCGTTATAGGACATCACGCGCCAAGCCGTCGGCAAGCGGGAGAATACGCGGCACGACGCGCGTCGCCTGATGGAGAGGAAAACCGGATTCCGATGAACGAATCCATTGCCCATGGAGCGACAACGATGAACCGCATCGAAACCAACCTGACGAATGCGTTTGTGCTCGCACTCGCCGCACCGGGGCGCGCATCCGACATCGCCGAAACCGATGACGTCTACGGCTGGCTGGTCGGCAGCTGGTCGCTCGACGTCCTCTGCTATCGGGGCGTGGACCTGCGCGGCCAGGGCATGACGGGCGAGGTCCATTTCGGCTGGGTGCTCGAGGGGCGTGCGATCGAGGACGTCTGGATCATGCCCGCGCGCGGCGCGCGCCCGCCTGAAGACCCGGACATGAACATGTACGGCACGACGCTGCGCAGTTGGGATCCCGAATTGCGAGCTTGGCGCATTCAATGGACCAACCCGGCCAGGAGCCATCGCGAAACGCAAATCGGCCGCCGTATCGGGCGCGATATCGTGCAGACCGGCGCGCGCTCCGACGGCCAGCCGACACGGTGGCGTTTTACCGATATCGCGCACGACCGTTTTCATTGGATTGGCGAGGCGCTCGATGCGGACGGGGCGACGTGGCGGCTCGAAGGCGAATTCCTCGCGACGCGTACGGGCCAATGAACAGGGGCGCGGGAGACGGGCGCGCGGATTCGCCGATCAGAACAACGAGCGCTGGCGCTGCTGCGCCATCGACATGACGGCGAGATCGTCGAAACGTTCGCGAGCGCGGGCCAGATCGTGTACGAGCTGACGTTGCAGCCAGGTTTCCGCGCCGCCGCCGAACGCCTTATCGAGCCTCAGCGCCATTTCCGGCGAAATGCCAGCCTTGCCGCTCAACAGGTTCGTGAGCGCCTGCCGGCTCACGCCGAGCACCGTGGCAGCCTCGGTCACGCTCAGGTTGAAGCGCTCGAGGCAGAGCTGGCGCACGATCGCGCCGGGATGAATGAAGTCGGTATCGGCCATGGCTCGCCACCTTATCGGGGAACGACCATAGCGTCAACTGACAATGGCTGCTTGTCATTCGCCACTGTAGCCAATCAGCGACATCGTTGAGGTGACCGGTCTCCGGCACGCATACGGCACCCTTTTCATCGCTTGCCTATGCGAACTGCGCACCAGCCCCGCATTACGGTACAAGCCATGCTTTAGTGCACGATTGACTTCTTTGTAGACCGATCTATATACTTTAATTTGATGCCATCCACGCTAAATCATGGTATTTTCCGCATTCGTTCGCGGGGTACCTTCGTATAACCGGATAAGTTCAAAAGGCACGATTCGATTCTTTTCCTCTATGCGGGCATCGGGCTGGCGCCGGGACCCAACGGGGAGCGCCAGAAGTTGTTCCTATGTCCCGTAGACAACGGTGGTAAAAGCAAACAACGGAGGGTTTATGCGGTCAGCAAGCGTCTTTTTCGCGGGTATCGTGGTTTTGGCGATTTCGGGCTGTTCCAGTATTGCGGGCAGCACCAACATGTTGACTGACGAAAAAATCAGATCGAGCACCGCCGGTACGCTGGGATATTCTCCGGACGAGCTCGTCGTGACCAATCGCCGTACCGAAGGTACGAATACGTACGTCAACGTCAAGGCGAAAGACGGCAAGGAGTTCGCCTGCACCATCAACGGCGGCAACCTGCTCAGCTTCGGCATGGTGAACCCGCCCGCCTGCAATCGAAAAGGGCAGCCCCGACAAACGGGCGCGATGATGCAGTAAAGGCCAGCTCCCCGGCAATGGAGTCTTTCCGCTTCATTGCCGGAATCGATGTGCCGACGGCCGATTAATCGGGCTCCGGTACCGCGTAAACCGAGTTCGCGCCATCGATCCTCGTTCATACTCACTGATTCGATCATCTCACTATCGAATCGAGGAACGAATGGACCGGCTGACCGGGATGGGCGTATTCGTCGCCGCCGTCGACGAGGGTAGTCTCGCCGCCGCCGCGCGGCGTTTCGGGCTCTCGCCCGCCATGGCTGGCAAGTACGTCAGCGCGATCGAAGCCGGACTCAACGCCAGGCTGCTGCAGCGAACGACGCGCCGCCTGAGCCTGACCGACGTCGGCCAGATCTATTACGAGCGTTGCAAGCGCATTCTCGAAGCGTTCGAAGAAGCAAATCGCGAAGCGAGCGACGCTCAAGGTACAGCCCGTGGCACGGTGCGCATCGCCGCGCCCGTCACGTTCGGCGCGATGCATCTTGGCAACGTGCTCGCGCAATATCTGGAAGCCCATCCGCACGTCAATGTCGAAGTCTTGCTCAGTGATCGCTACGTCGATTTGCTCGAAACCGGCGTCGACGTCGCGGTACGGATCGGGCGTCTGCCGGATTCAGGACTGATCGCGCGCCGGCTCGCACCTTGCCGGATGGTCGTCTGCGCGTCGCCGGAGTATTTGCGCCGCCATGGCACGCCGCGCACCCCGGAGGACTTGCGGCACGCTCCGCGGCTCGTCTTCAGCGAAGCCGTATCCGCGGGGGATTGGACGCTGATCGATGCGGCCGGGCGCAAGCACGTGATCGACGGCCCGAGCCGGATGGCCGCCAACAACACGCAGATGCTCGTTGCCGCGGCGCTCGCGGGGGTTGGCGTAGCCTATGGCCCGACGTTCGTCTTCGGCGAGCAGATCTCACCAGGCAGGCTCGTCGAGTTGCTGCCCGACTATCGCGCATCCGAACTCGCGATTCATGCGGTCTACCCAAGCACGCGTCACGTGCCCGTCAAGGTGCGCAACCTGATCGATCATCTGGTCGCCGCGTTCGGCAACGAACCGCCATGGGATCGCACGATGAATCGGAAGAAGACCACGCGGCGTCGCGCCAACGGCGAGCCCCAGCGTCGAAGCGCATAGAAGCCGAACGGACGGCAACAGCGGTCCGCTCCCGCGCGCGAGATGAACGTATGGTTTGCGCCGCGAGTCGCAAAGCCGCAAAGCTGCGCTTCAGCGATCGGCAGCGGTGGCAACCCGCCTGGACGCCTGAGGCACGCTTGCATCGATGCGCGCCCGCACTGTACGTACGAACTCGCCAATGAGTGCCGCGACCGCTGACGGCGCCTCGAGCGGCGAAAGGTGTCCGATCCCCGGCAGGACATGCAGCCGTGCGCCGGCCATTCGCGACAGCAGTTCCTTTTGCAAGGTTTCCACACGGTCGACCTGATCCAGCTCACCGGCGATTACCTGCACGGGCACGTCGACGAAGCCGACGTCTGCGGTAATGTCCTCGAGCATGGCCGCGTTCGGCCATGCCTCCTTCGCTTTCCTGGCGCCGCGCAGGCTATCCGCGATGACCTGCTCGCGACTTTCGTTAGAGAGACGCTGCGCGGTGAGGACATGATCGAGCACCCAGCAGATCGATTCGCGCGAATCGTAGGCGCCCGCCATCGCCTTGCGCTGTTCGTCCGGCAACGCCATGGCCGAAGGCGGAGACGGCGCGACCAGAACGAGCCCCTCGAGCCCTGTGGGCCGGCGCGACGCGAGCAGTTGGGCCACTTTTCCGCCCATCGAATGGCCGACCAGGACGTAGCGTCGCAAACCGAGCGCTTCGATCACGTCCTGCGCGTCGTTCGCCATGTCGGCGATGCCATAGCCCTCGTCGGGTACGCCCGATTCTCCCCATCCCCGATGATCGATGGCCACGATCTCGTGGTCGGCGCGGAGTTCGCGCGCCACGCCGTCCCATGTGCGCGACGAGCCGCCCCAATAGTGGAGGAAGACAAGCGCCGGATTCCCACTGCCTTGCGTCTCCACGTGAATCGTGGTTCCCCTCGTTCGAATCTGCATTGCGATGCCCCTTTCAGTGTGTCAATCGAACACGTATGGGTGCGGGATGGATCGCCCGCACCATGGAGGCATCTTAGATTCCGTCGTTTAGCTTGATAACCGCCGCCGCGTGACGGAGTGTCGATCATCACATGATCGAATCCGTCGAGATATACCGAAGCGCATGGTCTACGAGCTTGCCGAGCAGCGTACTCACCCGCGAAGCAAGCGCCTCGTCGCAGGCATAAGGCCGCGTCTCCTGCATATAGGTGATCTGTGCGAGTTCGAGCTGCACGGCGTGCACACCGTCATCGGGCACACCGTATCGCCGCGTAATGTATCCGCCCTTGAACCGCCCGTTCGCAACGGCGGTATAGCCGCCATGCCGAGTCACTTCATCCACGAGCGCATCGGCCAGCCCCGGCGCGGCACTCGCACCGCCCGCCGTGCCGAAGTTGAAATCGGGCAGCCGCCCCGCGAAAAACCGCGGCACCTCCGATCGAATCGAATGCGCCTCCCAGAGCAGCACGCGTCCATGCCGCTGCTTCAGCCGGACAATCTCGCTTGCGAGTGCATCGTGATAAGGCTGCCAATACCGCGCCCGCCGCCGGGCAATCTCCTCGGCTTGCGGCTGCCCGCCCGGCGGATAGAGCGGCGCCTTGTCGAACGTGTCGACCGGCACCAGGCCGGTCGTGTCCTGCCCTGGATAGAGATTCGCGTCATCGGGCGGCCGATTGAGATCGATCACGTAGCGCGCATACGTCGGCACGATCATCGAGGCGCCGCTCGTCTCGGCGAACGCATAAAGACGTTGGAGGTGCCAGTCGCAATCGTCGACGTGTGATGCGGCCTCGGTCATCGTCGCGGCAATGTCGGGGGCGATGCACGTGCCGACGTGCGGCATGGAAATGACGAGCGGCAGCGTTCCTTGCCGCAGCGTGAAAATCGGAAGATCGGTCGTGCTGTCCATCATCGTTCTCGCAGAAGAGACGTGCGCCCTCATCGGGCAAAGCCTGCGCGCGAGCGCAGCCTCAGCGGTACATCAAGCCCGGGTTCGTATCTATCCGCCGATCAATTGCGCAAGCGCCGCGCGATAGCCGGCGTAAGCCCGCTCTTCGTCGGCGTGCCGGCCAGCCTCGACCACGCGCCGACCGCCCGTATAGACATCGCATACCGGCATGCCGCCATGCTCGCAGAAGACGAGGCCGGCCAGCCAATCCTCGGGGCGATGCCCGTCGACGCTCGGATGCGCCTCATCGAGCACGAGCCAGTCGGCCCGACAGCCTTCGCGCAGCGCGCCTGTTGCGCGGCCCGTCGTGGCGGCGCCCCCGGCGAGCACCGCGTCGAACAGCCGTTCGGCCACCTGTACACGCTCGGCCGACGCGAGCACATTACGCTCGCGCCTGGCCAAACGCTGCCCGTATTCAAGCAGGCGCAGCTCGGCACGCCAATCGACGGCAATGTGACTGTCCGAGCCGATGCCGATCCGCCCACCCGCTTCCAGAAAGGCGGCAGCCGGGAACACGCCGTCGCCGAGATTCGCTTCGGTCGTGGGGCAAAGCCCCGCCACCGCGCCGCTTGCCGCGAGTGCGCCGACTTCGGTCCCGCTCAGGTGCGTTGCATGGACGAGGCACCACCGCGCATCCACATCGGCGTGCTCGAGCAGCCATTCCACGGGGCGCATGCCCGTCGCCGCAATGCAATCGTCCACCTCGCCGGTTTGCTCGGCGATATGGATATGGACAGGCGCCGCGGGCCGCTCGCTCATCGCGGCGCTCAACCGCGCCAGAGAGGCCGCCGACACCGCACGCAGCGAATGCGGCGCCACGCCATAAGCCAATCCGGCGTGCTCGGGGTACGCGCTCGCGAGCGCGTCGAGCAGCGCGACCAATTGCTCGGGCGTATTGATGAACCGGCGCTGGTCGGCACGCGGCGGCCGCTCGCCGAAGCCGCTGTACTCGTAGAGCACGGGCAGCATCGTGAGCCCGATGCCCGCGCGCGCGCCCGCATCGACGACACGCGAAGCCAACTCGGCACGATTCGCATAGGGGCTGCCGTCCGGCGCATGGTGCAGATAATGGAATTCGCAGACCGAGGTGTAACCGGTCTTCAACATCTCGACATAGAGCCAATACGCCACCGCCGCGAGGATCTCGGGCGTCACGCGCGCGGCAAACCGATACATGAGATCGCGCCAGCTCCAGAACGTATCGCTGCCCTGCGCGCGGTATTCGGTGAGTCCGGCCATCGCGCGCTGGAATGCGTGCGAATGCAGATTGGGGATGCCGGGCATCACCGGCCCCTGCGCACGCGGCACGCCTGCTGGTGGCGCGGCATCCGGCGTCACGCGCGCGAGCATGCCGGCATCGCTCCATTCGATCAGTACGTTTTCGCGCCAGCCTTCTGGCAAATACGCGTGAGGCGCGAAGAGGGCCTGTCGCTCTCCGTTCGTCATTGCGCCGCTCCTTGCATCATCGTGTTCGCCCCCGGGCCGTACGGGTGTGCGACCGGCACGCCCGCGTGCACGACACGCGCGGCGAGAGGGCGACCGATCCAGTAAGCGAGTTCGGCCAGGGAGTCGACCGACCACGCAACGAAATCGGCCTGACGCCCCGGTTCGAGCACGCCGTGCCGGTCGCTTCGTCCGAGCGCGCGCGCCGCATTCGCCGTAACGCCGGCAAGCGCTTCGCGAACAGTAAGCCGGAAAAGCGTGCAAGCCATGTTCATCATCGCCACGAGCGACGTGGCAGGCGACGTGCCAGGGTTGCTGTCGGTCGCCAGCGCAATCGGCACTTCGTAGCGGCGCAGCAGCTCGATTGGCGGCAGCTGCGTCTCCCGAATGAAGTAATAGGCGCCCGGCAGCAGCACGGCCACGGTCCCAGCCGCCTTCATCGCCGCCACGCCGGCTTCGTCGAGATATTCGAGGTGATCGGCCGACAGCGCCCCATAGCGCGCGGCAAGCGCCGCTCCGCCGTTCGCGCTCAACTGCTCGGCATGCATCTTGACCGGCAGGCCATGACGCACGGCCGCTTCGAACACGCGCTCGCTTTGCGCGAGCGTGAAGCCGATGCGCTCGCAAAACACGTCCACCGCGTCGACGAGCCCCTCGCCGGCCAGTGCCGGCAGCATGCGCTCGCAGACCTCGTCGATGTACGCGTCGGCGCGGCCGGCGAACTCCGGCGGCAGCGCATGCGCACCGAGAAACGTCGTATAGACGGAAACCGGATAGCGACGCCCCAGTTCGCGCGCGACGCGCAACATCTTGCGTTCGCTGTCGAGATCGAGCCCGTAGCCGGACTTGATCTCGATCGCACTTACCCCTTCAGCCAAGAGCGGCTCGAGCCGTCGCGCGGACGCGCGCATGAGCGCGGGCTCGTCCGCCTCGCGCGTCGCGCGCACCGTCGAAACGATGCCGCCGCCGCGCCGCGCGATTTCCTCATAGCTCGCACCCGCAAGGCGCAACGCGAACTCGTCCGCGCGATGGCCACCGTAGACGAGGTGCGTGTGGCAATCGACAAGCCCCGGCGTCACCCATGCGCCGTTCAGATTTTCGTGTGGCCACGCGGAGAATGATTCCGGCAACGCGCACCGCGCTCCGACCCACACGATCTTGCCGTCGCGCACGGCCATCGCGGCGTCCTGGATCGTCTCGTCGAGATCGCCGCGCGGGCAAAGATGCATGTCCTGCCAGATCGATTCGGTCATCGTACAGCACCCTTCAAGCTGGATTGGTTCGATGAATCGGCGGCTCGCACGATGCGCCGGCAGCGATGCGCTTGCCGCCGGCAAGCAAGCATCGAAGCGCGCACCAAAGCGTGCATCAAAGCGCGCATCAGCAAGCCCCACGAATGCCGATCGCAACGGCACTGCCGCCGCCGGTCACGGTGCAATGCCAGGCGCGCGCGCCGTCGACACGCAAGGTATCCATCGTGTCGAGCCGCACGAACGCGCCCTCGCCGTCGGTCAACTCGATCGGTCCCTCGGCGCAGAAAACGAGCACCGTGTCGGCATCGAGCCGATGCTCGCCGGGGCCATGCCAAAGCTCGACTGCGCTCGTCGCCAAGCCGCGCCGCAACATGATGTTCAAATCGCGCGTCGGCCCGTCGACAAGCGCCGCATCGATCGCGAGTTCGCCAGGGAATTGCACGAACGCGAACGGCGCCGTCAGCGAGGTCTGCGCCATCCCGCGCGCGTCGGCAATCTGCATCCCGGCACCCGCGAGCAACACCAGCGTGCGATCGACACCGGCAAAGCGGGAGAACGGCCCCGAACGCTCGACATCGGCCACGCTCACGCGCCAGACGAAGTTATCGAAACCGGCGCCCGGCGGATGCACGGCAACCTCGCGCGTCACGCCCCCGCCGTTCTTCCACGGCGCCGCAGCCAACGCCGCGCCGCGCACGATCCGCATCGAGGTGCTCGGCGCCGTGTCGCCGCGCGAGTGGTCCGGAATTGCCGCCATCGGCGCCGCCGTCATCGACGATCAAGCATCGGCAACTGGAGCCCGACCTCGCGCGCCGTACGCTGCGCGATCTCGTAGCCGGCATCGGCGTGACGCATGATGCCCGTTGCCGGATCGTTGAACAGCACGCGCTCGATACGCCGCGCGGCCGCCTCGGTGCCGTCGCACACGATGACGACGCCCGCATGCTGACTGAAGCCCATCCCCACGCCGCCGCCATGGTGCAGCGAGACCCATGTGGCCCCACCCGCGGTGTTCAGGAGCGCGTTCAGCAACGGCCAGTCGCTCACCGCATCGGAGCCGTCCTTCATCGCCTCCGTCTCGCGGTTCGGGCTCGCCACGGAGCCCGTGTCGAGGTGGTCGCGGCCAATGACGATCGGCGCCTTGAGCTCGCCACGCGCGACCATCTCGTTGAACGCGAGCCCGAGACGATAGCGGTCTTTCACGCCAACCCAGCAAATACGCGCGGGCAGCCCCTGGAACGCAATGCGTGCGCGCGCCATGTCGAGCCAGTTGTGCAGATGCGCGTCGTCGGGAATCAACTCCTTGACCTTCGCATCCGTCTTGTAGATGTCCTCGGGATCGCCCGAGAGCGCGACCCAACGGAACGGCCCCTTTCCTTCGCAAAAGAGCGGACGAATATAGGCCGGCACGAAGCCGGGGAAGTCGAAGGCATTTTCGACGCCCATGTCGAGCGCCATCTGGCGGATGTTGTTGCCGTAATCGAGCGTTGCGGCACCGCGCGATTGCAGCGCGAGCATTGCGCGCACCTGGTGGGCCATCGACTGCTTGGCCGCCGCGACGATGCTCTGCGGATCTCGCTTTTGCCGCTCGCGCCACTCGGCGAGCGTCCACCCCTGCGGCAAATAGCCATGAATGGGATCGTGCGCGCTCGTTTGATCGGTCACGCAATCGGGCGTGATGCCGCGCGCGACGCACTCGGCGAACACATCGGCGGCGTTGCCGACGAGGCCGACGGATACCGGCTGCCCGCTCGCCTTCGCCGCCTCGATCATCTCGAGCGCTTCATCGAGCGTCGTCGCCTTGCGATCGAGATAGCGCGTCTTCAGACGGAAATCGATGCGCGTCTCGTCGCATTCGACCGCGATCATCGAAAAACCGGCCATCGTCGCGGCGAGGGGCTGCGCGCCGCCCATGCCGCCCAGCCCGCCCGTGAGGATCCAGCGCCCCTGCGCGCGGCCGCCGAAGTGCTGGTTCGCGACGGCAAAAAACGTCTCGTACGTACCCTGCACGATGCCCTGGCTGCCGATATAAATCCAGCTGCCGGCTGTCATCTGGCCGTACATCATGAGCCCCTTGCGGTCCAGCTCGTGAAAATGCTCCCAGGTCGCCCAGTGCGGCACGAGGTTGGAATTCGCGATCAGCACGCGCGGCGCATCGGGATGCGTGCGGAATACGCCCACGGGCTTGCCCGATTGCACGAGCAGCGTCTCGTCGTCCTCGAGATCCTTCAACGAGGCGAGGATCTGGTCGAAGCAGGCCCAGTTGCGCGCGGCCCGCCCGATTCCGCCGTAGACGACGAGCGCATGCGGGTGCTCGGCCACTTCGGCATCGAGGTTGTTCTGGATCATGCGGTAAGCGGCCTCGGTGAGCCAGCTCTTGCAGGTCTTTTGCGCACCGCGCGGCGCACGTATGTTGCGCGTGGCGTCGAAACGCGGATCGGCGAAATTCGAATCGGTCATGGGCGACTCTCCAGAGTCCGTGGTTCAGAAATGGCCGGTGAAGCGGTACCGGCTGCCGGGGTGCCAAAGATTCGCCACCGAGGCCACGAGCGAACGCGTCCACGTGCGGCGATGCAAGACGAGGCACGGCTCGCCCTCGTCCATCGCGAGATGCTCGCACGTAGACGGTTCCGGCGACGCGGCTTCGATGCGGTACTCCACGCGCGACAGCGGGGCCACGCGCACGAGGTACTGATTCGGGGTGATCTTCGTGAAGTCCTGGAGCGCATACTCGGGCGCCGCGGCCGGATTGACCCAGCGCTCCTCGAGCTGCACCGGTTCGTCGTTCTCGAAGTGCACAAGCAGCGAGTGAAAAATCGGGCTGCCGGGCTTCACCTGCAGTTCGAGCGCAAGCGCCGCGTCGGCCACCGCCGCGCCGAGCGCGAGCACGGCCGCGCGATGCGCGTGCCCTCGTGCGGCGATCTCATCCGAAATGCTGCGGATCGCAACCAGCGTCGATTCGTATTTGGGCCGCGCGACGAACGTTCCCGCGCCTTGCACGCGCGTGAGCACCTGCTCGGCCGTGAGCTCGCGCAACGCGCGGTTCACCGTCATGCGCGCGACGCTGAAATCGCGCGCGAGTTCGTTTTCAGAGGGCACCTGGTCGCCCTCGGCCCACTCGCCCGAGTGAATGCGCGCGAGGATGAAGTCCTTGATGCCCTGATACGCAGGAGCGTTCATGATGTCGGCGTCGCTCGCTCAGGCCGCCACGGGTGCGAGCGACGCGAACGACAGCGGGCTCGCCGCCGCGATCGTGCCGTCTTCCACGAGCGTCGTGATCGCGGCGATATCGGGTGCGAAGTAGCGATCGAGTTCGTAGTGCGGCACGACCGCGCGTACGGTCTCCATCACCCGGCTGAGCGCCGCGCTCGTGTGATTCGGCTCGCGCAGATCGACGCCTTGCGCCGCCGCCAGCAGCTCGATCGCGAGAATATGCGCGGTGTTCGCGGCGATGTCCCCGAGCTTGCGCGCCGCGAACGTCGCCATCGACACGTGATCTTCCTGGTTCGCCGAAGTCGGCAGCGAATCCACAGACGCGGGATGCGCAAGCGTCTTGTTCTCGGACGCGAGCGCCGCCGCGGTCACGTGCGCGATCATGAAGCCCGAGTTCACGCCGCCATCCCGGACGAGAAACGGCGGCAGCCCCGAAAGCGTCGCATCGATCAGCAAGGCGATACGACGCTCGGCGAGCGCGCCGATTTCGGCGGCGGCCAGCGCGAGGTTATCGGCGGCGAACGCAACGGGCTCCGCATGGAAGTTGCCGCCCGAGAGCACCTCGCGGGTATCGGGAAACACGAGCGGATTGTCGGAGACGGCATTCGCCTCGATCAGCAGCACGTCGGCCGCGTGGCGAATCTGGTCGAGGCAGGCTCCCATCACCTGCGGCTGGCAGCGCAGACTGTACGGATCCTGCACCTTGCCGCAATCGCGATGCGAGAGATTGATGCCCGAGCCCTCGAGCAGGCCGCGATAAGCCGCTGCCGCCTCGATCTGGCCGCGGTGGCCGCGCAGCTCGTGAATGCGCGCATCGAACGGCTTGACGGAGCCTGCCGCCGCGTCCACCGACAGCGCCCCCGAAACGAGCGCCGTGCGGAACAAGTCCTCGATCGCGAAGAGATTGTCGAGCGCAAGCGCCGCCGAGGCCTGCGTGCCGTTGAGCAGCGCGAGGCCCTCCTTCGCCTGCAGCGTGAGCGGCGTCAATCCGGCGTGCGCGAGGCCGGCGGCGGCGCTCATGCGCTCGCCACGCACGTGCACTTCGCCGATGCCGATCAGCGCGGCCGACAAATGCGCAAGGGGCGCCAGATCGCCCGACGCGCCTACCGACCCCTTGACGGGAATCACAGGCAGCACGTCCGCATTGAAAAGCGCGACGAGCGCGTCGATCACCTCGCGCCGCACACCGGAATGCCCGCGCCCCAGGCTCGAAAGCTTGAGCGCGATCAGCAGGCGCACGACGGGCGCCTGCATCGGTTCGCCCACGCCCACCGCGTGCGAGAGGACGAGATTGCGCTGCAGCAGTTCGAGCTGATCGTGCGGAATGTGCGTGCTTGCCAGGCGCCCGAAGCCGGTGTTGATGCCGTAGGCGGGCTGGCCCTCGGCGGCGATCTCGGCTACGGCGCGCGCGCACGCGTCGATGCCCGCATGGCTCGCCGGATCGAGCTGCAGCGTCACGGGTTCGCGCGCGATGCGCCGCAATTGCGCCAGTGTCAGTCGGCCGGGCGTGAGAATCATCATGGGAGGTCCTGTTGCGTCATTCGATGACGTGGCAGTCTAGCGGCACTCAGTTGTATATACAACGCGTTTTTACAAATCCCTCCTCAGGGATTTCCATGAGGCCGCCGACAGCGGAGCGGAGAACGGCTTCGAGCCGTCTTCATAGGGAGATTCGCAGACTTCCGGACTGTGTTCCAGGTGCGCGGCGCGCGACTGCGCGGGCGGATTCGCGCGCCGGTCATCGGCCCATTACTTGTCTAGACATTTCAATCCACGACTGTCACGACAGGCCGTGGCGAGGGGCGTGTCCTCCACCGCCGCTCCATGCGGCCGCGCACCGGTGCGACGCGTACAAGCGATGCGCTCGGCGCCCCTCGCCGGTGCAACAACGAGCACGCCAGGCACCGCGAGCGGGCACGCGAATCGGCTCGACCCACCGCAACGGAGCAGGTACGGCCTGTGCTTGTGGAGGGGCGAGACGCGGCATGGCGCGCCGATGCAACACAGGTCGAACACCGTTCGGCCCATAGGGCACACCGTATTCAGTCATGAACAAAACACGACAGACGCAACAGGGACAGCGACAGATGGATCTCATCGAACTGGCAAGAGAATCGGGCATGGCCGTTCTCCTCGATGCGCGCATAGGGCGCGAGGAGTATGTGAGCGTAAGCGGCTCGCTGGCGGCACTCGCACGCTTCGCCGATGCCGTGCGCAACGAACCCGAATCCGACGAATCGGACGGCGGAGGATCGTGAGCACGCGCGCGGCGAAGCGCCCGCCACGGCAGGCGTGGCGGCTCCCCGTCGCGAGACGGGCATCCGGTCAGCGAGCCGGACGGGTCAGCGCGCGCGACCAGGCCACGCACGCGGCGTAGCCTGCCGGCGCGCGGAACCAGCGCGCATCGAACCCGGCAATAGACGGTTCGGACGGTGCCCTTCGCACTCCCGCCACGACGCGTACGACGGGTGCCAGGCCTTCGCCATGCCGCTCGCCGAGCACGGCGAAACCGGACAAGCCCTCGGCGATGGCGATGCCGGCGCCATGCGCTTTTACGAGTGCCTCCTTCGCCGTCCATACATCGAAGAACGTGCGGCGCCCTTGTTCATCGTCCACCCCTGCGACGCGCGCCGCTTCCTCGGGCGCAAACACGCTCGCACCGAGCTGGCGCCAATCCAACGCCTGCCGGCATGATTCGATGTCGACGCCGACACGCCTCGTCGCCGAAAGCGCAATCAGCGCATAACCGCCCGAATGCGACACATTGAAATCGATCGCGGCATCGGCACCATCGGCACCATCGGCACCACCGGCCAGATGCGGTCGGCCCGATTCCTCACGAGAAAACACGAGCGAGCCGGGCGGCACCCTCAACCGCTCCCCGAGCGCTTCGCGCAGGGCCGCGCGCGTCGCGGACTGGCGCACGGCGTCTTCTCGTCTGAGAAAGCGCGCCGCACGTCGGCGCTCATCGTCGTCGAGCGAGACGAGTTGCGGCGAATCGAGCGCGGCGTCGAGTTCGATCGAAACGAGCAGCACTTCCACACCGGCCTCGGCGGCCGCCGGCACATCGAGCACCACTGTCTCGAAAACGGGACGTTGATCGCGTTGCAAAGTGTTCCAACCTTCACTGTAAGAGCGCAAATGGTAGGCGATAAGGCAGGTGATAAGGGCCTGTTCACGCCAACCACGGCTTGCCGTCGCGTCCTATGCCGCATCCGCATCCTCGCAAGCGGCGCCCGATGAGACCGACGGTGCAAGGGGCGCGTCCGCACCGCGCCGCGATACGAGCATGTCGCCGAAGGCGGGCACGAGCGCGCCCGTCGCGAGCCAATGCAACGCGATCGGCCAGAGGGTATGCTCGAAGCGCCGATGAAAAAACGCAAAGTGACCGATCGCGTCGGCGCCGATGTGCCGCGGCGCCAGCCGCACATGCAAGCGCTCGGCGCTCGCGGCGAAATAGCCCAGGAGTCGCTCGATCGCCGGTACGGTACCGAACGGATCGTCGGTCACGCTCACTGCGCAGATCGGCGCACGCAATTGCGCGAACTGGCTCACGAGCCGCTCGCGCGCGGCCCGCGGCACTGCCAGCGGCCCGCGCCGATAGGTATCTTCGAAGCGCGCCCGGCTGCGGCTCCACGCAAGCGCCACACCGCGTGGCGTATCTTCCATCCAGCCGAGCCGGCGGGCGGGAACGTAGCCGAGGAGCGCGGCCAGCGCGGGCATGGCCACATGCCACTTCGCGAGCATCGCCAGGCGCTCCCGCTGCGCGTAGTCTCGCCAATACGCGTACTGAGCGCCCATCGTAAAAACGCGCCGTAACGTGTGATTCGACGGCGCGAGACCGACGACGAATCCGCCGATGCTGTGCGCAACCACATCGAGCGGCTTGCCCGGAAAGCGATGGAGGGCAAAACGCAGCGCCGCTTCGCAGTCGAGGCGGCCCCAGTCGAGCCATGTCGCACGAAGACCAGCAAGCCGCGGCGGGCGCGACTCGCCGATGCCGCGATAGTCGTAGAGCACCACATCGTGGCCCTGTGCAGCCACGCGGGCCGCAAAGCGGAAGTAATAGCGGCAGCGCACCGAGGTGGCCGCGTTGACGACCACCACCGAGCGGGCGCCGCCTGGGTGACCGGCATCTGCCGCGGCAGGCCTATCCGCATGCCAGACGAAACCGCCGAGCCGATAGCCGTCCTCGGCGTCGAACCACACGGGTTCAGGTGCGGGAACGTCTCTCGCTTCCGTCATCGTCTCATCCCCTTCCGGTGCGTGCACCGCCCTGTCGAATCGCGAAACAGCGACATAGTCGAACCTTCGTGCGCAATGATATGACGACCGGGTACCCATGCCTTCAGACACGGCCGGCGCTCGTATGTCGACCTACGCATCGACGAACCTCGTCCGGGCCGGCCCAATACACCGCCATCCTGATTTCTGGTAGTTGTCGCAGGTGCGCGCAACGGGTGAAATCGACCGCATTGCGACTGAGGGAGACCGCGCTTGAGCTGCCCGCCACTGCTGCAGATCCTGGCGCTCGCCGCAGCGCGCGGTGCCACCGCGGTACTCGACGACGTCTCGCTGAGCGTGGCACCCGGTTCGACGGCTTGTGTGCTCGGCGAGCCTGGCGCGGGCAAAAGCACCCTGCTCATGACCGTCGCCGGACTCGTGCGCCCGAGCCGCGGCTCTATCCGGTTCGCCGGCGAGGAAATCCGCCGCAAACGAGCCAACGAAATCGCCGCGCGCGGCATCGCCTGGGTACCGCAAAACCGCTTGCTGTTTCGCAATCTGTCGGTGCGCGAGAACTTGCTCGCGTACGTCTGGCGCGAGCCCGACCGCGCCCGCGTTGAAGCCGACGCCGCCCGGCTCTTCGAGCGCTTTCCGCGCCTGGGCGCGCGCGCCCAGGAAAGCGCGTGCCAGCTTTCGAGCAGCGATCAGCAACTGCTCGCGATCGGGCGAGCATTGATGTCGCGCCCGACGATGCTGCTCATCGACGATCCGACTGCCGATCTGCCGCCCGGCACCGCCGACGACATCTGCGCATGGCTCGCCGAACTCAATCGCGACGGCATTGGCGTGCTGCTCGGCGCGCGCGAACCGCATACGCCGCTGCTGCGCCTCGCGAGCGACGCCTACCGTCTCGCCCAGGGCCGCATCGTATCGGGCGGCGAGCGGCGCACGAGCGATTCGCCGTTGCGCGGCGGCCGGCCCGCACCATCGCCGCGGCCGACATGAGCATCCGCGGCTCGCCCGCCGTGCTCGGGTGCTCGGGCGGGTGCCGGCCGGGCCGGGTCTGCAAGGCGCGTCTCGCAAGCCCGCGCTCACCGCGAGCAGGCCCTAATGCAGGAGGCCGAGCATCGCTGCGCGCACCACCGCCGCGGTCTTGTTCGCGCTCTTGAGCTTCGTCACCGCATTCTTCACATGGAAGTTGACGGTATCGACCGAGATGACGAGGATCTTCGAGATCTCGCCCGACGTCTTGCCATCGGCCGCCCACTTCAGGACCTCGATTTCGCGCTCGGTCAAACCGCGCTCGGGATCGTCCATGAGCTTCGGCATCAGCACCCGCTTGAGCGCCAGATGCGCGGTGTTGACGAGCCAGCGCATGCGCGCTTCTTTCTCGGTCAGTTCGTCCGCCGTCAGCGGGCCGTCCGAGCGCGCGAGCGTCAACATGCCCGCCACCCCGCAACTATCGAAGGCCGATTGCGCCCACCCGACGCGCAGTCCGACAGAGCGCGCCTCACGCCACAGCTGAGGCGCCTCGGCGAAAAGTGCATCGCTCCATATGACCGGCGTGCGGGAGCGTCGCGCGTGCCGCACGGTCGGATCGATCTCGATGTAGCGCGCCTCCTCGTAGCGCCTTTGCCACCATTCGGGGTAGTTGTTGACGAGGCGCGTTTTCGGTTTCGACAACGGCCATGGCGCGCGCAATGCGTACGCGCAATACTCGAAACCAAGATGGTTTGCCGCGCTTTCGATTTTGGCGAACACCTGCGCATCCGAGTCCGTCTCGTTGAACTCGCCCACCAGTTCCTCGGCCCAGCTTCTCATTGATGCCTCCTGGTCGTCGCGCACGCGCGGCGCGAAACGCGCATGCGCGATGACGAAACGGCCGCGTGACGCGGCCGAAGTATCGACATCCCGGCGCGCCCCCGCCTCGCTCGCAATGCGAGCGCCGGCTCTCGAGTGAGGTACGCGCCAAAGGCTCTTTATTTCAGCGTGGATCTGCTGATCGCGACGGTCGCAACCGTGCGTCGAACTGCGCGGCGTATGCTACTCCACTCGCCGCGGTCTGCATGAGATCAGACAGTTCGGTATCACTCGCCGCGCGCTACGCTTTTTCGCGATCGTCCAGGCGGAGAACCGATCCCATCCATGCAAAGACGCGCGTCCTCCGACATTTCGCACATCCGTCTCAAAATTCGAAGTGCTCCTCTTCCCAAACTCGGGAACCGCTTTTAAAAGTCGTCCGACCCCGAACAAGCGTCAAACGCCGCCGTCTTTCGGACTGGCGCAGGGCTTGCTCGACTCCCGGAGACGCTGCACGCGGTCGTCTCCTTGCGCCGACGGATGCCCGGCTGTGCGATTCGTGCGCCACGCCACAGCGGCTGCCCATAGCGCCGGAGCATGATTAAACTAATACGGACGTCACGACGTTCCGGGAGACCACGGAATCGCCGTCGCGCCGAGGCATCAAGGAGCCAACATGAACCGCCCGCTCGCCCGAATGCCGTTGCGCGCCATCGCCACGATGTCGCCCGGCGCGCGCTTGAAGTGGCTCCTTGGGCTCGCCGCCGCGGCCCTGGTCGCCGTTGTCGCCTACCTTGCCTCGATCGAGATGCAGAGTTCCCGGCTGCAGGCGCGCTATCTGGCGCGGCTCGACCACGACGTGGGCTTTTCGGTCGAAAGCGGGGCGAGCTACAGCATCCGCTTCCCCGCGCACGGCCCATACGACGGACGGCTCGGCTACGCGCGTCTGCCTGACTTTCAAAAGCGGCTTGCCACGCGCGGTTACGAGGTGACCCGGCAAGCGCGTATTTCGCCGACGATGGCGTCAATCGCCGATCATGGCCTCTTCGTCCCTTACGCGGAGAAGGATCAAGGCGGCCTGCGGCTTTTCGACACGACGGGCGAGCCGCTTTTTCAGGCGCGCTACCCGGCGCTCGTCTACGCCGATTTCGAATCGATCCCGCCGCTCGTCGTGAGCGCGCTCACGTTCATCGAAGACCGCTATCTGCTCGATTCGAGCCAGCCTTACCGCAATCCCGCGATCGACTGGGGCCGCTTCTCGCGCGCGCTGAGCGATCAGGTGCTGAGGCTCGTGAACCGCCATCAGTCGACGCCGGGCGGCAGCACGCTCGCCACGCAGATCGAGAAATTCCGCCACTCTCCCGGCGGGCGCACGTCCACCCCGCCCGAAAAGCTGCGTCAGATCGCATCGGCTTCCGTGCGCGCCTACCTCGGCGGCGAAGAGACGCTGCCGGCACGGCGCGGGATCGTCGTGCACTACCTGAACACGGTACCCCTCGCGGCGCAGCCGGGCGTGGGCGAGATCGAAGGATTGGGCGACGGTTTGACGGCCTGGTACGGACGCGATTTCGACGAAGTGAACCAGTTGCTCTCGCAGGCCAGCGTGCAAGGTCTCAACGAGGCAACGCCGCCCGAGCAGACGGCTCAACAGGCGCTCGCGTTCAAGCAGATGCTCTCCTTGCTCATTGCGCAGCGTGCGCCGTCGTATTTTCTCGTGCGCAACCCGGCGGCGCTCGATCGCCTGACGGACAGCTACGTGCGCGTGCTGGCGGCCAACGGTGTCATCACGACCGCACTGCGCGACGCCGCGCTCGCCGAACGCCTCGAATTGCGTCGCGCGCCCCCGCCACCACCGGCGACCTCGTACGTCGCCCGCAAGGCCGTCACCTTGCTGCGCGCGCAGTTGATGAACGCGCTGGGCGTCGCCAACGTCTACGATCTCGATCGCCTCGACCTCACCGTGCATTCGACACTGAACAAGCACGTACAAGCCGAAGTAAGCGATCGTCTCGCGCGCGCGAGCACGGCCGAAGGCGCGAAAGCAGCGGGGCTCTATGGCTTCGAGATGCTGCGCCCCGGCGACGATCCATCGAAGATCGCGTTCAGCTTCACGCTCTTCGAACGCCGCAACGGCGAAAACCTGCTGCGCGTGCAGACGGACAGCGTCAACCAGCCGTTCGACATCAACCGCGGGGCAAGATTGAACCTCGGGTCCACGGCCAAGCTGCGTACGATCATCACGTATTTGCAGGTTGTCGAAGCGCTGCACGCACGGTACGGCGCGCTCTCGGGCGCCGAGTTGAAACGCGTGCGCCCCGATCCGAGCGATGCGCTCACGCGCTGGGCGCTCGATTATCTCGCGCACACGAACGACCGCTCGCTACCCACGATGCTGCAGGCCGCGGTCGAGCGCAAATACTCGGCGAGCCCCGGCGAGATGTTCTCCACCGGCGGCGGGCTGCAAGCATTCACGAATTTCGACAAGTCGGACAACGGGCGCATCCTGACCGTGCACGACGCCTTTCAGCATTCGGTCAACCTCGTGTTCGTGCGGCTGATGCGCGACATCGTCCGCTACGAGATGGTCGATGCGGCCGGCCCCTCGCAGCGGTGGCTCGACGACCCCGCGCTCCGGCGCAGCTATCTCACTCGATTCGCCGATCAGGAAAGCCTCGTCTATCTGCATCGGTTCTATGTGAAGTACAAGGGCGAAACGCCCGATGCCGCGCTCGACAAGCTCATTGCCGGCATGCGCAGCAAGGCGCCGGCGAAGGTGGCCACCGTCTTGCGCAGCGTCGTCCCCGATGGCCCGCGCGGCTGGTTCGACAGGCGCATGCGCGCCGCGCTGAAGGGCACCCCGAACGCGTCGCTCAAGGACGACGATCTCGGCAAGCTCTATGCGAAATACGGCCCCGACAAGTTCGATCTCAACGACCGGGGCTACATCGCGCGCGTGCACCCCGTCGAGCTTTGGATGCTGAACTACCTGCGCGCGCACCCGCGCGCATCGGAGGGCGAGCTGAGGGCCGCGAGCAAGGACGCACGGCTTACGTCCTATGCGTGGCTCTTCAAGACGCGTCACCGCGGCGCGCAGGACCGGCGCATCCGCCACATGGTGGAACTCGAAGCCTACGCGCGGATAGCCAGGTCATGGCGCGCGCTCGGCTACCCGTTCGAAACCGTCACCCCCTCGTATGCGGCCGCCGTCGGTGCATCGGGCGATCGGCCCGATGCGCTTGCGCAATTGATCGGCATCGTCGCCAACGATGGGACGATGCTGCCGCCACACAGCATCGGCTCGCTCGAGTTCGCCGCCGGCACGCCGTACGAGACCGCGTTCGCTCACGCGGCAGGCGCGCGCGGCACGGCGATCGCGCCCGAAATCGTCGACGTCGTACATCGGCTGCTGCACGACGTGGTGCAAGGCGGCACCGGCGCACGGCTCGCGGGCGGGCTGCCGCTGCCCGATGGACGCGCGTTCGAGGTCTATGGCAAAACGGGCACCGGCGATCAGCGCTTCCAGGTCTATGCGCCGGGCGCGCGCCTCATCGAGTCGCGCAAGGTCAATCGCACGGCCACGTTCGTTTTCGTCATCGACAACCGCTTCTTCGGCACCTTGACCGCCTACGCGCATGAACCCTACGCCGAGCGCTATTCGTACACGAGCGCGATGGCCGTACAGTTGTTGAAGTCGCTCGGCCCCGAACTCGCCCCGCTTTTCGGGCCGCCGCCGGCCCGCGCGAAAAACGTGGCGGGTGCGGCGGGCACGCCGTCGAAGGCCGCAAAGGCGGGGGCCGCGGCGGCACCCATCGTCTCGTTTTGAGGTCTGGCCGCGCTCCGGGAGGCGAGCCGCGGGCACGTCCGTTGCAGGATGTCAGATGCCGCACGTTGCGGCTCACTGAACTGAACCAACGGAGGCTCGCATGAACAAGGACCAAGTGAAGGGCATGACCGAAAAAGCGAAGGGCAAGGTGAACGAGACGGTGGGCAAGGCCACCGACAACCCGGCTCGCGAAGCGAAGGGCGATCTGCAGCAAGGTGCCGGCGAGATCCGCAAGGGTTATGGTGACGCCAAGGAAGAACTGAAGAAAGGCCATCACCACTGATGCTCGCGCTGGCCGGCGCATTGCGCGCCGGCCGCGCCAAAATCGGATCGGGGCGCCGATGGTGCTCCGATCGAAGCGCCCTGCCTCACGGGCCGAGCCGCGGCGACGTCGCGGCTTTTCCCGTTATCGCCGGCGTCGCGCCGCCCCCGAGGAAGCGCGCGATGCCGGCCATTTCACTCGCCGGGATCGCGCGGGCGGCCCGCCGCCCGCGTCGCAGCCCGGCCCAGCAGGAATTCGATCAATGCGGCAGCCGCGCGCGTTTGATGCCGGTCCGGCATGTAGAGCATGTACATGTGCGTACCGAAAATGCTCAGGCGCCACGCGTCGAGCGTCGTCACCACTTCGCGCCGGCGTATGTCGTCGTCGACGACGTACCGAGGCACGATGCCCACGCCGAGCCCCGCGAGCAATGCCTGCCGCAGAAACGCAAAATTCTCCGAAATGAGCGTCGGCTCGAGCAGTACCTCATGGCGTTCATCGTCGAGGTATGCCGAGACTCTCAACTGCCGCCCCACCACGGCCGACGTGATCAGCGGTGCCCGACGCAACGCATCGAGTCCGCCGGGCATGCCGTGTTCGCGGGCATAGTACACCGATGCGCAGGCCACGTAGTGCACGGGACCCATGTCACGCGCGACGACGTTTTGCGGCGGCTCGGACATCACGCGTACTGCAATGTCGATTTCGTCGCGCAGCAGATCTTCGATGCGGTTCTCGAAGGTCACGTCGAGCACGATGCCCGGGTGCTGCCGCTTGAATGCGACGAGCCAATCGGCCATGACGAGCTGGCCGTAGCCGCTCGGCACCGAGAGCCGGACTCGCCCCTGCAGCGTCTTGCCGAGCGTTTCCGCCGACTCCTTGGCTGCGCGCACGGCATTGCGGATCGCGCGGCCATGCTCGACGAGACGCAAACCCGCTTCCGTCGGCTCGACGCGCCGTGTCGTGCGCCGCACGAGTTGCAGCCCGAGCGTGCGCTCGAGATGGGCGAGATGGTAGCTCACGTTCGCGCGCGTCATCTTGAGCCGGCGAGCAGCCGCGCTCAGGTTGCCAGCCTCGAGGATTTCCACGAGCAGCGCCAGCGCGTTCGGGTCGATCGACATGTCGGAATCAGGCTTACTTCGCTCTCGCGTCAAATGCAATTTGACAGTCTGTCAATGCACGCTTCCATTGTCAATTGTGCTTATCCCATCGACAATCAAGAACATGCTCCGCCGGCTTAAGCCCCAGCCCAGCCGAAGCCCAGAGAAAAGACTTTACGAGACAGAGCCGCCTCTCATGAATGGATCTCAAGCCGCCCCCTTCGTCACGCACGCGCTCGATGCGAACGTGCTCGTCATCAGGATCGATCACCCTCCCGTGAACGCACTGAGTGCCGACGTGCGCCGCTCGCTCGTCGCGGCCATCGAGGAAGCCGAGGCCAACCCAGCCGTCGCTGTCGCACTGATCATCGGCACCGGCCGCAACTTCATCGCGGGCGCCGATATCCGCGAGTTCGGCAAGCCCCCTCAGCCGCCCCTGCTGCCCACGGTCTGCGAGCGCATCGAGTCGTCGACGAAACCGGTGGTCGCCGCGATCCACGGGGCAGCGCTCGGCGGCGGGCTCGAGATCGCCCTGGCCGCGCACTATCGCATCGCGCTGCGCGATGCGAAGCTCGGATTGCCCGAGGTGAATCTCGGCTTGCTGCCGGGTGCAGGGGGCACGCAGCGCGCGCCCCGCCTCATCGGTGCGCCCGCGGCGCTCGACCTCATGCTTTCGGGCCGTCACGTAAGCGGTAACGAGGCGCTTGCGCTCGGGCTCGTCGACCGCCTCGCCGCAAGCGGCGACATCGCAGCCGAAGGTCTCGCCTATGCGCGCGAACTCGCCTCCGCCCAGGCGGCCCCCCGTCCGACGCGCGACGCGCAAGCGCTCGCGCGAGACCCGACCGCCGCAAAGGCGGCAATCGATGCCGCACGCGCGCAGATCGCCGCGCGCTCGCGCGGCCTGCTCTCGCCGATGAAGATCGTCGACGCGGTGCAAGCCGCGCTCGAGCGGCCATTCGACGAAGGTCTTGCGCTGGAGCGCAGCGCCTTTCTCGAATGCCTCGCGAGCCCGCAGCGCGCGGGGCTCGTCCATGCGTTCTTCGCCGAGCGCGAAGCTGCCAAGGCGCCCGAAACGCAAGCGTCGTCTCCTCGCTCGATCGAACGCGTCGGCATCGTGGGCGGCGGCACCATGGGTGCCGGCATTGCCGTGGCCGTACTCGATGCCGGCTTGCCCATCGTCATGATCGAGCGCGAGGAGGCCGCGCTCGCCGCAGGGCGCGCGCGCGTCGAGCGCGTCTACGAAGGGCTCGTCGCGAAGGGCCGCATTCAGGCCGCCGATAAGGCTGCGGCGCTGGCGCGCTTCACCGGCAGCACATCTTACGAGGCGCTCTCGGATGCCGATCTCGTCATCGAAGCCGTGTTCGAGGACATGTCCGTAAAAAAAGCCGTCTTCGTCGAACTCGATCGCGTGGCGCGGTCCGGCGCCGTGCTGGCCACCAATACGTCGTACCTCGACATCGACGAAATTGCGTCGGCCACCGGGCGGCCCGCCGACGTGATCGGCCTGCACTTCTTCTCGCCCGCCAACGTGATGAAGCTGCTGGAGATCGTCGTGCCCGCGCGCGTCGCACCCGACGTGGTCGCCACCGCATTCGATTTCGCACGGCGCCTGCGCAAGGTGGCCGTGCGCGCGGGCGTATGCGACGGTTTCATCGGCAACCGTCTGCTCGCCGTTTATCGGACGGCGGCCGACTATCTGCTGGAAGACGGCGCCTCGCCGTACCAGATCGATGGCGCCATGCGCGCGTTCGGTTACCCCATGGGCCCTTATCAAGTTGTCGACCTGGCAGGCGGCGACATCGGCTGGGCGGCGCGCAAGCGCCGCGCAGCCACGCGCGATCCGCGCGCCCGCTACGTCGAAATCGCCGACCGGCTCTGCGAGCGCGGCTGGTTCGGGCAGAAGACGGGCCGCGGGTTCTACCGCTATGAGGACGGGGCGCGCGTGGGCAAGCCGGACCCGGAAGTCGAAGCCATCGTCGCGGCGGAGCGCGAGCGGCACGGCATCGTCCCGCGCACCTTCAGTGACGAGGAGATCGTGCGGCGCCTCATGATGGCCGTCATCAACGAGGCAGCGAACGTCGTGCGGGAGGGGATCGCGCTGCGTCCGCTCGATGTCGACGTGACGCTCGTGCATGGCTACGGTTTTCCGCGCTATCGCGGCGGCCCGATGAAATACGCCGATACGCTCGGCCTCGCCAACGTGCTCGCGGCTCTGCGCCGCTACGAACGCGAAGACGCACTGTTCTGGAAACCGTCCACGCTGATCATCGAACTCGTCGAGCGCGGCGCGGACTTCTCGAGCCTCGACGAGCCGCGCTCCTGAGCGTCGGAGATCTGACCGCCCCTGCCCGCCGAAGCGAACGCTCGGCGAAAGAGATATGCGATGGACCTCGATTTCACTGAAAAGGAACATGCGTTTCGCGACGAAGTGCGGCGCTTTCTCGCGGAATCGCTGCCGCCGCGGATCGCACACAAGGTGCGCCACGGGCAACGGCTTCGGCGCGAAGACATGGCGCAATGGCATGCGCTCGTCAACGCGCGCGGGTGGCTCGCGAGTCACTGGCCGCGCGAATACGGCGGCCCTGGCTGGACACCGATCGAGCGCTTCGTCTTCGAAAACGAATGTGCGCTCGCGCATGCGCCGCGCATCGTGCCGTTCGGCGTGAACATGCTCGGCCCCGTGCTGATCGAATACGGCAGCGACGCGCAAAAACGCCACTGGCTGCCACGCATTCTCGACGGCTCGGACTGGTGGTGCCAGGGTTATTCGGAGCCCGGCGCGGGCTCCGATCTGGCCGGGCTCTCGACACGCGCCGTACGCGTTGCCGATTCCGACGGCGATTACTACGTCGTGAACGGCCAGAAAACCTGGACCACCCTCGGCCACTACGCCAACATGATGTTCTGCCTCGTGCGCACCGATCCCCACGCGCGCAAGCAGGAAGGCATCAGCTTTTTGCTCGTCGACATGCGCTCGCCCGGCGTCGAAGTGCGCCCGATCGTCACGCTCGACGGCGAGCACGAGGTCAACGAGGTATTTCTCACAGACGTGCGCGTGCCGGCCGGCAACCTCGTTGGCGAAGAAAACCGTGGCTGGACGTACGCAAAATACCTGCTGACCTACGAGCGCACGAACATTGCGGGCGTCGGCTTTTCGATGGCTGCGCTCGAACGCCTGCGCCACGTGGCCGGGCAGATTCTCGAAAACGGCCGCCCGCTCGCCGAGGACTCGCTCTTCGCTGCGCGCGTGGCACGCGTGACGATCGACCTCGAGAACATGAAGACGACGAACCTGCGCATGATCGCGGCCGCGGCGGGCGGCGCTACGCCTGGCGTGCAAAGCTCCATGCTGAAGGTGCGCGGCACGCAAATTCGCCAGACCCTCGCTTCGCTCATGCGCCGAGCGCTCGGGCCTTATGCCCGGCCGTTCGTCGACGAAGCGTTCGACGAGGGCTACGACGGCGGCCCACTCGGTCCTGTCGACGTCTTCGACGCCGCGAAAAGCGACTTCAACCAGTACAAGCTGTCGATCTACGGCGGCTCGAACGAAATCCAGAAGAACATCATCGCCCAAGCGCTGCTCGGACTTTGAACGATGCGCGCGCTGCGAGCGGTTCAAGCGCATCAAGCTGACGGAGTGCCACCATGAACTTCGACCTCACCGACGAGCAGCACATGCTCGCCGATACGCTCGCGCGTTTCATCGCCGGGCAATACGGGCACGCCGTGCGTGAACGGATTGCCCGGTCGCCGGGCGGCCTCGATCGTGGGCTCTGGCAACGCTTCGGCGAACTGGGCGCCATCGGCGCGCTCTTCGCCGAAGCCGATGGCGGCTTCGGCGGCACCGGCGACGATATCGCCGTCGTCTTCGAAGCGCTCGGCCGCGGGCTCGTGATCGAGCCCTTTCTCGGCGCGCTCGTCGTCGGTCACGCGCTGGCCCGCGCGGGCAGCCCGTCTCAACGCGCATGGCTTGCGCGCCTCATGACGGGCGAAGCCATCGCTGCGTTCGCGCACGGCGAACCCGACACCCGCTATGCACGCTCGCACGTGAACACGCGCGCCGTGCCGCATGCGAACGGATGGCGCCTGGATGGAGCCAAGGCCGTCGTAGCGGCGGCCGAACAAGCCGATGTCGTGCTCGTGTCCGCACGCACGTCGGGCGCCCTCGGCGACGAACACGGCATTTCGCTCTTTCTCGTGCCGCGCGAAGCGGCAGGCTTGCGCCGGCGCGGCTATACGCTGATCGACGGCGGACGCGCGGCGGATATCTCGTTCGACGGGCTATGCGTGCCCGCCGATGCGCTCGTCGGCACCGCCGGCACCGGCTTCGAGATAATCGAGGCGGCGCTTGCGCGCGGCACGCTGGCGCTTTGCGCGCAAGCGCTCGGCACGATGAACGCCGCATTCGAGATGACGCTCGACTATCTGCGCACGCGCCGCCAGTTCGGCGCGCCGCTTGGCACCTTCCAGGCGCTGCGGCACCGCGTGGCCGATCTCGCGATCGAGCTCGAACAGGCCCGCTCGTCCGTCATCAACGCATCGAGCGCGCTCGACGGCGCGCGGCTCGCCCGCGAGCGAGCGCTATCGGCCGCCAAATACACGATCGGACAGGCGGGCCAGCTCGTCGCGCGCGAGTCCGTCCAGATGCATGGCGGCATCGGTATGACCTGGGAGCTGCCGCTCTCGCACTATGCCAAACGGCTCGTGATGATCGATCATCAGCTCGGCGACGAAGACCACCATCTGGCCCGGTATGCCGCGTTGAGCCGCGAGCACGACGCCCCCGCAGCCGGGCGGCCGGCCGCTCAGTGACCGTGGCGATGGTGAATGTCGGGGTAATGCGCGTGGGTATGCGTTATCCGCTCGTGCCGGTGTGGATGCACGTGCGGTTCGGTGCCGTCCCACGCGAAATCGTGCTCGTGTCGATGATGGCTGTCATGACGATGCCGATGGCTGTGCTCGAGCGGCTCGTGCGTATGCGCGTGCTCGTGCCGTTCGCGCAGATGCAGCCAGACACCCGCTGCCATCAGCGCGCACGCGAACCAGAACGCAACGGGCGGCCACGCCGGCCAGATCGCGAGCGAGAGCGCCACGCCGATCAACGGCGCGACCGAGAAATAAGCGCCCGTTCTCGCCGTGCCCAGATGTCGTAGAGCGACGATGAAAAGCGAAAGGCTCACGCCGTAGCCGGCGAAACCGATGATCATGGCCGCTCCGAGCGCGGTGGCCTGCGGCAGCGCGGCGCCGGTCGCAAGCCCGATCGCGAGATTGACCGAGCCGGCGGCGAGCCCCTTGATGCAGGCGATCGCGATCGCATCGTTGGTCGATACCTTGCGCGTGAGGTTGTTGTCGACGGCCCAGCACGCGCACGCGGCCGCGACGAAAAGCGCGCCGAGCGGCACGGCGGCCACGCCCGGTTGCCACGACAGCACAACCCCGCCTGCGACGATCGCGATCATGCCGAGGAATACCTGCCAGTCGACATTTTCCCGAAAGACGATCCATGCGAGGCCGGCCGTAAACACCCCTTCCAGATTGAGCAGCAGCGAGGCGGTGGCCGCGGGCGTCGCCGTAAGGCCGAACATCAGCAGCGCCGGGCCGGCCACGCCGCCCGCGAGGATCGCGCCCGCGAGCCACGGCAGCTCGCCGCGCGTGAGGCGTTGCATGTGGGTTGCGCGTTCGGCTTCGCCGTCACCGCGCCTGCCCGCTCGACGCACGAGCAGGACGAGTGCAAGTCCGATCCCGCTGCCGAGATAAAAAAGGCCGGCGAGCACGAAAGGCGGCACGGACCCGAGCAGCAGTTTCGCGAGCGGGGTGGTCGCGCCGAACAGCGCAGCGGCGGCGAGCGCCGTCAAGGGGGCGGCATTCAAGCGTGCGGGCATCGTCGGAGAATCGGAGTAGGCGTAAGCGAAAAAAGGCTGGCGGCCGAAGCTGCGGCTCGCAGGAGCGATCTTACGGCAGCCGAAGCTGACACGCTACGCATGATCGGCGCGGCGCAACCCCGCGCTTGCTCAATCGCTCAAGGGGATCGCGAGCGTTTCCTTGATCTCTTCCATGACGACATAGCTCTTCGACTGAACGGCGCCGGGCAACTGCAGCAGGATGTCGCCGAGCAACTTGCGATAGTCGGCCATTTCGCCGATGCGGGCCTTGATCAGATAGTCGAAATCGCCCGAGACGAGATGGCATTCCAGCACCTCGGGGATCTTCTGCACCTCGCGCCGAAACTTTTCGAACATGTTCCCGCTCTTGTGGTCCAGCGTGATTTCGACGAACACGAGCAGCGAGGCGCCGAGCTGCGTCGGATCGACGCGCGCGTAATAGCCCGTGATCACGCCGTCGCGCTCCATGCGCTTCACGCGTTCGATGCAGGGCGTCACCGTCAAGCCGACCCGCTCGGCCAGATCTTTCATGGCGATGCGGCCGTCGTCCTGGAGCACCTTGAGAATGTGGTGATCGATTTTGTCGAGCCGGCGTACCGGCTGGCGCTGAGTTCGCATGTTTCCACCAAAAATCGGAAAACTACAGAAACAAAAACTGCTTTTGGCGCAATAGTATAGCGCCCATCACTGGATGAATCGGAATTTTCGGAGCCAACATGCGAGTCCTCGTTCTCGGCAGCGGTGTGGTCGGCATCACGAGCGCTTATTACCTGGCGCGCGCGGGCCATGAGGTCACGGTCGTCGATCGGTCGCCCGGTCCCGCGCTCGAGACGAGCTATGCGAATGCAGGCCAGATTTCGCCGGGCTACGCGGCGCCATGGGCGGCCCCGGGCGTGCCGTTGAAAGCCGTCAAGTGGATGTTCCAGAAGCACGCGCCGCTCGCGATCCGGCTCGACGGGACGCAGTTCCAGTTGCGCTGGATGTGGCAAATGCTGCAGAACTGCACGGCCTCGCGCTATGCGGTCAACAAGGGACGCATGGTGCGACTGGCCGAATATAGCCGCGACTGTCTGCAGGCGCTGCGGGCCGACACCGGCATCCAGTACGAAGGCCGTACGGGCGGCACGCTGCAGGTATTCCGCACGCAGCAACAGCTCGACGGAGCGCAAAAGGACATCGCGGTGCTGAAGGAAGCGAACGTCGCCTACGAACTGCTGAGCCCTGCGGAACTCTCGCGCGCCGAGCCCGCGCTCGCGGCCGTATCGCACAAGCTTACGGGCGGCCTGCGTCTGCCGGGCGACGAAACGGGCGATTGCCAGATGTTCACCACGCGGCTGGCTGCGCTCGCCGAAAAGCTCGGCGTGACGTTCCGCTACAACACATCCATCGATGCGCTCGAGATGGCCGGAGGCAGGATCGCCGGCGTGCGCTGCGGCGACGAAACGCTGCGCGCCGATACCTACGTGGTCGCGCTCGGCGCGTACTCGACGAAGTTCGTCGCCGACATCATGAAGATTCCGGTTTATCCGCTCAAGGGGTACTCGATCACGGCGCCGATCGTCGACGCCTCGGCCGCGCCCGTCTCCACGGTGCTCGACGAAACCTACAAGATCGCGATTACGCGTTTCGACGACCGCATCCGCGTGGGCGGCATGGCCGAGATCGTCGGTTTCGATTTGAAGTTGCGCCAGGCGCGCCGCGAGACGCTCGAGATGTGCGTAAACGATCTGTTCCCGGGCGGCGGCGATACCACGGCCGCCACGTTCTGGACGGGCTTGCGCCCGATGACGCCAGACGGCACGCCGATCGTCGGCCGCACGCCCGTGTCGAACCTGTTGCTCAACACGGGCCACGGCACGCTCGGCTGGACGATGTCGTGCGGCTCGGGCCAGTTGCTGGCCGACCTGATCTCGGGCCGCCGGCCGGCCATTCAGGCCGACGACCTTTCGGTGCACCGCTATCTCGGCGAAGCCGGTTCCTCGCACCGCCCCGCTTACGCGTAATGGCTCACGCTTACCCAAAGAGCCGGCTGTAACGACAACGGCGCCCTACAGGGCGCCGTTTGCATTCCTATCCCGCGTTCCGCTCTTCGCGTCGACGCCGAGGGCGACCGGGCCGCCGGCGTCGATCGGATCGGGTCTGAACGAATCAGAACTGATCTTCCGAGAGCGCGAACACGCCTTCGCTGCCGTTGCCGGACACGATCGCCGCTTCCAGCGCACCGGCCTGCGGCAGAACCTGTTCGGCATAAAAACGCGCCGTCGCGAGCTTTGCGCCGAAAAACGCGGGATCGCTCGCCTCGTCGCGAGCGGCCGCGAGCATCGCCCGCGCCATCTGCCAACCGCACAGCACGATTCCGGCGAGCTTCAGGTACGGCACACTGCCCGCGAATACGGCGTTGGGATCGCGTTTGGCATTCGCGACGACGTACTCGACGACGGCCGCCAACGCGCGCTGCCCCGCCGCGAGTTGCTCGCGCATCGCGACAAATCCGGTGCCCTCGTGGCCCTCGAGCGCGGCAACGGTCTCGCCGACAGCGGCAATCAATTGCCGGGCGACGGCGCCGCCGTCGCGCAGCGTCTTGCGGCCGACGAGATCGTTGGCCTGGATAGCCGTCGTACCCTCGTAGATGGTGAGAATGCGCGCGTCGCGGTAGTACTGGGCCGCCCCCGTTTCCTCGATAAAGCCCATTCCGCCGTGCACCTGCACGCCAAGGCTGGCAACGTCGATCGACAGCTCCGTGCTCCATCCCTTCACCACGGGCACGAGGTACTCGTAGATTGCCTGATGCGCCGCACGCACCGCGGCGTCGGCATGATGATGCGCGATGTCGCTATGCGCGGCGGCCACGTAGGCAAGTGCGCGCGCGCCTTCGGTCAGCGCACGCATCGTCGCGAGCATGCGGCGCACATCCGGATGGTGAATGATCGTGACGGAGGCCTTGGCCGAGCCGTCCACGGGCCGGCTCTGCACGCGCTCCTTCGCATAGGCGACGGCCTTCTGATACGCACGCTCGGCCACCGAGATGCCCTGCAGGCCGACTGCGAAACGCGCGGCGTTCATCATGATGAACATATACTCAAGGCCGCGATTCTCCTCGCCGACGAGATAGCCGATCGCACCGCCGTGATCGCCGTACTGCAATACCGCTGTCGGGCTCGCCTTGATGCCGAGCTTGTGCTCGATCGACACACAATGCACATCGTTGCGGGCGCCGAGCGAACCGTCGTCACCCACGACGAACTTGGGCACGATGAAAAGCGAGATGCCCTTCACGCCTTCCGGCGCATCGGGCGTGCGCGCGAGCACGAGGTGCACGATGTTGTCCGCCATGTCGTGCTCGCCCCACGTGATGAAGATCTTCGTGCCGAAGAGCCGATAGCTGCCGTCGCCTTGCGGCTCGGCGCGCGTGCGCACGAGTGCGAGATCGGAGCCCGCCTGCGGCTCGGTCAGATTCATCGTGCCGGTCCACTCGCCCGAGATCAGCTTCGGCACGTAGCGCTGCTTTTGCTGCTCGCTGCCGGCCGTCAGCAGCGCCTCGATGGCACCGTCGGTCAGCAGCGGACAAAGCGCGAACGACAGATTGGCCGCATTGAGCATCTCCATGCAGGGCGTGGCGATGAGCTTCGGCAGCCCCTGGCCCTCATAGTCGGCCGGATGCTGCACACCTTGCCAGCCGCCTTCGACGAACTGGCGGAACGCCTCCTTGAAGCCGGGCGTCGCCGTGACGGCGCCGTCCTTCCATACGCTCGGATTGCGATCGCCATCGACGTTCAGAGGCGCGAGCACCTCCTCGCACAACTTCGCCGATTCGCCGAGCACGGCCTGGGCCGTCTCGAAGCCCGCGTCTTCGAAGCCCGGCAGCTCGGCCACCGTATCGAGGCCGGCCAGTTCCTTCATCGCGAACAACATGTCCTTGATGGGCGCGGTATAGCTCATCGTGTTCTCCTCCGAGGTATAAAAAAGGGGCGCGTCGCGCCCCTCGTATGTCGTCAGGCGCCTTGTCTCGCGGCGCTTCGCTCCGGCCGGATCAGCCGAGCGCGGCGACGAGCTCCGGCACGACCGTGAACAGATCGCCCACGAGGCCGTAATCGGCCACGCTGAAGATCGGCGCTTCGGGGTCCTTGTTGATCGCCACGATCACCTTCGAATCTTTCATGCCGGCCAGATGCTGAATCGCACCCGAAATGCCCACGGCCACGTACAGTTGCGGCGCCACGATCTTGCCCGTCTGGCCCACCTGATAATCGTTCGGCACGTAACCCGCATCCACGGCCGCGCGCGAAGCGCCCAGCGCCGCGCCGAGCTTGTCGGCCAGCGGCACGAGCACACTTTCGTAGTTCTCGCCGCTGCCAAGGCCCCGGCCGCCCGAAACCACGATCTGCGCGCTCGTCAACTCCGGGCGATCGAGCTTCGTCACCTCGCGGCTCACGAACTGCGAGATGCCGCGATCGGCCGCCGCCTCGATCTTCTCCACCGGCGCGCTGCCGCCCTCGGCCGCCACCGCGTCGAAGCCCGTTGCGCGAACCGTGATGACCTTGACGGGATCCGCCGACTGCACCGTCGCGATCGCATTGCCCGCGTAGATCGGACGCTCGAACGTATCGCTCGATACCACCGCCGTGATTTCGCTGATCTGCGCCACATCGAGCTTCGCCGCGATGCGCGGCGCCACGTTCTTGCCGTAGGCCGTGGCCGGCAGCACGATATGCGAGTAGTCCTTGGCGATGTTCAGCGCGGTCGCCTCGACGTTTTCCGCGATGCCCTCGGCCAGCTGCGGCGCATCGGCCAGCAGCACCTTCGTCACGCCCGCGATCCTGGCCGCCGCGTCCGCCGCGCCCTGCGCGTTGTGGCCCGCCACCAGCACGTGAATATCGCCGCCGATCTTGGTCGCCGCCGCCACCGTGTTCAGCGTCGCACCCTTGATCGACGCGTTGTCGTGTTCCGCAATTACGAGAATCGTCATGTCTGTTTCGCTCCCCTTACAGCACCTTGGCTTCGGTCTTCAGCTTCTCGACCAGCGTCTTCACGTCGGCCACCTTCACGCCGGCGCTGCGCTTCGGCGGCTCGGCCACCTTCAAGGTCTTCAAACGGGGAGTCACGTCCACGCCCAGGTCTTCGGGCTTGAGCGTCTCCAATGGCTTCTTCTTCGCCTTCATGATGTTCGGCAGAGTGACGTAGCGCGGCTCGTTCAGGCGCAGGTCCGTCGTCACCACCGCCGGCAGCGTGAGCGTCAGCGTCTCGGCACCGCCGTCCACTTCGCGGGCAACCGTCGCCTTGCCATCGGCCACCGTCACCTTCGACGCAAACGTCGCCTGCGGCAGGCCCGCCAGCGCCGCCAGCATCTGGCCTGTCTGGTTCGAGTCGTCGTCGATGGCCTGCTTGCCCAGAATCACGAGCTGCGGCTGCTCCTTGTCGACGAGCGCCTTCAACAGCTTGGCCACGGCGAGCGGCTGCAGCTCCTCGTTCGACTCGATCAGGATCGCGCGATCCGCTCCGATGGCCAGCGCCGTGCGCAACGTCTCCTGCGCCTGCGCCACGCCCGCCGACACCGCGATCACCTCGGTGGCCACGCCCGCTTCCTTCAGACGCACCGCCTCTTCCACGGCAATCTCGTCGAACGGGTTCATCGACATCTTCACGTTCGCGATATCGACGCCCGTGCCGTCCGACTTCACACGGACCTTCACGTTGTAGTCGACTACGCGCTTGACTGGCACCAGAATTTTCATCCACACGCTCCAAAGTTACGAATACGTCAACCCAGCGGCCATTATAACGACAGCGACTTCGGCAACCGAGCCGGTCCCCCGATCAGCACGAGGGATTTCCCCTTCGACGGCGCACTCAAGAATAACGAACGATCGTTCCATTTTATTGAGCCGCGTCGCGTCCGCCAAGCCCGGAATCTCGATCAATGCCTCTAAAGGCGCCTTCGAGGCTCAGCGGTGGCTGAGCCGCCGCACGAGCCAGTCGCCGAACGACTGCACCAACTGGACGAAGACGATCAGGATCACGACCACGGCCAGCATCACTTCGGGCAGGAAGCGCTGATAGCCGTAGCGGATGCCGAGATCGCCCAGCCCCCCGCCGCCGATCGCGCCGGCCATGGCCGAATAGCCGACGAGCGAAACGAAAGTGATCGTCAGCCCGGCGACGATGCCGGGCAGCGCCTCGGGCAACAGCACCTTGAAGACGATCTGCCGCGTCGTCGCGCCGAGCGCCGTGGCCGTTTCGATCAGGCCGCGATCGACCTCTCTCAACGCCGTTTCCACGAGGCGCGCGATGAACGGCGCCGCCGCGATCGTCAGCGGCACGACTGCCGCAGCTGTGCCGATCGAGGTGCCCACGACGAGCCGCGTAAACGGGATGACGGCGACGAGCAGGATGATGAAGGGCGTGGAGCGTACGGCATTGACCGTCAAGCCCATGACGCGGTTTGCGGTGAGGTGCTCGAGCACGCCGCCGCGATCGGTCAAATGCAGCAGCACGCCGAGAGGCAAGCCCACAAGCGCGCCGAGCACGCCCGATATCCCGACCATGACGAGCGTTTCCCAAAACGACTCGACGAACATCGAAAACATTTCTTCAAACATGCGAAAGGGTCTCCACGACAACGCCCTGCTCGCGCAGGAACGCGAGCGCCGCGTCGAGCTGCCCGCGCTCGCCGTCGGCCAGCACCGCGAGCGAGCCGAACGGGCGGCCCTGAATTTCATCGATCTGCCCGTGCAGGATGTTCACGTCCAGCGCAAAACGACGGATCGCCTCCGACAGCACGGGGCGATCGACGCTGCCGCCGGCAAACGCGAGCCGCAGCAGTTGGCCCGCGCCGGTTTCCAGATGCTTCGCCACGCGCGCCTTCACGGCGCTCGGCAACTCGTGCGCGATGACGTCGCCGAGCAGCGCGCGCGTGACTTCGTGCCGCGGCTGCAGGAAAACGTCCACGACGTTGCCCGCCTCGACGATCTTGCCCGCATCGAGCACCGCCACGCGGTCGCAAACCTGCTTGATCACTTCCATCTGGTGGGTGATCAGCACGATCGTCAGGCCGAGTTCGCGGTTGATCCGCTTCAGCAGTTCGAGAATCGAACGTGTGGTTTCGGGATCGAGCGCCGAGGTGGCTTCATCCGAAAGCAGCACCTTGGGCTTGCTCGCGAGCGCGCGCGCTATGCCGACGCGCTGCTTCTGCCCGCCGCTGATCTGCGAGGGGTAGCGGTCTTTTTGTGCCGTCAGGCCGACGAGTTCGATGAGCGGGAGCACCGCCGCTTCGATCGCGTGGCGCTTCATCCCCGTGAGTTCGAGCGGCAGCGCGATGTTCTCGAAGACGGTGCGCGAGCTCAGCAGGTTGAAGTGCTGAAAGATCATCCCGATTTCACGACGGGCTTCTCGCAACTCGGCCGGCGGCAACGCCGTGAGCGTGCGTCCGGCCACCACCACGTCCCCCGAACTGGGGCGCGCGAGGAGATTGATGGTGCGCACGAGGGTGCTCTTGCCCGCGCCGCTGCGGCCGATGATGCCGAAGATCTCGCCCCCGGGAATCGCGAGATTGATGTCGTGCAGCGCGTCGACCGGCCCCTGCGGGCCCGGATAGCGCTGAAATATTTTGCGTAGTTCGATCATGAAAAGGCAAAACGGCGGGCAGCCATCGATCAGCGTCGCACGCATCTCGACAGCCGGCCGCCGTGGCTCGCTTGGAACAGCCGGTTATTTTATCGCGGCGCACAAATAGCGTTTAATAATTAATGCGCAGCCGCACATAACCGGAAGAAATTAGAGGCCCTCGACCGGCCGCGCAACCGCCCGCCCCCGCTACCATTGAGGACGGCTCGTGCCGCACAAAAACACAGGAGACAGCGCTCATGGCAAGCGTGGAAGCAGAATCGGCGCCGTCCGGCACCGACGCCCAGTACGGCACCATACGGGCTGCGGACGGGCAGTCCCTCGCGCTTTACCGCTGGCTGCCGCGACGCGATGCCGCACCACGCGCCGTCGTTGCGCTCGTACACGGGCTGGCCGAACATGCGGGCCGCTACGCCGCGCTGGCCGAACGGCTCAACGCGGCGGGCATCGAGCTCGTCGCCATCGATTTGCGCGGCCATGGCCGCTCGCCCGGCCCACGCGCATGGGTAACGCGCATCGACGAGTACCTGCTCGATCTCGAGGCGCTGCTGGCGGCGGCGGCCCGGCCCGGCGTGCCGCTTTTTCTGATGGGACACAGCATGGGCGGCGCGATCGCCGCTCTGTTCGCAGTCGAACGGCTGGCGCGCTTCGCTGCCGGGCATCGACCTGTCGCCGGCCTCGTGCTATCGAGCGCGGCACTCGCACCGGGCCGCGACGTCCCGCGCTGGATGATCGTGGCGAGCCGCATCGTGAGCCGCCTCTGGCCACGCTTTCCCGCCATGAGAATCGAGCCCGCGCTACTCTCGCGCGATCCGGCCGTCGTCGAAGCGAATCGCCGCGACCCGCTCGTGCATCACGGAGGCATACCGGCGCGCACCGGCGCGGAGATTCTCGCCGCCATGGCGCGCATCGAACGCGGTCGCGGCGGCCTGACGCTGCCGGTGCTCGTTTTTCACGGCAGCGAGGACAAGCTGACCGAACCGGACGGCAGCCGCGCGTTCGCCGCGCAGGTCGGCTCGCGCGATCGCACGCTTGCGATCTACAACGGCAGCTATCACGAAACGATGAACGATCTCGACCGCACCGAGGTCATCGCCGCGCTGGCGGGATGGATCCTCGCGCGCGCCACGCCGTAACAGCGCGATGGACGCGCCGCCGCGCTCAACGCTTCCAGTTCGGCGGACGCTTTTCCACGAACGCCTGGAGACCTTCCTGCGTTGCTTCGTCGATGGCATTGCACGCCATCGTCTGGCCGGCGAGCTGATAGGCGGCTTCGATTCCCGTCTCGATCTGCCGATAGAAGAGCGCCTTGCCCGCGCGCACGGCGGCGGCGGGCTTGGCGCAAATGCTCGAGGCAAGACGAACGACCTCGGCATCGAGCGCATCGAGCGGCGCCATGCTATTGATGAGTCCTTGCTCGCGTGCCTGGGCCGCGTCGATGAACTCGCCCGTCATCAGCATCTCGAAGGCGGCCTTGCGCGAAACGTTGCGCGAAAGCGGCACGGCCGGCGTTGCACAAAAGAGGCCGACGTTGATCCCCGAAACGGCGAACCGCGCGGTATCGGCAGCAACGGCCAGATCGCACATGGCCACGAGCTGGCAGCCCGCCGCGGTCGCGGTGCCCTGCACGCGCGCGATGACAGGCTGCGGCATGCGCTGGATCGTCAGCATCAGCGCCGAGCAGCGTGTAAAGAGCGCCTGGTAGTACTCGAGCGTCGGCGTTGCGCGCATCTCCTTGAGATCGTGGCCCGCGCAAAACGCGCGACCGGCCGCCGCGATGACGACAACGCGTGCCTCGCTCGCGGCGAGCGTCTTCAACGCAGCGTGCAATTCGGCGATCAACTGCTCCGATAGCGCGTTGAACGCATCGGGTCGATTGAGCGTGAGCCGCACCACACCGGGCAGCCCGTAGGCCGCGTGCTCGATCTGCAACACGCCGGCGCCGGGTGTCCCACCCGATGGCACCGGCAACGATTCGTTGACGTTCATTGCGGACCTCCCTCCTCGGCTCGCGATCGCGCGACCGCCATCGCGCTTAGATGTCGGCGAGCGCGCGCACGTGCGCGACGACGCTGCGCCCGAGCGCCGACAGGTTATAGCCGCCCTCGAGGCAGCTTACGATGCGCCCGCGCGCATGGCGCCGCGCGACGCGTACGATCTGGTCGGTGATCCAGATGTAATCGTCCTCCACGAGCCCCATGTTCCCCAGATCGTCCTCGCGATGCGCGTCGAAACCCGCCGAGATGAAGATCATCTCGGGCTTGAACTCGTCGAGACGCGGCAGCCAGATCATGTCGATCGCCTCGCGCACGACATCGCCCTTCGTGCGCGCCGGCATCGGCAGATTGACCATGTTGGGCGCATGATTGTCCGCGCCGCTGAACGGGTAGAAAGGGTGCTGGAAGAAACTGCACATGAGCACGCGCTCGTCGCCCGTAAACGCGGCTTCGGTACCGTTGCCGTGATGCACGTCGAAATCGACGACGGCCACGCGCGCGAGGCCATGCACGTCGAGCGCCCGTCGCGCGGCGATGGCGACGTTGTTGAAAAAGCAGAAGCCCATCGCGCGTGCGGGCTCGGCGTGATGGCCGGGTGGGCGTATGCTGCAAAACGCGTTTTCGTAGCGGCCCTCGATGACGGCGTCGGTAGCCGCGACAGCGGCGCCGGCCGCGCGCAACGCCGCCTGCCAAGTGTGCGGGTTCATCGCCGTGTCGGGGTCGATCCATGCATGGCCCTCGCCGGGCGAACGGCTATGGATGTAATCGATGTGCGAGCGGGTATGGACGCGGGCGAGATCGTCGAGGCTGGCGAGCGGCGCCACATCGCGCTGCAGGAGCGGCCCGATGCGGCTCGCGATCAGTTGATCTTCGATCGCCTGCAGCCGTTCCGGGCATTCGGGGTGCTCCGGGCCCATCTCGTGCAGCAGACAGTCGGGGTGGGTGAAAAAAGCAGTCGCCATGTTCGTTCGCCTGCCGCGTACGGCACGTCTCCTCTATCGGCTTCGAGCCCGAAACGCGATTACGTTACCACAGCGCGGACACACCCATGCGCCTGAGGCCGGCCCGTGCCTGCCCGCCACCACGCTCGGGCATGCTCGCCGGAATGCCGGTTTCGCGCACCGCGAGCGTTCGTTATACTGCGCCGAACCCAGCTCTGCGCACCGTCGTTCGCTCTCTATCCAAGATGACCGTCATTTTCGCCTCACGCACAGCCCAGCGGTTGCGTCTTGCCGCCGTCGCTGCACTGACCGCTTTCGCGGCCGCCGCCGGCGCCAACGCCGTGGCTCAGACCGCACCACCGCCCTCGTCGAGCGCGCCATCGGCACCCGCGGCCACCAGCGACAACCCATCGCCCGCCGCGCAGAACCATACGTTCGAGGAAGAAATCGTTCCGCAGCGCTATGCCAACAATGCCGACGTCAACGCCTTCATCGACGACATGGTGGCGCGCTACGATTTCGATCCCGATACCTTGCATGCGCTCTTCGCAAGCGCCGATTACTCGGCCACGGTCGTCAAGCTCGTCACGCCATCTCCCACACCGTCCATCAAGAATTGGCACGCCTACGAGGCGCGCTTTCTCGACCCGGTGCGGATCGGCGCAGGCATGAAATTCTGGCGCGAGAATCGCGCCACGCTGCAGCGCGCCTATGAACAATACGGCGTGCCGCCGGAAGTCATCGTCGGCATCATCGGCGTGGAGACGATCTACGGCCGATACATGGGCAATTTCCGTGTGCTCGACGCGCTGACGACGCTGGCCTTCGACTATCCGAACACGCCGAACCGGGCCGAGCGGATGATGACGTTCAGAAAAAATCTCGAGGACTTTCTCGTCTGGACGCGCAACGCGCAACTCGACCCGAAATCGGTGCGCGGCTCTTACACGGGCGCCATCGGCATTCCGCAATTCCTGCCCAGCAGCATCGTGAAATATGCGGTCGACTACGAGGGCAACAATCATGTGGATTTGCGCACAAGCGTGGCCGATGCCATCGGCAGCGTAGCGAACTATCTGAGGGAGAACGGCTGGAATACCGGGCAACCCGTGGTGTGGAAGATCGCGCACGACGCAGGCAGCATCGGCATCGCCCAGGCGGCGGCCGATGGGCGGCCCGAGCCGCACTGGCCGCTCTCGCAGCTCACGCGCGCCGGGATGCTCCTCGACGAGCCCGGGCTCGATGTCGATGCCGAGAGCAGCACGCCGGTACTCGTCATCGATCTGCCCACGCCCGGACAGCCCACGGAGTATATGCTGGGCCTGCAGAACTTTTATGCGCTCACGCGCTACAACCGCAGCTTCTTTTACGCGCTCGCGGTATACGAGCTCGGCCAGCGCGTGAAGGCCCGCATGCTCGCCGCCGATGCGAGCGCGACGGCCGCGCCCAAGCCCGCGTCGGCCATAAACTGACGCCGCGGGCGATCAACGCATCAGGCCGGAAAAACGCCCGTCGAAAGGTAACGGTCACCGCGATCGCAGACGATGAACACGATCGTGGCGTTTTCGAGCTGGCGCGCGAGGCGCAGCGCCACTTCGCAGGCGCCCCCCGATGAAATCCCGGCAAAAATGCCTTCGACGGAAGCGAGGCGGCGCGCCATGGCTTCGGCTGCCGACTGCGAGACGTTTTCCACGCGATCGATACGGCTGCGATCGAAGATCTTCGGCAAATAGGCCTCGGGCCACTTGCGGATGCCTGGAATGCGCGACCCTTCCTCGGGCTGCGCTCCGACGATTTCGATCGCGGCGTTCTTCTCCTTCAGGTAGCGCGAGACGCCCATGATCGTGCCGGTGGTGCCCATCGAGGACACGAAATGCGTGACCCGGCCCTCGGTGTCGCGCCAGATTTCGGGCCCCGTGGCGTCGTAATGGGCAAGCGGATTGTCGGGATTCGCGAATTGATCGAGGATGACACCCTTGCCCTCGCGCTGCATCTGTTCGGCGAGGTCGCGCGCGTACTCCATGCCGCCCTTGACCGGGGTAAGGAGAATCTCCGCGCCGTAAGCGGCCATGCTTTGGCGCCGCTCGACCGAGAGATCCTCCGGCATCACGAGAATCATCCTGTAGCCACGGATCGCGGCCGCCATCGCGAGCGCGATGCCCGTATTGCCGCTCGTCGATTCGATCAGCGTATCGCCAGGCTTGATACGGCCGCGCGCCTCGGCATGCTTGATCATCGAAAGCGCCGGACGATCCTTGACCGAGCCGGCCGGGTTGTTCCCCTCCAGTTTGGCCAGCACCACGTTGTTGCGGCTGCGGATTTCGTCATCGGGCAAGCGCACGAGTTGGACGAGCGGCGTATTGCCGACGGTATCTTCTATGGTTTTGTAAGGCATGGGCGGTTGCGCGGATGCGCCGTTTCGTCATTGGATGGGCTATCCCGGATTGTGACGATTGTAAAGCACCGTACGCCCACACGCCTCTCATGGGTTTGCCGCACTCGGACACACCCTGAGCGAAGGACCCGGCCGGTGCCGCCGCCGAGGGACGCGACGCACGCGTCCCAAGCAAAAAGCCCGCGACGATGCGCGGGAAGCCGTCATACGACAGACGGTGAAGGAGCCCCGGGGGCGGGACGACGTGCCGCAGACCTGTGCCTGCCTGCCAACACTCGCCGCACAAACATCGAAGCGAGGAAACGCAGGGCGCTACGGCCTCATGGCCAGGGCGGCGGTACGCGCCGACGCACGCGGAGCGACGTGCGCGGCGTCAGTGGGTGCGAGAACAGGGAAGTCGCCGATCGCGAGCCCCTCGTTGCGCAGGCGCTCGAGCGTGGGGCCAGCGAGCCCTTTGACCCGCGCGGCCAGGTCGGCCGCGTCCTTGAACGGGCCATGCGCGGCGCGCTCTTCCACAATCGCGCGCGCCTTGACCGGGCCGATGCCTTTGAGACTGCGCAAGGCGGCTTCGTTGGCCGCATTGACATCGATCGGGACGGCGGCAACGGCCGAGCCGATCGCGGAAGCAAAAAAAGTGAACAGCAGAAATCGTTTGAACACTGGGACCTCCGTTGGGCGGAACGGCCGGCACACCGATGCGGGCCGTCAGAGAAACCCCAGTGTAGGCAAACGCCCGACCGGCTTACAGCTGGCCGAACAGCCAACGCACGTAGCGATCGACGCCTTCTTGCACGGTCAGGAACGGCGCGTCGTAGCCGGCCGCGCGCAGGCGCGTGAGGTCCGCCTGCGTGAAGCACTGGTACTTGCCGCGCAATGCGTCGGGAAACGGGACATACTCGACGAGCCCACGCTGCACCATCTCGGCGAGCGACAGCGGCGGCTGATTATCGAGCGCGCGCAGCGTATTGACGACCGTGGAAGCGATATCGTTGAACGGCTGGGCGCGACCCGTGCCGAGATTGAAGATGCCCGACGTCTCGGGGTGGTCGAAGAAGAACAGATTGACCTTGGCCACGTCTTCCACCGAGACGAAGTCGCGCGTCTGCTCGCCGGCTGCGTAGCCGTTGTATTCGCCGAAGAGCTTGACCTTGCCCTCGGCGCGAAACTGGTTGAAGTTGTGGAACGCCACGGACGCCATCCGGCCCTTGTGGTTTTCCCGCGGACCGTACACGTTGAAGTAGCGAAAGCCCGCGATCTGGCTTTTCGCACCCGGCAGCACGCGGCGGATCAGTTGATCGAAGAGAAACTTCGAATAGCCATAGACATTGAGCGGTGCCTCGACCTCGCGGTCTTCGACGAAGCGGCTCGAGCCGCCGTAGATCGCCGCCGAGGACGCGTAGAGGAACTGGGCCCCCTGCGCGAGGCATGCGTCGAGCACGGCGCGGCTGTAGCGGAAGTTGTTGTCCATCATGTAGCGGCCGTCGGTTTCCATCGTGTCCGAGCAGGCGCCTTCGTGAAAGACGGCACGCACCTTGCCGAAATCGCCGCGCACGAAGCGTTCGACGAAATCCGACTTGTCGAGGTAATCGTCGATCTCGCAATCGACGAGGTTCTTGAATTTGTCCGCGCGCGTGAGGTTGTCGACGGCAATGATGCGCGTCTCGCCACGCTCGTTGAGCGCCTTGACGATGTTGCTGCCGACGAAGCCGGCGGCACCGGTAACGATGAGAGTCATGATCGTATCGCGATGAAAGTGAAAATCGGGCCAGGCAGCCGCCGCGCTCGCGGCGGCTACGTCGTCAGTTGGCCGGCGAGAACAGCTCGTCGTAGTCGACCGTGGCCGTACCGAGCTTGCCGACGACGATCCCGGCCGCGCGATTGGCCAGCGCGACCGCATCGACGAGCGACAGGCCGGCGCCGAGCATCACGGCCAGCGTCGCGATCACCGTGTCGCCCGCGCCGGAGACATCGTACACTTCGCGCGCGACCGCCGGCGCATTGAGCACCTTGCCATCCATGAAAAGCGTCATGCCCTCTTCCGAGCGCGTGAGCAGCAACGACGCGATATCGAGCGACGTCCGTAGCGCCGTCACGCGCTCGAGCAGGTCGCTTTCGGATTTCCACTGGCCGATCACCTCGCGCAGCTCCGCCCGGTTCGGCGTGATCAGCGTCGCGCCGCGATAGCGCTCCCAGTCGTCGCCCTTGGGATCGACGAGCACCGGTTTGTCGGCTGCGCGCGCCTTGGCGATCATCGCGGTCACATGCGTGAGGCCGCCTTTCGCGTAATCGGAGAGCAGCACCACGTCGTGCGAGGCCAGCAAGGCATCGAAGCGCGCAAGCCCCGCAAGCAGCGCCTCGTGCGCAGGCGTATTCTCGAAGTCCATGCGCAGCAATTGTTGCTGACGCGAGAGGACGCGCAGCTTGATCGTCGTCGAGAGTTCAGGGTCGCGCTCGAGGTGCGGCACGACGCCGCTGTCCTTGAGCAACTCGACGATGCGCTCACCCGGCTCGTCGTGGCCCACCACGCACAGGAGCCCCGCCTGCGCGCCGATGGCGGCCGCATTGCGCGCGACGTTCGCCGCGCCGCCGAGCCGGTCTTCCTGCCGTTGCACGTGCACGACCGGCACGGGCGCCTCGGGCGAAATGCGGTTCACGTCGCCGAACCAGTACCGATCGAGCATGACGTCGCCCACGACGAGCACGCGCGAGCGCGCAAGGCGTTCGCGTGATACGGCGGGCACCGCGGGCGAGGGTTGAGCGGGGGAACGCGCGCCTTGCTCGCGCTGCGCGAGATCAGGCGCCTGCATGGGTTGAACTGCGGTCTGCTTGGACATGGGGGCGCCCGATTGCGTAATAGTCGATGCCCAGTTCGGCCATCGCCTGCGGTTCGTATAGGTTGCGGCCGTCGAACACGACCGGCGAATTCAATACCGACTTCATATGCGCGAAGTCGGGGCTCTTGAACTCCTTCCATTCGGTCAGCACGACGAGCGCGTCGGCGCCCACGAGCGTCTCCTCGTGGCTCGGGGCGAACGTGAGCCGTGCGCGCTCCTCGGGGCGCCCGGCCAGATCCAGATCGAAGACGCGCCGCGCTTCATCGAGCGCAACGGGATCGTAGGCCCGTATGGTGGCGCCGCGCGCGAGCAGCGCCGCGATCACGCGCCGGCTCGGCGCCTCGCGCATGTCGTCGGTGTTGGGCTTGAAGGACAGCCCCCACACGGCGAATGCGCGACCCGACAGATCGCCGCCGAACACCTGCTCGATCTTGCCCACGAGGACTTCCTTCTGATCGGCGTTCACGGCTTCCACGGCCTCGAGGATGCGCAGCCGCTCCCCGTTCTCGTCAGCGGTGCGCACGAGCGCCTGCACGTCCTTCGGAAAGCACGAGCCGCCATACCCCACGCCCGCATAAAGGAAGTGATAGCCGATGCGCGGATCCGAACCGATGCCGCGACGCACCGCTTCGATATCGGCACCCACGCGGTCGGCCAGATTCGACATCTCGTTCATGAACGAGATACGCGTGGCCAGCATGGCGTTGGCCGCGTATTTGGTGAACTCCGCGGAGCGGACATCCATGTAGAGCGTGCGCTCGTGATTGCGGTTGAACGGCGCGTAGAGCCGCTTCATCTTCTCGCGGGCGAGCCGGCCGGCTTCGTCGTCGTCGTTGCCGATCACGATGCGGTCGGGCCGCATGAAATCCTCGACGGCGGCCCCCTCCTTGAGAAACTCGGGGTTCGACACGACCGAGAAGCGTTCGCCGGCGCCGCGCGCGGAAAGCTCCGCTTCGACGACGGCGCGCACGCGCTCGGCGGTGCCCACCGGCACGGTCGATTTATCGACGATGACCTTGAACCCGTTCATATAGCGGCCTATGTTGCGCGCCGCCTCGAGCACGTATTGGAGATCGGCCGAGCCGTCTTCATCGGGTGGCGTGCCGACAGCGATGAACTGGATCTCGCCGTGCTCCACGGCGGCCTTGATGTCGGTCGAGAACGTAATACGGCCGTGAGCGCGCGTGCGCGCGATGATTTCCTTCAACCCCGGCTCGTGGATCGGCACGCCGCCGTTGTTGAGGATATCGATCTTGCGCGGGTCGACGTCGAGACAGAAAACGTCGTTGCCGATTTCGGCAAGGCAAGCGCCGGTGACGAGGCCCACGTAGCCCGTACCGATAATGGTGATTTTCATACGCGTTTCACTGGTTGATGGCGGCCTTCAAGCGAAGGCACGCAATGAGCGGCGGCGCGCACGATGAAACACACCGCCACGCCCTGAGCGCATCGGCCCGCCGCCCGTATTCGATGAAGCGCTGAACGACGCACGCATTCCGTGGCCCGCCAACCGACGCGCACGCGCGTCACTGAGAGGTCGTGATCGGTTCGACGCGGCGCGGTGCATACGTCTCCCATCCGCTGCAACCGGGGCACTGCCAATAAAAGAGGCGTGCCCGGAAACCGCAATTCTGACACGTGTATCGTGGCAGATTTTTGGTGCGCTGTTTGACGAGGGCGCGAATCAGCTCGAGCTCGCTGCGCCTCGGCTCTTCGGCGGCAGCCAGTTGAGCCTCGATGAGCCGGATCATGCCCGCGAGATTCGGCGAAGCCTGCATCTGGTCGCGTGCAAGCGCGTGCGCGGCATCCGCGCCACGCAGCTCGGCCACCCGTGGATAGACGATATCGAGCAGATCGTTCGAACGGTAGCGCTCGACATAGCCCGTCAACAGCGCTACGCCCTCGTCGGCGCGCGAGAGCGCCGCATAGGTTTTCATGAGCTTTTCCGCCACGAGCGGCAAGTACGCGGAATTCTGGCTTTCCACCTGACGCCAGTGCGCGATGGCAGCCTCATGATCGCCATTCGCGGCGGCCACGTCGCCGGCAAGGATCGTTGCGCGTACGTTTTCGGCGTTCGCTTTCAGCGCGAGCGCCAGTTCGGCCTGCGCCTCGGCGACATCCTTGCGGGCGAGCGCTTCCTGCGCCAACTCGCAATGAAATTGCGCAATCTCCTTGGAAAGCGGCTCGGCGCCCATCTGCTCGATCTGCCCGGCAGTCGCAATCGCTTTTTTCCAGTCCTTCTCGATCTCGTAGATCGTGAGCAGCGCCCGTTGCGCACCGAGCCCATGCGCGCCGCTCGTGAGGCGCACGAGCGCCTCTTCGGCCCGATCGAGCAAGCCGGCCTTCAGAAAATCCTGGCCCAGTTCGAACAACGCGTGATCGCGCTCGCTTTCGGGCAAATCGGCCCGGCTCAGAAGATTCTGGTGGATGCGGATGGCCCGATCGGTCTCGCCGCGGCGGCGAAACAGATTGCCAAGCGCGAAATGCAGCTCCACCGTTTCCGGGTCGAGCTTGACGACCTCGATGAACGCGTCGATCGCCTGATCGGGTTGCTCGTTGAGCAGGAAATTAAGGCCGCGGAAATACGACCTCGGCAAATTGTTGCTCTCCGAGAGCAGTGTCTTCAGGTCGTAGCGGGCCGCTATCCAGCCGAGCGCGAACGCAACGGGGATGATGAGCAGCCACCAGAAATCGAGATCCATGCGAGAGTCGGCGATGCGAGAAGAATTCGGAAACGGCGGGAGACAGCGCTGGCGTCAAACCACAGGCGGCATCGGCGGCTCCGCCGCCACGGCCGGCGTTTCGCGTGCGGCGCGCAAATCCCGCCTCAGCCGACCGTTCTCGAGCTTCAGCCGGACCACGGCCGGAAACACCGATACGATGCCGGCGATCAGTCCCACGCCGAAGAAAGCGAGCCCGATCAGGATCAGCGGCGCCTGCCACGCATAGCCCGCGAGGAAATTCAGCGTAGCCGGTTGGGTGTTGGCGAGCGCGAGCACGAGCAGCAGGACGAACACCAGCGCACGGACCAGCCAGACGATCAATTTCATAGAGGCTCTCTCGATTAGGACTTGTACATGCGCTCGGCGGTGCGCGACAGCTCGATGCGCAAAGGGGTGTCGCCCCGCGGCCGCCGGGCCGAGGTGCCCGTATTGTAAAGGAAAGCCCCTGCCGTTCGGCGCAAGCGAGGGGTGGACGTAAGGATTACGGCGGGATGGCCGCGCCCCGTCGCGCCATGTTGCCGGACGATGGGCGTAAAAAAAGCGCCTCGAAGGCGCTTTTTCGTGTCGTACCGGCCCGGCCAGCTCCGATAACGAGCAATTTGCGAGCGGCAAGTGCCGCTGCGCTCCTCACACGTCATCGTCGGCTTCGCCGTCCTTCAGTGGCCCGCCTGCGCGCCGGTCGACGCGCTCGCGCAACTCCTTGCCCGGTTTGAAATGGGGCACGTGCTTTTCCGGCACGAGCACCTTCTCTCCCGACTTCGGATTGCGCCCCACGCGGGACGGACGCCGGTTCAGGCCAAAGCTGCCGAAGCCTCGAATTTCGATGCGATGGCCCTTGGCCAGTGCCTCGGACATCGCATCGAGCATCGTCTTCACCGCGAAATCCGCATCCTTGAGGACAAGTTGCGGAAATCGCGCTGCCAGCTGGGCGACCAATTCGGATTTGGTCATACTGCGGCAGACCTCTCGAGGCTTACTGGTTCTGCTGGCCGTCGAGCTTGGCCTTCAGCAGCGCGCCAAGGTTCGTCGTACCCGACGCCGCGGCGCTCGTATCGGCTGCAAGACCGCGCATCGCTTCTTGCTGTTCGGCCGAATCCTTTGCCTTGATCGACAGGTTGATGCTGCGCGACTTGCGATCGATGTTGATCACCATCGCGTTGACCTTGTCGCCTTCCTTCAGCACGTTGCGGGCATCTTCGACGCGGTCTTGCGCGATTTCCGACGCACGCAGGTAGCCTTCGACGTCAGCCGTAAGCGCGATGACCGCGCCCTTGGCATCGACCGACTTCACCGTGCCGTCGACAACCGAGCCCTTGTCGTTCATTGCAACGTAGTTGCTGAACGGATCGCCTTCGAGCTGCTTGATGCCGAGCGAAATGCGCTCTTTCTCGACGTCGATGCCGAGCACGACCGCTTCCACTTCGTCGCCCTTCTTGTACTTGCGAACGGCTTCCTCGCCCGACTCGCTCCACGAGAGGTCCGAGAGGTGAACGAGGCCATCGATGCCACCAGGCAAGCCGATGAACACGCCGAAGTCGGTGATCGACTTGATCGCGCCCGTGATCTTGTCGCCCTTCTTGAAGTTGCGGCTGAAGTCATCCCACGGATTCGGCTTGCACTGCTTCATGCCGAGGCTGATACGACGACGATCTTCGTCGATCTCGAGCACCATGACTTCCACTTCGTCGCCGAGCTGAACGACCTTCGACGGTGCAACGTTCTTGTTCGTCCAGTCCATTTCCGACACGTGGACGAGGCCTTCGATGCCCGACTCCACTTCGACGAACGCGCCGTAGTCGGTGATGTTCGTGACCTTGCCGAACAGACGCGTGCCCGACGGGTAGCGGCGCGAAATGCCTTCCCACGGATCGTCGCCCAGTTGCTTGATGCCGAGCGAGACGCGGTTCTTTTCCTGGTCGAACTTGAGGATCTTGGCCGTAACTTCCTGGCCGACCGACAACACTTCGCTCGGGTGACGCACGCGGCGCCATGCGATGTCGGTGATGTGCAGCAGGCCGTCGATGCCGCCGAGATCCACGAACGCACCGTAATCGGTGATGTTCTTGACCACGCCGTTGACGATCGCGCCTTCCTTGAGCGTCTCGAGCAGCTTCGCGCGCTCTTCGCCCTGCGTCGCTTCGATCACCGCGCGGCGCGACAGCACCACGTTGTTGCGCTTGCGGTCGAGCTTGATGACGCGGAACTCGAGCGTCTTGCCTTCGTACGGCGTCGTATCCTTGACGGGACGCGTGTCGACGAGCGAGCCCGGGAGGAACGCGCGGATGCCGTTGACCATGACGGTCATGCCGCCCTTGACCTTGCCCGTGATCGTGCCCGTCACGAGTTCGTTGTTGTCGAGCGCCTTCTCGAGCGAGAGCCACGAAGCCAGACGCTTCGCCTTGTCGCGCGACAGGATCGTGTCGCCATAGCCGTTTTCGAGCGCGTCGATCGCGACCGAAACGAAGTCGCCCGCCTGCACTTCAACCTCGCCCTGATCGTTCAGGAATTCCTCGATGGGAATGTAGGCTTCGGACTTGAGACCCGCGTTGACGACCACGAAGTTGTGGTCGACACGCACGACTTCGGCGGAGATGACCTCGCCGGCGCGCATGTCTTGCTTGGTCAGCGACTCTTCGAACAGAGCCGCAAAGGATTCGGTATTCGGGTTGGAGGTTTGCAGGTCGGACATAAAAATCGTAAATGCATGGCTTCGCGCTGACGACCGGCTCATTCGCCGGCCCGCCGCGGCGCGATGGCGCCATACGGGGTTAAGGGTTAAGACCACGTTTCGCGCGACGCCTGACTGGCCGCCACTCTTTCGAGCCGCGCCGCGCGCGCGAAACACCTACTGCGAAACAGCTACTGCCACTGCTACGGCTATTGCGCCTGATACCACTGCACCACCTGGTCGACCGCCTGGTCGACCGTGAGCGCCGAGGTATCGAGCAACTGCGCATCTGCCGCGGGCTTGAGCGGCGCGGCGGCGCGATTGCTATCGCGCGCGTCCCGCTCGCGCAAATCCCGGAGCAAGTCATCCATATTAGCAGAAAAACCTTTTTGGATCAATTGCTTATACCGGCGAGCCGCGCGCGCCTCCACACTTGCCGTCAGGAACACCTTCAGGGCCGCATCGGGAAAGATGACGGTGCCCATGTCCCGGCCGTCCGCGACGAGCCCCGGCTCCTTGCGAAAGGCCCGCTGGCGGGCCACGAGCGCGGCTCGCACCGCCTGGTGCACGGCAATGGCCGAGGCCCGGTTGCCGATCTCCTCGGCACGGATTTCGTTCGAGACGTCGGCTCCGTCCAGTTGGGCACAGCCCTCGCGGAACGTGATATGGAGGCCGCCCACCAATTGCGCAAGGGCATCGGGCGCGTCGGGCGGCACACCGTAGCGGACGCTCGCGAGCGCCGCCAGGCGATAGAGCGCCCCGCTGTCGAGCAGGTGGAAGCCGAGTTGCGCGGCCACGAGCGCGGCCACGGTGCCTTTGCCCGACGCGGTCGGGCCGTCGATGGCAATAACGGGAGTCTGGTGAAAGGGACGGGTCGGTTTCATCGGGTGCTCAGCGGGCCACGAGCGTTTTGAAGCGGTCGAAATAATCGGGGAACGTCTTGGCGACGCACTTCGGGTCATTGATGCGTACGGGCACCCCCAGCAGGCTCACGAGCGAGAAACACATCGCCATCCGGTGATCGTCGTAGGTGTCGATCGCCGCGTTCGGCGTGAGACTGGCGGGCGGCGTCACGGTCAGATAGTCGACGCCTTCCTCGACGGTGGCCCCGACCTTGCGCAACTCGGCCGCCATCGCGGCGATGCGGTCGGTTTCCTTCACGCGCCAGCTGCCGATGTTGCGCAGCGTGGTCGTGCCGCGCGCAGCCAGCGCGGCCACCGCGATCGTCATCGCCGCATCGGGAATCAGGTTGAAATCCATGTCGACGGCCTCGAGCTGGCCGTGGTCGTGGCCAACGCCGCGCACCTCGATCCAGTCCTCGCCCATCGACACGTTCGCCCCCATCCGGGAAAGCGCCTCGGCGAACGCGACGTCGCCCTGAATGCTGTCGCGGCCCACGCCCTCGACCCGCACGGGCCCGCCGCCGAGTGCTCCGGCGGCGAGGAAGTACGATGCCGAAGACGCATCGCCCTCGACCTTGATCGAGCCCGGCGACTGATAGCGCACGCCAGCCGGCATCGCGAAGCGCTGCCAACCTTCGCGCTCCACCTCCACACCGAAGCGCGCCATCAGCCGCATCGTGATCTCGATGTACGGCTTCGAAATGAGCTCGCCGTCGACCTCGATTTCGGCCGTACCCGATTTCGTGCGCACGAGCGGCAGCGCCATCAGCAGCGCTGTCAGGAACTGGCTCGAGACGTCGCCGCGCACGCGAATCGGCGCGTCGACATCGATGGTGGCCGGGCGGATCCGCAGCGGCGGAAAACCTTCGTTCGCTTCGTAATCGATGCGCGCACCGATCTGGCGCAAGCCGTCAACGAGATCGCCGATCGGCCGCTCGTGCATGCGCGGCACACCGTGCACGCGATAATCGCCGCCGTTGACGGCGAGCGCGGCCGTAAGCGGTCGCACGGCCGTGCCCGCGTTGCCGAGGAAGAGATCGGCCGTCCTCGCCGTGAACGCTCCGCGCGTCCCCGTGACGACGCAGCGATCGCCCTCGCGCGCGAATCGCACACCGAGCTTGGCCAGCGCGTCGAGCATGACGCGCGTATCGTCGGAGTCGAGCAGATTCGAGATCGTCGTCTCGCCTTCGGCGAGCGCCGCGAGCAGCAGCACACGGTTCGAAATGCTCTTCGAGCCGGGTAGGCGGATCGTCCCTGCTGCCTTGGCGTACGGTCCGAGATCGAGATATTCCATAACGGTTCCTGATTATTCCGGTGCGAGATCGCCGCGGGGCCGCGCGGGCGCCATTTTCGCGCCCCGCTCCTGCCATTCCGTGCGTGCCTCGCGGGAGCGGGCGAAGACCGCTTCGAGCGCCGCGCCGTCGCCTGCAAGGATCGCCGCGCGCAGCCGCTGCAACACCGCCGTGTACGCGTCGAGTTCGCCGACGAGCGCCTCGCGGTTGGCCAAGCAGACATCGCGCCACATCTCGGGGCTCGACGCCGCAATACGCGTGAAGTCGCGAAAGCCGCCGGCGGCGAACGAAAATTTGAGCGCGGCATCGGGCGCGCCGAGGATCTGCTCGACGAGCGCGAACGACAGCAGATGCGGCAAATGGCTCACCGACGCGAGCACCCGGTCGTGACGCGCCGCGTCCATCGTGCTCACGAGCGCACCGGTCGCATGCCAGAGCGCCTCGATGCGCGCGACGTCCGCCGCGCGGTTCTCGGGCAGCGGGCACAAGATGACGTTGCGGCCCACGTACAGATCGGGCAGCGCCGCGTCCACGCCGCTCGACTCGCGGCCCGCGATCGGATGCCCAGGCACGAACTGCCCCACGCGCGCGCCGAGCGCCGCGCGGGCGGCCGCGACGACGTCCGATTTGGTGCTGCCGGCGTCGGTCACGATCGCCGCCTCGCCGAGAAAGGGGGCAATACGCCTGAGCAACGGTTCGGTCTGGGCAACCGGCGCCGCCACGAGCACGAGGTCCGCCCCCATCAGTGCACGCGCAAGCGCCGCGTCGTCGTCGAGCGCAGCGGCCTCGTCCACCACGCCGAGCACCCTTGCGCGCTCGACCGACGCGAGCGAGCGCCCCACCCCGACGATCGTGCCGCCCGCGGCCACGCCTTCCCGTTCGCGCAGCGCGCGAGCGAGCGAGCCGCCGATCAGGCCGACGCCGAATATCACGAGTTTGTCGAAAGAAAACTTACCCACAACGGTTCCGCTCAAACATGGGGCGCGCCGACACGCGGCGCGCCGAAGGTCCTCGTCGCTCAGGCGCCGAGCGCTTTTTCAAGCGCCGCGACGAACGCCTCGTTTTCCTGCGGCAGCCCGATCGTCACGCGCAGCCATTGCGGCAACCCGTAGTTGCCCACCGGGCGCACGATCACACCCTGCTTGAGCAGCGCGAGGTTCACGCGCGCGCCCGCGCCGTCGTCGTTGCCGACGCGCACGAGCACGAAGTTGCCGCAGGAGGGGACGTATTCGAGCCCGAGCCGGTCGAACGCCTGCGTGAGCTGGCCATAGCCGGCCGCGTTGAGCGCCGCGCTTTCGTCGAGGAACGCCTGATCGGCCAGCGCCGCGACCGCGGCGGCCTGGGCGATCGAATTGACGTTGAAGGGTTGCCGCAGGCGGTTCAGCAGGTCCGTGAGCTCGGGCTGAGCGATCGCGAAGCCGACGCGCAGCCCGGCCAGACCGTACGCTTTCGAGAACGTGCGCGAGACGAGCAGGTTCGGATAGCGGCGCACCCAGTCGATCGAGTCATAGCGCTTCCCGGCCGGCAGATACTCGGTATAGGCCTCGTCGAGCACGACGACGACACGCTTGGGCACCTTTTCCAGGAATGCTTCGAGCGCGGGCCCTTCGATGAAGGTGCCCGTCGGGTTATTCGGGTTCGCGATGAAGACGAGGCGGGTGTCCTCCTCGATGGCGGCCAGCATCGCATCGAGGTCATGCCCATAACGCACGGCCGGCACGACGATCGCGCGCGCGCCGAGCCCTTGCGTCGCCAGCGCGTAGACGGCGAACGAATACTGTGCGTAGACGATCGACTGGCCCTTCTCCACGAACGCGTGTGCGGCCAGTTCGAGGATGTCGTTGCTGCCGTTGCCGAGCGTGACCCAGTCCGCCGGCACGCCGTAGCGGGCGGCAAGCGCCGCCTTGAGTTCGAACGCGTTCGAATCGGGGTAGCGGCCGAGCTCCGCGACGGCCGCGGCCATCGCCTTCTTGGCCGATTCCGGCATGCCGAGCGGGTTCTCGTTCGATGCGAGCTTCACGATGCGCGCTTCTTCCAGGCCGAATTCGCGCGCGACCTCGGAGATCGGCTTGCCGGCGACGTAAGGCGCAATCTGACGCACATAGGAAGGGCCGTATTGCAGGGTCATGAATGTCTCCAAAGCACACTGTCTGCGTAATCTGTGTAATACCGGGGCCAGGGCCCGGCCGCGATCGGCGAAATGCGACGCGGCCGGACGGCGGGCGGATTCTCGCTGCGCGGCTTCAACGCGCGCGCGGATACGAACCGAGGATCTTCAGGAACGCGGCCTTCCTGCCGAGCTCGTCGAGCGCTGAAGCTACCGCGGCGTCGTCGCGGTGGCCCTCGATGTCGATATAGAAGTAGTACTCCCAGGTGCCGACGCGCGCCGGGCGCGACTCGAAGCGCGTCATCGACACGCCGTGCTTGGCAAGCGGCTCGAGCAGCCTCATGACGGCGCCCGGCTCGTTCTTGACCGAGACGATGACCGAGGTCTGGTCGTACCCGCTCGGGCCCGTCGGCGCACGGCCGATGATGACGAAGCGCGTGCGATTGTGCGGATCGTCCTGAATCAGCGGATAGGCGATCCGCAGCCCGTAGCGGGCCGCGGCCCGATCGCCGGCGATCGCCGCGACGCGCGGGTCGGCGGCCGCCATCCGCGCTGCCTCCGCATTGCTCGACACGGCCTGGCGCTCGACGCCGGGCAGGTGCGTGGCAAGCCAGCGCTGGCATTGCGCGAGCGCCTGAGCATGCGCGCACACGCGCGTGAGCCCGTCGGTCTTGCCGCTCAGAGTGAGCAGATTGTGATGAATCGGCAGTGCGATCTCGCCGCCTATCACAAGCTGCGTCTGCAAGAAGAGATCGAGCGTGCGCGACACCGCGCCTTCGCTCGAATTCTCGACCGGCGCTACGCCGAACTCCGCGCCGCCCGCCTCGACCGCACGGAATACCTCGTCGATCGACAGGCACGGCAGCCCTTCGATCGAATGGCCGAAGTATTCGTGCATCGCCTCTTCGCTGTAGGTGCCGGCGGGGCCGAGAAAGGCCGTGGTGATGGGACGCTCGAGGGAGCGGCTCGCAGCCATGATCTCGCGCCAGATGGCGCTGATGTGCTCGTCCACGAGCGGGCCCGCGCTGATCTTCTGCAAGCGCGCGATGACCTGCTGCTCGCGTTCCGGGCGGAACACGGGCGCGTTGTAATGTTTTTTCACCTCGCCAACCTCGAGCGCGATCGCCGCGCGCTGGTTCAGCAAGGCTATGAGCTGCGCGTCGATCTCGTCGATGCGATCGCGCAGCGGCTTCAACTGGGAATTCAGTTCGTCGTCCATGCGTGAAACGGCCGTAATCAAAGTCGACAAACCGGCATGCCGGCTTGCCCGATCATGCGCATCGTCATGCGCGATGCTGCTCGAAGTCCAACATGTACTCGACGAGCGCTTGCACGCCCTCGAGCGGCACCGCGTTATAGATCGACGCCCGCATCCCGCCGACGGACTTGTGGCCCTTCAGCTGCATCAGCCCGCGCGCCTTCGCGCCGGCCAGAAAATCCTCGTTGCGCGACTCGTCGGCGAGGAAGAACGGCACGTTCATCCTCGAGCGCGAGCTGCGCTCCACTTTGTTGAGATAGAAGCGGCTCGCATCGATTGTGTCGTAGAGCAGCTTCGCTTTCTCGAGATTGCGCGCCTCGATGGCGCGCACGCCGCCTTGGCGCTTGAGCCACTTGAACACGAGCCCGGCGATGTAGATCGCGTAGGTGGGTGGCGTGTTGAACATCGAGTTGTTCGCGGCAACCGTCTTCCATTCGAAGGCCGACGGGCAGATCGCAAGTGCGCGGTCGAGCAGATCCTCCCGCACGACGACGACGGTCACGCCCGCCATGCCGATGTTCTTTTGCGCTCCGCCGAAGAGCACGCCGTACTTGGCGACGTCGAGCGGGCGCGACAGGATGTGCGACGAGACATCGGCCACGAGCGGAATATCGCCGAGATCGGGAATATCGAACGTCTCCACGCCGTGGATCGTCTCGTTCGTGCACAGATGCACGTAGGCAGGATCGTCCGAAAGCTGCCACTCGGCACGCGCCGGTGCGCGCGTATAGCCGTCGGCCGTCTCGCCGCTTGCCGCGAGGTGCGCCGTGCAGTACTTGCCCGCTTCCTTGAAAGATTTCATCGACCAGGAGCCGGTGACGACGAAATCGGCCGTCTTGCGCGTGCCCAGCATGTTCATCGGCACGATCGCGTTTTCGGCCAACCCGCCGCCCTGCAGAAACAGGATATGGTGGCTCGCCGGCACCTCGAGCAACTCGCGCAAATCGAGGAGCGCCTCTTCATGAATCGACATGAATTCGCGCCCGCGATGGCTCATCTCCATCACGCTCATGCCACTGCCGCGCCAATCGAGCATCTCGTCGGCCGCTTGACGCAACACCTCTTCGGGCATCGCGGCCGGGCCGGCGGAGAAATTGAAGACGCGCATGATCGGAGATTCCTCGAAAAGGCGGCGCAGCGGCAAAAAAGACCATCCGGCGAAGCCGCGCCTGTCAGAAATAGATAATGGCCGTTCGCGCGTAGTGCGCAAACGGCCATTATCGCACCGTCGCTTGAAAGCCGCCAAAACGTGCCCGCCCGCAGGCGGGCATTTCCTGGTCGAAGCGGCGGCTGCCCAGCGTCGAATCGAAGCGGGCTTACTTGCCCGGCTTGACGGAGGCGACTTCCTTGTCGGCCTGGTCGCGCGTTGCCTTGATCGATTGCGGCATGTACTTCTGCATCAGGCCGTTGACGACATCGCGGCCGACCTGGTCCTGCACCTCGATGAACTTGCGGCCCGTCGGGCTCTTGTAGAACGTCGTCAGATCCTTGATTTCCTGCGTCGAGTAGTACTTGCCGTACGCGTCGTACTGAGCCTGCATCGCGTCCTGACGGAACGAGTCGCCCGCGAAGACCTGGCCCGCCGAGTCGACGAGCTTCGGCACCGCGTTCTTCTGCAGCGCGGGAACGGCAGCCTGCTTCTGCTTGTCGTTCATCGATTTATTTTCGGACAGCGCGTCGGACAGGATCGCCGGCACGAGCTGCTTGGCCTGCATCTGCGCGCTGTTGGCGATGGCGCCGACGAGCTTTTGCGCATCGATCGCGGCCAGCAGTTCCTTGATCGCAGCCTGCTTGGCCGGATCGTTGGCGGTCGTGGCCGTGTTCGCGCCGGACGAGGCGGCCGGGGCCTGATTCTGCAAGGCTTGCGCCATTGCGAAGGTCGGCACGAAAGCGGCCAGCAGCATCCATTGTTTGAATCGTCGTTGCATCGTCACTCCCTCAAAAAAATGAGTTGATTTGCTGGCTGCGCGCGGTTTGCCGCAACATTCGTTGCACTGCCCCGCCCTCGCGCGCCATGCGTGAGTCATGAATCCTTTCGTACCCGCCGGCTGTCGATCAGCTTTCGTCGTCCGCGCCGCTTCCATCCTCGGCCGCGATATCCAAATCGACCTCGCCGTCCGCCTCCGCAATCTTCTGCAGGCCGGAAAGCTTGGTACCTTCGTCGAGGCTGATGAGTGTAACACCCTGCGTCGCGCGGCCCATTTCACGGATCTCGGCTACACGCGTGCGAATCAGCACACCCGTCGTCGTGATCAGCATGATCTGATCTTCCGCATCGACGAGCGTGGCGGCGACCACCTTGCCGTTTCGCTCCGAGGTCTGGATCGCGATCATGCCCTTCGTGCCGCGGCCGTGGCGCGTGTACTCCGTGATCGGCGTGCGTTTGCCGAAACCGTTCTCGGTTGCCGTCAGCACCGATTGCTCTTCGCTGCCCGCCACCAGCATGGCGATGACCTGCTGCCCTTCCTCGAGCTGCATGCCGCGCACGCCACGCGCTTCGCGGCCCATCGGGCGCACGTCGTTCTCGTCGAAGCGCACGGCTTTACCCGCATCCGAGAACAGCATGACGTCGTGCTGACCGTCGGTGATCGCGGCGCCGATCAGATAATCGCCATCGTCGAGGCCAACCGCAATGATACCTTTGCGCAATGGTCTGCTGAAAGCCTCGAGCGGCGTTTTCTTGACGGTGCCGAGCGCCGTTGTCATAAAAACGAACTTGTCTGCCGAAAACTCCTTCACCGGCAGCACGACGTTGATCTTCTCGCCATCTTGCAGCGGGAACATGTTTACGATGGGCCGGCCGCGCGCGTTGCGCGAGCCTTGCGGCACCTCGTAGACCTTGACCCAATAGACGCGCCCGCGGTTCGAGAAGCAAAGAATGTGATCGTGCGTGTTCGCGATGAACAGCGTGTCGATCCAATCGTCTTCCTTCATCTGCGTGGCCTGCTTGCCGCGCCCGCCGCGCTTTTGCGCGCGATATTCGGAAAGCGGCTGCGACTTCACGTAGCCCGCGTGCGACATCGTGACCACCATTTCCTGCGGCGTGATCAGATCCTCGGTATTGAGCTCGGTCGCGTTCGGTTCGATCTTCGAGCGGCGCGCATCGCCGAACTCGGCCTTGATCGCGGTGAGTTCGTCGCCGATGATCGCCGTGATCCGCTCGGGCCGCGCGAGGATGTCGAGCAGATCGGCGATCTGAGCCATCACTTCGCGATACTCGCCGATGATCTTGTCCTGCTCGAGTCCCGTGAGGCGCTGCAGGCGCATCTGCAAAATTTCCTGCGCCTGCGTGTCGGAAAGCCTGTAAAGGCCGTCCGGCTGCATGCCGAACGCCGGATTGAGCCCTTCGGGGCGGTACGCCTCGCGCCCACCGGCTGCGGCGTTGTCGCTTTCCGCGCGCGTGAGCATGTCGCGCACGAGCGACGAATCCCAGGGGCGGGCCATCAGCTCCTGCTTGGCGATCGGTGGCGTCGGAGCCGCCTTGATGATCGCGATGAATTCGTCGATGTTCGCAAGCGCGACGGCGAGGCCTTCGAGCACGTGGCCGCGCTCGCGCGCCTTCCTGAGTTCGTAGACGGTGCGCCGCGTCAGCACTTCGCGCCGATGCGCGAGGAACGACTCGAGCATTTCCCGCAGATTCAGCAGCTTCGGCTGGCCGTCCACGAGCGCGACCATGTTGATGCCGAACGTATCCTGAAGCTGGGTGGCCTTGTACAGGTTGTTGAGAACGACCTCGGGCACCTCGCCGCGCTTGAGCTCGATCACGACGCGCATGCCGCTCTTGTCGGACTCGTCGCGGATGTCGGAGATGCCCTCGAGCTTCTTCTCGTTGACGAGCTCGGCAATACGCTCGAGCAGCGAGCGCTTGTTCACCTGATAGGGCAGTTCGTCGACGATGATCGCCATGCGCTGCCCGCGATCGATTTCCTCGAAGTGCGTGGCCGCGCGCATCACCACGCGGCCGCGCCCGGTGCGATAGCCCTCGCGTACGCCGGTCACGCCGTAGATGATGCCGCCCGTCGGAAAATCGGGCGCCGGCACGATCTCGGCCAGTTCGTCCACGCTCGCCTGCGGATTCTTGAGCAGGTGGTGGCACGCATCGACCACCTCGTTCAGGTTGTGCGGCGGAATGTTCGTCGCCATGCCCACCGCGATCCCCGACGAACCATTGATCAGCAGATTGGGGATGCGCGCGGGCAGGATCAGCGGCTCGTTCTCGCTGCCGTCGTAGTTCGGGCCGAAATCGACGGTTTCCTTGTCGATGTCGGCGAGCAGTTCGTGGCCGATCTTCGCCATGCGGATTTCGGTGTAACGCATGGCCGCGGCGTTGTCGCCATCGACGGAACCGAAGTTGCCCTGCCCGTCCACCAGCATGTAGCGCAGCGAAAAGTCCTGCGCCATGCGCACGATCGTGTCGTATACGGCCGAATCGCCATGGGGATGGTACTTACCGATGACGTCGCCGACGATACGCGCGGACTTCTTGTAGGCGCGATTCCAGTCGTTGTTGAGCTCGTGCATGGCGTACAGAACACGCCGGTGCACCGGTTTCAGGCCGTCGCGGACATCGGGCAGCGCACGCCCCACGATCACGCTCATCGCGTACTCGATATACGAGCGGCGCATTTCCTCCTCGAGGGAGATGGGCAGAGTCTCTTTGGCGAATTGATCCATTATCCGTATCTTTTTCAGGCGAAAACGAGCCTGCCAAACGCGTTGCGGCACACTTCGCCGCTGCTTTGCGCTGCTTTGCCCCTCGCCTCGCGCCGGGTGCGGCGCCAAGCCGGGCATCAGGCGATTCTAACACGCCCGCAGGGGCCGCCCGGCGCGCGTACGTACTCCCCCATCGACTTACCCGGGCAAGCGGCGCCGTGCGCCGTTTTGCCCTCTTCGCGAGTCGATTTTTCTCCTGCCGCTGGCATGCATCGTGCGATGCCCGACCGCCCGGAGAAGCCCGTCCCGTCTAGTGTTGTGCACGCACCACATTCGAATCGGGCGTCTCCGGGCCGCAGGATTTTTTTTTCGTAAGAAGGGAACGATATGGCAAAATGCCAACGCACTTGGTTAGACACTGCTCGAAGTGTCCGCAGGGCTGCGCGTCTTTTGTGCCGCACCAATGTTATACTTCGAGCAATGTATGACTTGTCTTCGTCATCCAGGCTCGCAGTAAACCTGCGGTAATCTCAATTTCGAGAGGAGAAATATGAATAAACTTTCAAAGCTCGCGTTCATTGCAGCTACCGCAGTAATGGCTGCATCCGCTTCGGCACAGTCCGTGCCGGCGTCGCGACAAGCCACGAATGACAATTGGGTCAACGGCACCGGCGAATACGTGTGGATGAACGGCACGAACGAGCTTTGCTGGCGCGATGCGTTCTGGACGCCGGCAACGGCGAACGCGAAGTGCGACGGCGCGCTGGTTGCCCAGGCACCGACGCCGCCGGCTCCCGCCGCCCCGGTCGCTCCGGCGATCACCAGCCAGAAGGTCACGTACCAGGCCGATACCCTGTTCGACTTCGACAAGGCTGTGTTGAAGCCGGCTGGCAAGCAACAGCTCGACGATCTGGCCACGAAGGTCCAAGGCATGAACACGGAAGTGGTCGTCGCCACGGGCTACACGGACAAGATCGGTTCGGACAAGTACAACGACCGTCTGTCGCTGCGCCGTGCGCAAGCCGTCAAGGCCTACCTGGTCAGCAAGGGCGTTCCCGCCAACAAGATCTACACGGAAGGCAAGGGCAAGCGCAACCCGGTCAAGACCGATTGCAACCAGAAGAACCGCAAGGCGCTCATCGCCTGCCTCGCACCGAACCGTCGCGTGGAAGTGGAAGTGGTCGGTACGCAGCAAGGCCCGGCTCCGGCCAGCCAGCAGTAATCCGCACCCGCACGCAGTCTCGAAACCCCGCTTCGGCGGGGTTTTTTCATTCGCGCCGGATCCCCGCTCGTGCACTTGGGCGGACCGGTCGGCCGATCGATACAGCCCCAGGATAACGCGCAGCGGCGATTTCCCCCGATGATTCACCGATCTGCGCGCCATCGCGCCGGCAAAGGGTTCCAGCCCGCGATCCGTGAGCCGTGACTTTTGCCGTTGCCCGAGCCCCGATATACTCGGGGCTCACCCGCAGCATCTCAATTCAGCCCGACACTATGACGAATGCCGATCCCCATGAACTTCGGAAATTCAGCGATCTCGCTCATCGCTGGTGGGATCCAAACGCGGAATTCAAGCCCCTCCATGAACTGAACCCCGTGCGCCTCGGCTGGATCGATGCGCACGCACATCTTCCGGCCAAGCGCGTGCTCGACGTGGGCTGCGGCGGCGGCATTCTCTCCGAGTCGATGGCCGGGCTCGGCGCGCTCGTGAAAGGCATCGACCTTTCGTCGCAGGCCCTCGGCGTGGCGGATCTGCACAGCCTGGAAAGCGGCATTACTGTCGAATACGAGGAGATCTCGGCCGAGGCCCTTGCGGCGCGGGAACCCGCGAGCTACGACGTCGTGACCTGCATGGAAATGCTCGAGCACGTGCCGGATCCGGCCGCCATCGTGCAAGCGTGTGCCACGCTCGTCAAGCCAGGCGGGTGGGTGTTCTTCTCCACCCTGAATCGCAACGTCAAGTCGTATCTGCTCGCGGTCGTCGGCGCCGAATACGTCGCGCAGATGCTGCCGAAAGGCACGCACGACTACGCGCGCTTCATCCGCCCATCGGAGCTTGCGGCCTATGCGCGCACGGCCGGGCTCGTGAGCGCCGATATCAAGGGCATCACCTACCGCCCGCTCGGCAAGCATTTCATGTTGTCCGACGATACGAGCGTCAACTACCTGTTCGCCTGCCGCCGTCAGGGCTGAGGCATCGCGTCGCCGCCGCGGACTCTCAACTTTCGTTTCTTTTATATGAGCCAGACGACCCCCCAGCCGGCACCGGAAGATGGCCTCGCATCGATCAGCGTGTGCCGGGCGGTCCTTTTCGACCTCGACGGCACGCTCGCCGATACGGCGCCCGACCTTGCCGCCGCCGTCAACAAGATGCGCGTCGATCGGGGGCTCGACATGGTGCCGCTCGACGACCTGCGTCCGCTTGCCTCGGCCGGTGCGCGCGGGCTGATCGGCGGCGCATTCGGCATCGGTCCCGAGCACCACGAGTACGCGTCGATGCGCGAGGAATTCCTCGCCAACTACGAGGCTGATCTGTGTATCGAGACGGCGCTCTTTCCCGGCATCGGCGAGTTGCTCGAGGAGCTCGACGCCCGTGAAATCCGATGGGGAATCGTGACCAACAAGGTGGCGCGGCTCACGATGCCGCTCGTCGCCTCGCTGGGGCTGGCCGAGCGCGCGAGCTGCGTCGTGGCCGGCGACACGACGCCACATTCGAAGCCGCACCCCGCCCCGCTTCTTTTTGCCGCCAACGAAATGGCGCTGCAGCCGGAAAAGATCGTCTACATCGGCGACGACCTGCGCGACGTACAAGCCGGGTTTGCCGCCGGCATGGTGACGGTCGCGGCGGCCTATGGCTATTGCGGCACGGATCTGCCGCCGGCCATGTGGCACGCACAGCACATCGTGGATTCGCCCGGCCAGTTGCAGCGGCTGCTGAGCGGCCTTGCCTGACGTCGCCGGCTGGACGAGCAGTCCGTCCCCCAAAAAAAGGTTGATGGGCGGGCTTGATTCACGACTGCACCGCACCATATGGGTTCTGTGGGATAATCCTCCCTTCGTCCGGGGCCGACCTGGTTTCGACGTGGATAATGAAGCAGTTCAGGGCATACCGAGGACCCGTCACCTCGTAAATCAATGGGACTTAAGTAACTGCGAACGACAACACGTACGCACTGGCGGCTTAAACCCCGCCTGCCTCGCACTGGCTCGCTGACGGGCTAGGGTCGCAAGACCAGCGAGGTCATTTACGTCAGCTAATCCTCTGTGGTGTCACGACGCCGGGGCCAAAAATCTAGTGACTCGCCGTAACGAAGCGTGTTCGTCCGCGTCGGTGCGGTTAAATCAAATGACAGAACTAAGTATGTAGAACTGGCTGTGGACTATTTGCGGACGCGGGTTCGATTCCCGCCGGCTCCACCAAACACATCGCTTGCGGCTTCACGTCGCGAGCGCACCGAAACCCCGAACGGCTTGCGCCTTTCGGGGTTTTCTTTTTGCTGCATGCAGCGTGCTGCAGCGCCTCGCCAGGTCAGCCCGCGAGCTTGCGCAGCGTCTCGATGACCGCCTCGCCCTTGAAGGGCTTCACGATCCATCCCTTCACGCCTGCTGCCTTGCCTCGCTCCTTCATGGCTGGGCTGCTTTCGGTCGTGAGCATGATTACGTTGAGCGAGGCGTTCGACAGTTCGCCCCGGATCTTCTCGACCATCGTCAAGCCGTCCATGTTCGGCATGTTGACGTCGCTGATAACGAGCCTCACGCCCGGATTCGACTTCACCTTGGTCAAGCCGTCCTTGCCGTCGACGGCCGTATCGACCTCGAGACCGTTCTTGCGCAAGAAGCCCGCCACTTCGTCGCGCACCGCGCTCGAGTCGTCCACTACCAGAATCTTTGCCATTGTCATTCCTTGCGTTTATCAGGCCTTGCCCATCAAAAAAGTTCAAGCTCGCCGGCATCGACAAGCGTATCGACATCGGCGCGTTCACCCGGGAAATCCTCGGGTGACCAGCTGAGGCTGAAAATGAAGCGCTGATCGAGCACAACCGACGCGCCAGTCTCCTCGTCGGTAAGACGGTATTTGAAAGAAAGCTGGGGATTGTCCGAGCCGAAAGAGATGTATTTGTGCTTGTGGTTGACGATGAGCGGTACCTGCACCTGCGCACTGGCCGCCGCCGGGCTTGCGCCGCGAAAGAAGCGCTCCTTGAATGCTCCCCACACCAGATTCGTCAACTCGCCGAGCAGTGCATTGACGTCGCGGAAGTCGGCCACGCCATTGCCGAGGTCGATACCGTGCAGAAGATCGACGAGCGGGCCCTCCTCGGCCTGCAACATCATGTACCCACGACACCAACCGCTTTCGAGCGCAATCAGCGTGAATACTTCGCCGACGATGATCCGGTCGCGCACGATGCAGGGTGTTTCCCAGCTCACCGAGAGCGGCCTGAACAAGTCGGCAAGGCGTGCTTCGGTGATTTCCGTGATGCCGCGCACGAGTTCGTTCGGATAGTCGAGGCTGAACAGGTATTTGTCGACAAGTGCCGCCAAGGGCCTCATGTCGGCTGCCGTGTAGGCACCGCATGCAATATCGGCAAGCGAGCGCGGCAGGCCATCCAGCGCGCTGCGCCCGTTGCGACGCACGATGATCGGCAACTCGGGACGCAGCGTATCGATACGCGCGGCCACGGCCGTACTTTCGGCAACCGATCCGCCGTACTCCTCCGCCAGAATGACGGCCCCGAGATCGAGATTCGAACGCAGCACGCTCATGAGGCGCTGCTTGCGCACCTTCAGGCCGATCAGGTTGTGCTCGTCGCAAAAGCGTTTCAGCAGTGCGACGTGCGCAGGGTCGTCTTCGAGCACGAGGACTTTCGATACAGGCTTGCTCGCGTTCATGTTTCGTTCCGTTTCAATGCGCTTCCGATCGCGGCCAGCCGTGAGTCCCACAACCGTCGGCTCAAAAAAGCTCGAGTTCGCCCGCGCTTTCCATGGCCGGTGCGCAGCTCGCGGCGAAGTCGAGCGGCACGCTGGCGCAGACGCAAAGCGTCGCTGCGAGCTGTATCGTTTCGTCGACTGTGATGCGCCAGCCCCTCAGCCAGGCGGGGCTCAATTCGTCCAGATATCCGAGGCAATCGGCCGCCAGCACATAGGGCGTCGACATCCCGAGATCGGGAAAGGTCTCGACAAGCTGCTGATTGATCGCGCCGCAGCACAGGTTGCCGACTTCCATGAATGCTTCGGATAACGAACGTTCGCCACGATCGCCGAGGTAGTAGCGCCGCGTGGCCTCGTCTTCGTCGAAGCGCAGCAACAGCAGCAGCCGAAAGTCGATCGAGACGATCGTCAGCACGACCAGATCGGCGCCGGGCAAAGTCGCGCTCGCCGCAGGCTCCAGCGGGACAAGCTCACAGCGATGGCTCGCATCGACCACGAGCCGCGAGCGTGCCGCCTCTTCGAAAAGGCGTGTGAAGCTGTTTTTCGCCTGTTCGCTGATCACGCGGGCGCCCGTTCGAGTTTCGACTGAAATTGCGCCGCCAGCGCCTGGACGGCACCCAGCGATGCCGTGATCATTTTCCCGCCGGCCTGAATGTCCTGAAACGTGGCCGTCGTGATCAGGTCATTGCGGTCGAGGCTGTCGCGGTAACTCTTCGACAACTCCTGCGAGCGCGATGCGAGCGTGCGCACCTCGCTTGCCACGATCGAAAACCCGCGCCCCGCCGCGCCGGCCCGCGCGGCCTCGATCGAGGCATTGAGCGAAACGATCAGCACATGATTGACGATACGCGCGAGTTCATGATTCTTGCGATGCATGTCCTGGTTCTGCGCCATCAGCGAGATCATCTGCTCGTGCCAGCGCTCGAAGGTCGTGGACAGTTGCCTGAGCCGCGCGGCTTCTTCGGCAATCCGCTGCGCGTGGGCCACCAGATCGGCGTTGCGCGCGCCGGCCGCATCGAGCGCGAGGCGCAAGTCCGCCGCGCCTTTCTCGGCGTGAGCGAGTTGATCGCGCAAGCCGGATTGCACCGCCTCGTGCTCCGCGCAGCGCGTTTGGAGCCCGTTCAGGCTTTCGGCAAAACGTGCCTGCGCTTCGACGAGCGAGCCATGCTCGCGCTCGAGTGCATCGCGATACCTGTGCGTCATTCGCGCGGAAACACGCCGGTGGACAAGCCATGCGGCGAGCGCCGAGAAAACCGCGCCCGCGAGCGCCGGCATTGCATACGATAAAAACAAGGTTTCTTCCCGATGAGCTTGAGGACCCACGCCGCTACGACACGAGCGAGCCGCTTGTCGCGTCGTCCGACTGGCGGCCGGCGGAAATCCCGAGGCTGTCGACCATGCACGATTCGGGCAGCCTGATGATGGTCTGGAAGCGCCGGTAGGCACTGCCCACGCGGTCGTCGGTGAAGCGTAGTTCGATGCGGCCCAGCTCCCGCGCAAGCATGCCGCGCACGGCGTCCATGCCGACCCCGCGCCCCGACACTTCCGTAACCGCCTGTGCCGTGGAAAAACCCGACCGGAATACGTACTCCGCCACGGCTTCGTCGGCCACCGCCTCGCCCGGTGCGATCCAGCCCAGCGATTCAGCCTTGGCGCGGATACGGGCGAGCGCGAGCCCGCGGCCGTCGTCGCTCAGTGCGATCTGCAGTTCGCCTTTATCGACGCCCACCTCGAGATCGATCGTGCCGGCGGCCGGCTTGCCCGCGGCCTCGCGTTCGTCCACGGTCTCGATGCCGTGATCCACGGCATTGCGCAGCAGGTGCGTGAAGACGTGCGCAAGCGTCTCGCCGACTTGCGAGCGCAGGCGATACCCGTTGTCGTCGATCGACACGCGTGGCGCCGCCTTGCCAAGTTCCTTCGCCAGCGAAGGCAGCGAATCGGTAATGCCGGAAAGCGTCTCGGCGAACGACTGCGTATCGAGCAGGCACAGCGTGCGCCGCACATGCTCGCGCATGCTGCGCAACTGCGCGGCATCGCCGGTATCGACAGCATCCAGCAACTGCAGGCTCGCCACGATATGCGCGCGGTCCACCACGAGATAGCGATCGGCGCCAGCCGGCCGCTGATCGCGCTTGCGGCCGAGATTGACCGCATTGATCGTTTCGTAATGTTCGACTGCCGCCTTTACGCGCGCCAGCTCGGCAATCGACGCATCCCGGTCCCAGCCCTCGGCGGCCCCGCCGCGGCGCAATGCGTCGTAGCGTTGCTCGGCCTCGTGCACCACGCTCGTCAGATGCCGCAGGCCATAAGTGCGTGCATTGCCTTTGATCGTATGCATGTTGCGAAAGAGTTCCGCCACGGCCGCATCGGTGGCGTACTCGTGCTGGCCGATGATCCGTTCATTCTCGTGAATGAAGCCCTTCGCGCTTTCGACGAACTGATGGAATTTTTCCTGACTGACCGAGAGGATTTCGCCGATCATCTCGAGCTGACGCTTTTGCTCGCCCGCTTCGGCAGCAAGGCGCCTCAGTTCGGTTACGTCGCGCACGCACAGCATGAGGCGCATGACCGTGTCCGTTTCGTCCGTGATCGCGGACCAGCTCAGATCAAGCGTTTTTCTGCGACCGTCGGCCACCGTCTTTTCGATCTCGTTGACGAGCAAGTGCTGATTGAATTCGAAATTGATCGCGTCTTCGCCGATGCAGGCATGTATGGCCGCCTCGACTTGCGAACGGGTATCGGCATCGAGGCTGCTGTCGTCGAACACGAGCGCCATCACGTCGCGCCCCGCGATGTCGGGCGTCTCGAAGATCGCTTCGAGGTAGGCCGAGTATTCGGCGTGGACCTTGCCCTCGCCGACGACGGTCAGGATCCCCTGTTGCATGTTCTGCAACATCGCCTGGATATCGGCTGTCTTTTGCTTGAGCTGCGTGGAGCTCTCCTGGATCCGCTCGATCATTTCATTGAACGCGGCAATGGAGCGGCCGATTTCGTCCATACGCGCGATCGGCACACGACGCGTGAAGTCCTGGTTCGCCGCGATCTCGCTCATCATTTTCTGCATGCTGCTGAGCGGACGCGTGATCTGACGATAAAGCAGCGCGCCGATGACGACGAGCAGCATCATGGCCGCGGCCGTCGCGCCGCCGATCGCCACAGTCGTCGTCGCGAGCATCCCGTTCAGGCGCCCGATGGCCTCGTCCTTTTGGCGGTTCTTCTCGATGCGCATCGTCTCGACGATGCCTTCGAGCTCGTCGCGATACTGAGCGACGTTCGCGAAAAGATAGGCCTGCGCAAGCGCATCCTTGCCATCGGCTTTCATCTTTTCGGTGTCGCGAATGGCGTTGAAATAGTTGGCCAGCGTCTCGCGCGCCTGCACGACGAGCCCCTTCTGGGCCTGGCTCGCCGCTGCCTTTTCCTGAAGATCGAGCGATCGGCGCAGCACCGCCTCCTTCGTGGCGAGCTGCGCTTTGGCCTGCTCGACCATGTTCGCGTCCGGCGCATAAACGAGCGTCATCGTCGCGAGTTGCACCGCTTTGACATCGGAGACCAGATCGGCCGATGCCAGTGCGCTCGGCACCACCCCTTGCGTCACCTGACGAACGTCCGCGGCACTGCGCCGCGCCTGATAGGTTGCATACCCTCCGATCGCCACCAGGGCGACGAACATCAGGACCACCAAAAGCGTAATGCGATGACGGATTGTCATGAGCAAGTTCCCCGTACCGGCTCGCGCCCGGCTCCCCTCTTTCTCGTGGAAGTCCGCACGCATTTGTAACGTCTGCTTACTTTGAGAAGCGGGGAGATTATGGTGGCGGCGGTGTTACAAAGCGATGACCGTCCCTTGCGGACGATGTTCGCTCGCGCGAAGAGCGGGGCGCGGCCAACTCGTCGAGGCGCTTATCGGCACGCGCCCGACCTCGGAAAATGGGGCCCGTGCTGCTTGCGAATGCCGCCCACGCCCGCGCACGTTCCGAGGCGAGCGAGCAGCCTCACAACCTTCAAATAGGGGGTTTTCTCGGCCTTTTTCGGAAAATTCTTTTCGGTCCGCCGCGGTTAGACTGTCGACGCTCGTCGATAGAGCCGCTTTTTCCGCATCTTTTCGTTCGCCGGACTCACATGCCCAAACCTTTCGCCGCTCTCGCCGCATTCACACTCCTCGGGCTTACCGCCTGCGGTTCGGCGCCCACGCCTTCGGCCCAGACCGGCGGCGCACCCGCCGCCGCTCGCGGCTCCGATTCGCTCATGGCGTTCACTTCGCGCCGTCCGGCCACGGCGATCGCCAGTTGCCTCGAAGACAGAGTGCACGCGGTGCGCCGCACGGCTGGCGGAACGGCCACCCAGCTCGAGGTGGGCAGGCAAGCGTGGCTCATCACCCTCGCGCCGGCCGGCAGTGGCACCGCGGTCAACGTGCGTCGATCCGCCGACGACGGCCCGGTTTCCGAACCCGAGATGCGCTTCCATATCGCACGCTGCGTGGTCTGACCGAAACCGGGCACCACGCGTCACGCGCCGAGTGCAGTTGTCGAAAAGAGCCCGGCGGACGCGCACATTCATGCGCGCCCGCCGGACTCCCGAGCGTAGACAATCAGCCGAATCAGACGTTACTGCACATACAGCTCCGAGCTCGTGCCGTCACCGCCCGTCACCAGCACGTGGCCGTCGTTCAACGTCACGCTCTGGGCGTTGGCACCGCGCGCTGCCGTCATCGGCGCAATCATCTTCGTCTGCTTCGTGGCAGGGTCGTAGATCTCGGCGTCGGCTACCGGGACACCGGTGGCGCTCACGCCGCCCGCGACCAAAACCTCACCGTCGTCGAGCAATGCGACGCGCGGAGCCTGAAGCGCCTCTTTCAGCGAACCCACCGTCGTCCACGAATCCGTGGCAGGCGAAAACTCCTGAATGGTGCTCAACCGGGTTTGGTTGAAGCCCGCCAGCGGGTCATTGGCAACCCCGCCCACCGCTATCGCGGTATCGCCGACCGACAACGCGCCGAAACCACTCGCCTGCTGCGGCATCTGCCCAGCGGTCGCCGTCCAGCTGGGCGAGCCGCTCGCGGGGTCGAGCCGGGCCGAACCGTTGGACGTCACCTGCAGCGCGCCCGCCGTACAGGAACCGTTCGGCGGCATCATGCCCCCTGCGGCCAGCAGATTGTCGTTACTGAGCTTGTACAGCCCCGCGACGCTTCCGCACTTCGTCAGATTCGGGCCCGTGCTCCAGGGATTGCCGGTGGCGGCCGGGTTGTAGATGACCGTCGAAGAGAGCCCATTGCCCGCGCTGTCGAAGCCACCCACCATGTAGACACGTTTATCGGCACCGACAATTCCGGCCCGGCCGTTGATGGCGGGGGTGCCGGGAATCGCATCGGCAACCGTCGTCCACGTATCGGTTTTCGTGTTGTAGAGTTCCGCCGAAGTCTGCGGCGTTGCGCCTTGTTGTCCGCCTGCGACGAGCACCCGGTCATCGTCCAGCAATACCGAGACGCCGTTCGTGTGCGCAACAGCTGTCGGAGCAACGGCCTTCCACTGCCCGCTGTTCGGGTCGTACCTGTCCACCGTCTTGTCCGACGTATTCGCACCGCCGATCGCGAGGACATCGCCATTGGAAAGTTTGACGACCATCGGGTACCTGCGGTTGGCCGACATCTGGCCGGGTGTGCGAACCCACGTTCCCTGGGGCACCACCTGCATCTGGATCTGCGCGAGAACCGGTTGCTGGCTGGCCGCATTGGTACCGCTGACGGTATAGGTCTGCTCGCTCGCCTGAACGGTGGGGGTGCCGCTGATTACACCCGTGTTCTCGTCGAATGTCATGCCGGCCGGCACAGCGGGAGAAATCGTGTAGTGCGTCACCGTCCCCCCCTCCGAAATCGGCCTGTTGGGCAACATCGCCCGGTCCATCGCATAGGCTGCCCACGTCTGCTGGTACGTCAGCGACGTCGGCGGTTCCGGCGAAGTCACAACCGAGATTTTCAGGTCTTCGCTGGTCGAGCCCGCACTGTTCAAAGCGGTGACCGTGTATTTCTGCTCGGCGGTAACCACCGTGGGGGTGCCGCTGATCACGCCTGTGCTTGTGTCGAAATCCAATCCGGCAGGCAGTGACGGCGAGATGCTGTAGCTCGAGACCGCCCCGCCCTCGGGATTCGGCTCGTTAGGCTGAATCGGCTGGTTCACCACATAGTCGACGACGGGGTTCGTATAGTGAAGCGATTGAGGCGCCTGAACCGTCTCGTCGACTTGGATGCGCAGCGCCGCCGTTACCGATCCGGCGCTGTTGCTGCCCGTCACCGTATAGCCTCTCGCCGGGCTGACGACGGTAGGCGTACCACTGATCACCCCGCTGTCGGGATCGATGACCAGGCCCTGCGGCAGAGCCGGCGCAATCGAATAGTGAGAAATTGCCCCGCCCGTGCTTTGCGGGTGGTTTTCGGGGATTGCCACGTCGCGCGCATACGAGACAACGCTCTGTTCGTACTCGAGGCTCGTGGGCGGCGAGGTCGTGCCCGGTTGCGACAGATCCTGTCCAATGCCGCCTCCCCCGCCTCCGCAGCCGGCAAGCCCCATCGTCGCTATGGTAGCGACAACCAAAAATAGATTCTTGATCACAACTATCTCCTTCTCGGAATCAGATCGTTACTCGGTGACGAGTGAGCGCTCCGTTTCAACAACCGATGCCTTGCGACGGACGCATGCTCTTGTTACCTGCTTATTCTGATTTCCCGAGAAGGCGCCTAATATGGGCATCGGCCTAAAAAGAGCCGGTCTTCCGCCCAAATGGGATGGGTCAAGCCGATTGAGGAAACGACGATCCAGCGCCGCGCAAGCGAGATATTCGTATTCGCCTCGGTCGATTTGATTTTCTTCGCGATCATCGTGAAGACGCTCCGCAAGTCGACGATTTCGCGGCGGCGACGGGCGTTGTCACAGCTGAGCCCCAAGTCCCGCGTACGAAAACGGTCGCGTCAGGAGCTTCGAATACTCATCGCCATCCACGATATATTCGATTTGGAGCACCCCGACGTCCCCCATCGACGATACGTCGTAACCGGCGAAGTCCGCCTCGTTGGCAACCACCAGCAAGCCGTCGTCGACGTCGCCGTACGACGTCGTCACCTCCATTTGAACGAGACCGTATCGCTTGATGGTGGTACCCGCGAAATAGCCTTGCAGATACATCCTGATCTGGATTTTGTCGCCATCGTCGATATGATCGTATGCGGGAATCCAGATTTGAAGGCCGCCAGAAAGCGTCGATTGATTGACGGCTCCGCCACCCACTCCACGCACGAGCGTCGGCGCTTCGAGCGTGCGAATTCTCTGAGGCGGCTCTATCACAGGCACATCGCCCTTGGCGGGAAACTGCAGCAGTCCGGTGTCGCCTCCGTTACCGGCAACATTGCTGATCACTGCGCCGATCAGATTGGAAGCCTGCTCATTCTTGAAGTAATTCTTCGGCACGTACAACGGCGTAGTCGTGTAGTCCTTGCCGGGATAGCCGACCGCCGCAATCACGCCGTTGAGCCAGACCATGACGTAATTCTGGGTGCTGCTCAATGTCGGATCCAGAAAAATCGGCACGCCGAGCGGATCGCTCTGACTGTCGAGGTCGAGAACGTTGCCGTCGCCGAGCGGAACGATCAGCGGAGGCAACTTGCCGATGCCCTTGGCCACATCGCTGAAAGCGACCAGATATCGCTGCGTCGTGTTCGTGGCTATCCCCAGCAATATGATGGTGGGCCTGGTATTCGCAAAGGCAAGTCCCCCCATGCCGCTATCATCGGTCACGCACGGATACCCGTCGGCCTGACCGGCTACCGGTTCGAGTCCGAGCGGAAGCACGCGGTACGCCGAAGTGGGCGTGGCGGGCGATCCGGTCCAATAGAAAAGCAGCCCTCGAACGGGCGCGCTACTGTCGTCCACGACGGTCGCCGTCGCGGTAATCAATTGATTGCTCCCGGGCGTGGTCGCCGGCGGTGTCGTGGGCACGATGTTCGTGTCCATACTCCCCCACACCCTGGGCACGACGCACTGAAAGAGCGTGGTGTAGTGCGCGGCGTCGGGCTGCGAGCCGTCCCAAACGGAAACTGTCACGAGGTCGTCGACCGGCTCGGGGACGCTCAGAAAGTTGGCGGTCGTGCCATCCTTCAGCGTTTGAGTTTGGGGCCCGTCACCCAGACTGATACTCCCGCTCGGCTCCACCTTCCATTGGATGGGCTGCCCCCTCAGTGCCTGGTCTTCGCGCGGCGTCAGTTGGACAGTCACCTTGTTCCCGCCAGGGCCGACGAGAAGCGGGGTAAACGGCTGCGGATAGGCGAAACGAAGCTTCGAATCTGACATGATCTCTCTCTTTCTGGCTCGATTCCGCTTTCGTCGCGCTCGCCCTGGAATCCGGTCGCGCGGCGATGCCGAAACGTCGAAGAATGTTTTGTTGACGGCCGGGGAAGTCGAGTGCGGCGCGCTCACGCGCGCCGCGTGCCTCGCCTGGCACAGTGCTGGCCGCTCATATGACGGTCCGGCTCAAATGCCGAACCGTCGTTGCGCACGCCTTTACCCCGCCTGGCGAAATGCAGTGCGCAAATCCCATCCGTCCGCCTTATATTTCGAGTACAGCTTTGGCCCGACGCCGCCAGCGAGCACGTAATAATCGATCTTCAGGTTTCCAGAACGGCCATTCACATTATCGCCAAAATTACTCAACTGAGCCTGATCGAGATTAACCGTGAGGTTATTCTTGTTTTGGTCCGTCACAGTCAAAGGATAAGGATAACCGCGCGGGGAGGTTCCTCGTGACTGCGTCGCATCATCGCCATCCCATCCGTTGGCATAACCCATCACGTAGATCTTGTCGCCGGTTTTGATCATACCGCCGCTGTTATCGATATATACCGGCAGGCCGCCAGCTATGGCCGATTGGTTGACAATGTTGATATTCGGCGCCAGTGCCGGGGCCGGGTAGGTTCGCGAAACACCCGTGAGCGGTTCATTATGAGGCGCGCCCGTGGTTTCGAAGGGCCCCAGGGGAACAGATTCGTAGTCGGGAACGTTTGCCCCGGAGATATAGGTAGCGTAATATATGAAATTATTATTCTTCGTAAGCAGCGTCGCCGGAATCGGAATTCCGGCAGTAACGAATTCCGCAAAAGTATTCAGGGTACTGTTCACCACGGGCACATTGTTGACCACAATGACCACGGGCATGAAGGCGCCCACAGACGGTGGATAGGTGTCGATCTTGACGGTTACCGTGCTGCCCACCGAATCGAGGTCCAGAGTACCCCCCCCCATCTCCACGATATACGGGCTAGGCGTCAGATTGCCGCCACCATCCGAATCCGCAATCACGACCTGAATGGATTGACTTCCTTCCACTTGCGGATTTCCGTACTGATCCGTCCCGCCACGGAAGTTGACCTTGAATATTCCCGGAACGGTATTCGCCACGTAGATCACGGCGGTGCCGGTAGCTCCCGTATTCAGCTTGCCATCCCTGATCTCGGCCTTATTTGCGTCGTAAAGAAAAGCGTTGCCGTCGGCCTGAACACTCAATTCGACGTTCGTGGCGATCGCACCGTCCTCGTCGGCCGAGACCTGGAGCCCGACCAGTTGGTCGGCATTATTCGTATCGATTTGCCCGTTGAACGGAGCTACCGCATATACCTCGCCAGAGTAGGAGAGGGGGTTGATTACCCGCGTAACGAAGGTATAGGTGAAGCCCAACGCCGACGCGCCGTTATCGTCTTCGATCACGAACTGCTCGGCTTTGGCCACGCCCTTCTTCTTGATGGTTACCGGCCCCGTATCCTCCTGCGAATTCACGTTGCCGGTCGACGGGTCCACGGATACGTCGGCATCGATGGCGCCCGCCGGTTGCGTCAAGGTCCACTTTTCGCCCTCGCTGTTCGAAAATTTGGCGGACCAATTATTGACTACGTTGACGAGCAACTTCGAACCATCCGGCGGTGAAATGCTCGTAACCGTGATATTGGCTAGGACTTGCTGCGACTCATGAGGCTCATTCGCATCGTTCGTCATGGCATCTTCTCCTTCATCAGCTAATCGCATATGCCCCCCTCCGCCTTGGGCGCGTCGGGCGGCGGCTCTAACGACTCACGCTTTCAGGCCTGCGGCGCGCGCCAGGCAAAGCTCGATTCGCCCATGGCGTCGAGCAGGTAACGCATGCAACGCGTTCACGCGCCGGCAAGCGCCAAGAACGAATGCGCTGCCGTCCATATGTGCTACCGGCATGAGACGTTCGCCGCCTCTTATCCTGGAGGTTGATGAACCACGGTGACGTCGAAGGGGTCCGACGCGAGTGGATCGATCAAATTCCCATCGCCGTCATAAGGTGTAATCTGCACCTTGTAGGCCACACCTGTCCTGGCCTGAAAGGGAAACCCGCAATAAAGCGAGCTGCCGTCCTGCACATCGAAGTTCATCAAAGAAGCGCCAACACCATTCACGCCTATCGCCCAACCGGCGATGGATTGATTGGTGTCTGGAGCCTGCCATGCAGCTAATACATACCCTCGCGTCATATAGTTTGCAGAAACGACCTTGACTTTCTCGCTCATTTCCTTCGCCCTCCCCGAATAGCGCTCGATCAATCCTTCGTTTCTCGACGTGGGACATCCACTTGATCAGACGGGCGTTGGATTGAGTGGAAACCCGTCGCTCTTCGTATCGCCAAGGGGAAAACTCCCCATCCAGGCCTGCACATAGCAGTAGATCTGAATGCCTTGATCCTGCCCGCACCCGGGATAGACCCGCTCATCGCATGGCGCCCATGCCGCTACCTCGTCGACGGCGGACGTTTGGTCCGGAGACCAGTTTCCCCAATGTGTTCCAGCTAACGTGACGACGAGTTGGGTAGCCCCTTCGCCGTTGTCGACATAGGGCTCCCAAGTGGCCATGAAATATCCTTTGGTGCCTTGCCCCGAGGTATCCTTGACGAACCCGGCCGTTAATATTCGTATCTTTGCCATTTCTCAATGCACGGACGTACGGCTGCTGCGTCAATGACAACGGTGGGCTGCGTATCGGGCGGACAATCCCGCCTCCGCTTCATGCACGCTAGTTCGTGCTTCGGCCTGATTCCGCTACGCGACCGCGTTCGATCTCGGATAACGCCTTACGGCTTAAGATGCCCTGCATCTTGTTGTCACCGACCATTACGCCGCCGGCATAGAAAACCGCGTCTTGCGGGTGGGCGAACGGGCGGCCGTGCATTGTCTCCAACGCCAGGTTGTAGACACGAACGCTGCTCGCCGAAGACGACGCCTTATTGGCCACCACCGTTGATTTGCCGCCATCGCTCGTGAATACGGTATCGCCCGAGCGCACGTCTTTCGCCTGCAGCATGCCGCGACGGGTGGGAACAGGATGCGCCGGCGTGAGCGACACCGTATTGCCTCCGGAATCGACGATTTGATAGAACTTCTCGTCGGTACCGATCGTGGTGCTTGCGACGCGCGCCTGCTCGCCGCCTTTGCCAAGCACCACGTCCCCTTTCTTCACCTGCTCGATCGGCTTGCGTGTGCCGTCACCCATCGTGATCAGAGTACCCTCTCTCACACAGCCATATTGGAATTGAATCGGATACACGAGCGCGACATCGTTGGGCGTGGTGCTGCCACCGCTGTCGCTGGTGAAGACGGCCTGCACCGTATATTGGTTGCCCGCGTTGCCCGCCTGGGTGCCGACGTTGAAGGACAAAAGAAAATCCCATACTGCATCCGGGCCTGCAATCTGGTAGCAAAGCAGTCCGAAATCCGCGGGTGCGCTCATCGGCCAGCTGAACTTCAAGCGAGTCCGCTGCCCTTTACCATCGTTGGCTGGCGTGAAGTGGCTCCAAAATGCCGTGAGGTCATTCTTGTCGGCATAGAGCTTACATCCCCCTCCGGTGGTGCGCGGCATTACCCACATGACCGGAGCGTCCTGGCCACCCTTTTGCCATGCCGTTCCGTCCTGCAGTTCGTCGTAATAGTCGACTTCTCCGCTCACGGGCAACAGAACATGTGTTTGGTCGTTCGACACGTGAGGGTTGTACATCGGACCGTAGTCGCACGGATCGCCGCCGCTGCCATCGTTGTTCGACCGGTTCAGGCAAACGACTACGCCATTCGGCTCCGTGTTGACGGTATTTTTAACGTACGTCGGGTCTCCAGGAATCATCTGGCGCGGCACGGAGTGGATTCGCGCCAGGTTGGTCCTGCAAGGACCATAAAACGTGTTGCCCTGGCTGTAGCTGTATGTGCCGATGATATTGACGGGATTCTTGCTTGAATTATCTTCGCCGGTTCCCGTGGTATCGAAGATGATGCGCCTGCCGTCTCCCTCCTTGGGAAACTCGGCACTTCCGGTTGCCAACACCGTATTCACGTCCTCGTCCCAAACCTGCAGCGTGTCCGTGTAGTCGTCGGCTCCTTTGAAGATGCTGTCGAGCGCCTTGGCGTTGACGCTCGAGAAGTCGCTGTTTGCCGATATGCCTATGACTTCGAATACATGCCGCAATTGATTTGTCGCGGTGCTCTCGCAACTGTCATCCTCGATCGGACGCCCGGCCATCCGCAAAGCCAGGTGCCGACGCTTGACGTCGGCGAGCTTCTCGAAGAGGCTGGGCTTGCTGGCCGGGGTAATGCCGCTCGCCTTGAGTATTGCGTAATAAGCTTTTTCGTTGTCTGGAATACTCAGATCGATGATTCCCCGCTTGGCCGGCTGGGAAAAGAAGCGCTTGACCGCAGCCGCCTCCTCGCGAGTCGGGGCTATGTACGATGCTGCTCGGGCACAATTGAATACCGCAATCGACGTGCAGATGATTGCGAGCATCGCTTTACGCAGCATACCCCCTCCGGTCTGAAGTTATTCAAATAATTGAACCGCGCATTCTCTCAAGTTATCGCATTGCCCCGGCATGACAAAAACAGATGCAGCTTTTTCGGCGAACGATAATCCTCCGCTCGCCGCGCTCACGCGGGATGCCTGCTCGTGCTACCCGTTTACCCTTGCCGAGCCCCCATCGGCCACGCGTGTCACATAAGCTCGAACGGCTGCAAATCACGAGATGTACTGGCTCTTATCATTGCACAGAGCCGTACATTTCCAACCTATAACAACTAGCAGGGAACTCGGCATGGGGTCTTTTTATTTCCCGCATAATTTCCAATAGTTGGGAAAGACGTCGTCAGATCCGACACCAACGCATTACGGCGCATTATCGAATCGATGCTCATGAACGCAGGCTGACAACCGCTACCGTCGAGCGGCCGCGGCAAATGGAAGAGTAGGAAAAGGGGGAAGACCACGGGGATGCGAACGTGGGGCAGCCGGCGTTCGGCCGGCATGAAATACCGCTGAATGGCCTGTGCGGCCATTGGCTGGCCCGAGCTGCCCGGGAATGCCGCGCGAGCGGTCGGCGGGCAGCCTCGTTACATCGCCGCCAGCACCAGCCGCAACCGGCACTCGGTCGTTCGGCGCGGGCAACGGCCCGCCGCCCACGAAGACCGCGATTTCATATCATGCTCGACGAGAGTCGAGCGCTACCGGTTTCGGCACACGCGGCACCTAGTTGCCCTGCGGGCACTTGAGGTTGCAGCCGTCCGGATCGCCGAGGTCGCCCTTTTTGCGCAATTCCGAACGCGCACCACGCTGATATTTGTTGGAAGGCGCAGACGCTGCGAACTGCATTTGCGGGTGCTCCTGCAAGCGGAACTCTTCGTTGAGAATTCCGCCCGGTACGCCGGGCGACATCTGGGCAAACGAAAGCGTCGTGACGGCGAAGAGCACGCCGCCCGCCAGGGCCACCGCGCTCGCATGGATGAGCAGTTTCATAAATACGATTGGCGCACGCCATATTGATCGGACGAAGAGCGCAAGCGTAACGCAGAACGCCCCCTCCTTGCACGCGCGCCGCATTACCCCAGTAACATTGCGCGCCCCTGAATAACAGCATCGGGCGTATCTCACTCCGGCGCCGCCCCCGCCTTGGGCATCCCGCGCAGGCCATGGGGAATGTCGATGAGCGAGCCGCATTCGGCCGGATCGTAGCCCTCGAGCCGAGACACCCCGGCGCGAAAGCCCTCGCTGCGCAGCACCTGGAGCGCTGCGGCGAGCGGGCCCGCCTCGAGCCGGGCGCGCTCGCAGGCGAAGTAATAGTCTTCATCGACGATCGGGATGAAGTCGAGACCGAAATGGTGCGCCGCGGGTGCGACGCCAAAGCCTACATCGGCCATCCCGCTCGCGACGAAGGCCGCAATGGCCGTGTGCGTGAGCTCGGTCGACGCGTAGCCGTCGATACGCTCGGGATCGACACCTGCTCGCCGCAACTCGAGGTCGATCAAAAGACGCGTGCCGGAACCGGGCTGCCGGTTGACGAAGCGCACGTCGCCGCGCGCGAGGTCCTCGAGACCCTGCACGCCCTTGGGGTTTCCCTTCGCGAGAAAGAGCCCCTGCTTGCGACGCGTCAGATAAACGAGCACATGGCGGCGCGGATCGAGCCAGCGCCGGTAGATGTCGGCGCAAAGCTCGCGAAATGCTCCACGCGGCAAATGAAAGCCGGCGAAGTCGCACTCGCCGCGCGCGAGCGCCGCCACCGCCTCGGCGCTTTCCCGATACTTGATGTCGACGGCCGCCGGATCGCGGCCGCCCAGTTCCGCCACGAGCGCCGCCACCGCGTAGCCGTGCGATGCGTGAATCCGCACGGCCCCGACCCGGCCCAGATGCCGGTTCAACTCGTCGGCCACTTCACTCGCCAGCATTTGCATCGAGCCGTCGAGCCGCTCGGCGCAAAGCCGCTGCGCGCGTACGACCGCATGGCCAAGATCCGACAGCGCCGAGCCCTTGCCGCGCTCCTTGGCGATGAGGTCGCCGCCCAGGCGCGCCTCGAACAGCCGCAAAAGCCCCCAAGCATGCCGGTACGAAAGGCGGCTTTGCTCCGCCGCCTGCGCAATGCTGCCCGTTTCGTCGACGAGCGCAAGCAACGGCACGATGTCCGTAAGGCTCGCCTCCCGCCCGGCACTATCGCGGATGATCAATTCAGTGACGCATCGGATCTCGATCATTTATGTAGTCCAATTTCCTATTGCATATCAGAAAGCACGGGCCTATCGTTCAAGCACAAACGGAAAAAACCCAGCATATATGTGCGCCATATGAGGATCAAGTGCATATTGCGGCTGGAAGGAGACCCCACTTGGAACAAGCAAGCCCTCAGGCGCCGGACGAACTCGTCCGCCGGCATGTCAAGCCGGGCGCATCGCTCGTTGCGGTGCTGCACGCGATTCAGGACGAAGCCGGCTTCGTCCCTCCCGAGACGCTCCCTCCTCTCGCCCGGGCGATGAATCTTTCGCGCGCGGAAGTGCATGGCGTGCTGACTTACTACCATCATTTCCGCTCCACGCCGCCCGCGCGCGTCGCCGTCGCGCTGTGCCGCGCCGAAGCGTGCCGCAGCATGGGCACCGAAGCACTCGCGCAGCATGTCGAATCGCGTACGGGCTGCCGCTTCGACCAAAAGCACGAGAAACGCGAGCAGCATGCACATGACGACGTCGAACTCGAGTCGGTCTACTGCCTCGGCCAGTGCGCGCTCTCGCCGGCCATGACGATCAACGGCACGCTGTACGCCAAAATGACTCCGGCCAAATTCGACGCGCTTTTCGACGCTGCCTGCGCGCAAGCGGGCATTCCCGCCACCGACAAGGAGCCGGTATGAACACGTCCGCGACGACTCCCGAGCGCGCGGTGCGCGTATTCGTGCCGCGCGACTCCTCCGCGCTGGCGCTCGGCGCTGACGCCGTAGCCGAGGCGATCGTGCGCGAGGCCGCCGCGCTCGGCGCCGCCATCGAGCTCGTGCGTAACGGCTCGCGCGGGCTCCTGTGGCTCGAGCCGCTCGTCGAAATAGAAACGGCCGCCGGCCGCGTCGGCTACGGCAACGTGGAGGCGGCTGACGTTCCTTCGCTTTTCGAAGCCGGCTGGCTCGCCGGCGGCACGCACGCTCGCTCGGTGGGCGTCGTGGACGACATTCCCTATCTCAAGCGCCAGCAGCGGCTCACGTTCGCACGGCTCGGCATCACCGACCCGCTTTCCATCGACGATTACGTGGCGCACGAAGGCCTGGCGGGCCTGAAAGCGGCGCTCGCGATGGATGGCGACGCGGCCGTCGAGGCGCTCGTCGAATCGGGGTTGCGCGGCCGCGGCGGCGCGGCGTTCCCGGCCGGAATCAAATGGCGCACTGTACGCGCGGCGAAAGCAGCGCAAAAGTACGTAGTCTGCAATGCGGACGAAGGCGACTCGGGCACGTTCTCGGATCGTCTCGCCATGGAAGGCGACCCGTTCTGCCTGATCGAAGGGATGATCATCGCGGGCATCGTGACGGGCGCGACGAAGGGTTATATCTACGTGCGCAGCGAGTACCCGCACTCGATCGCCATGCTCGACGCCGCGATCGTGAAAGCGCGCGCGGCCGGCTGGCTCGGCGCGAGCGTGCTCGGCTCCGCGCACGCGTTCGAGCTCGAGGTGGCCAAGGGCGCGGGCGCTTATGTCTGCGGCGAAGAAACGGCACTGCTCGAATCGCTCGAAGGCAAGCGCGGCATCGTGCGCGCGAAGCCGCCGCTGCCAGCGCTGGCAGGTCTTTTCGGCCAGCCGACCGTCATCAACAACGTCATCACGCTCGCCACCGTGCCGATCATCTTCGCGCGCGGCGCCGCGTTCTATCGGGACTTCGGCATGGGCCGCTCGCGCGGCACGCTGCCGTTCCAGCTGGCGGGCAACATCAAGCAGGGCGGACTCGTCGAATTGGCGTTCGGCGTGACGCTGCGCGCGCTCATCGACGAATTCGGCGGCGGCACGGCGAGCGGCCGTCCCGCGCGTGCGGTGCAGGTCGGCGGCCCGCTCGGCACTTACCTGCCGGAAAGTCAGTGGGACATCCCGCTGGACTACGAAGCGTATGCGGCGGTAGGCGCCGTCGTCGGCCACGGCGGCATCGTCGTGCACGACGACACGTCGGATCTCGCCGACCTCGCGCAATACGCCATGCACTTTTGCGCGCTCGAATCGTGCGGCAAGTGCACACCGTGCCGCATCGGCTCCACGCGAGGCGTGGAAGTGATCCAGCGCATCCGCAACGGCGACCGGTCGGAAAAGCAGGTACAACTGCTGCGCGATCTGTGCGACACGATGGTCTCGGGTTCGCTCTGCGCGATGGGCGGCATGACGCCCTACCCCGTGCTCTCCGCGCTCAACCATTTCCCCGAAGACTTCGGTCTTCATCCTGTCCAGCCGAACGCGGCTGCGGCTTGACGATTGGAGTACCGACTCATGTCCGACGCATTCGCTCAATCCCCTCGTACGGCAACGACAGGTGGCTGCGGCTCCGGCCAGTGCGCCGGCAAGAGCGCGGCCATGCGCGCTCCGTTCGACGATACCGACTACGGTACGCCGCAGCGTCATGCCGATATCGACGTCACGCTCGAAATCGACGGCCGCTCGGTGACGGTCCCCGCCGGCACTTCGGTCATGCGCGCGGCGGTCGAAGCCGGCGTCAACGTGCCGAAGCTTTGCGCGACCGATTCGCTCGAGCCGTTCGGCTCGTGCCGCCTGTGCCTCGTCGAAATCGAGGGCCGGCGCGGCTACCCCGCGTCGTGCACGACACCCGTGGAAGCGGGCATGCGCGTGTCGACGCAAACGCCGCGTCTGCAGGACCTGCGCCGCAACGTGATGGAGCTTTACATCTCCGACCATCCGCTCGATTGCCTCACCTGCCCCGCCAACGGCAACTGCGAACTGCAGGACATGGCAGGCGTGGTGGGACTGCGCGAGGTGCGTTACGGCTTCGAGGGCGAGAATCACCTGAAGGACGTCAAGGACGAGTCGAACCCGTACTTCACCTACGATCCGTCGAAGTGCATCGTCTGCAACCGCTGCGTGCGCGCCTGTGAAGAAACACAGGGCACGTTCGCGCTGACGATCGCCGGACGCGGTTTCGATTCGCGCGTGGCCGCGAGCCAGAACGACCCGTTCATGGAATCCGAGTGCGTGTCGTGCGGCGCGTGCGTTGCCGCCTGCCCCACTGCCACGCTGATGGAAAAGAGCGTGACGGTGTTTGGCCAGGCCGAGCACTCGGTCGTCACGACCTGCGCCTATTGCGGTGTGGGCTGCTCGTTCAAGGCCGAAATGAAGGGCAGTCAGGTCGTGCGCATGGTGCCGCACAAGAACGGGCTCGCCAACGAAGGCCATGCCTGCGTGAAAGGCCGGTTCGCATGGGGCTATGCCACGCACAAGGACCGCATCACGAAGCCGATGATCCGGGCGAAGATCACCGATCCATGGCGCGAAGTGAGCTGGGACGAAGCGATCGCGCACGCAGCCTCCGAGTTCCGCCGCATCCAGGCCAAATACGGACGCGGCTCGATCGGCGGCATCACGTCCTCGCGCTGCACGAACGAAGAAACCTACCTCGTGCAAAAGCTCGTGCGGGCGGCCTTCGGCAACAACAATGTCGATACCTGCGCCCGCGTGTGCCATTCGCCGACGGGCTATGGCTTGAAGACGACACTCGGCGAGTCGGCCGGGACGCAAACCTTCGCCTCGATCAGCAAGGCCGACGTGATCATGGTGATCGGCGCAAACCCGACCGACGGCCACCCCGTGTTCGGCTCGCGCCTGAAGCGCCGCGTGCGCGAAGGGGCGAAGCTGATCGTAGCCGATCCGCGCCGCATCGACATCGTCGACGGCCCGCACGTGAAGGCCGACTATCACCTGCAGTTGCGTCCCGGCACCAACGTCGCGCTCGTCAATGCACTCGCGCACGTGATCGTGACGGAAGGGCTCGTGAACGAAGCGTTCGTCGCCGAACGGTGCGAGCCGCTCGCCTTCGAGCAATGGCGCGCGTTCGTTGCGAGCGGGGAAAACTCGCCGGAAGCCATGGAAGCGGTAACCGGCGTTCCGGCGCAGCAGGTGCGCGAAGCGGCCCGTCTCTACGCGACGGGCGGCAACGCAGCCATCTACTACGGCCTCGGCGTCACCGAGCACTCGCAGGGTTCGACGATGGTCATGGGCATCGCCAATCTGGCGATGGCCACCGGCAACATCGGTCGCGAAGGCGTGGGCGTGAATCCGCTGCGCGGTCAGAACAACGTGCAGGGTTCGTGCGACATGGGCTCGTTCCCGCACGAGCTGCCCGGCTACCGCCATATCGGCGGCGCCGAAGTCCGCTCGCAGTTCGAAGACGCGTGGCACGTACGGCTCGATCCCGAGCCGGGTCTGCGCATTCCGAACATGTTCGATGCGGCGCTCGACGGCAGTTTCCTGGGCCTTTACTGCCAGGGCGAAGACATCGTTCAGTCGGATCCGGACACGCAGCACGTGACGGCCGCGTTGTCGTCGATGGAGTGCATCGTCGTGCAGGACATCTTCCTGAACGAGACGGCGAAATACGCGCACGTGTTCCTGCCGGGCTCGTCGTTCCTCGAGAAGGACGGCACGTTCACGAACGCTGAGCGCCGCATTTCACGCGTACGGCGCGTCATGCAGCCGCTCGCCGGCTACGCCGACTGGGAAGTGACGCTCGAGTTGTCTCGCGCCCTCGGCTACGAAATGGACTACGCGCATCCGTCGGAGATCATGGACGAGATCGCAGCGCTGACCCCCACCTTCCACGGTGTCTCGTATGCGCTCATCGACGAACTCGGCAGCGTGCAATGGCCCTGCAACGAGGCAGCGCCGCAAGGCACGCCGACGATGCACGTGGACGCGTTCGTCCGCGGCAAGGGCAAGTTCGTGATCACCAAGTTCGTCGCCACGCACGAGAAGGTCACGCAGCGCTTCCCGCTACTGCTGACGACAGGCCGCATCCTGTCGCAGTACAACGTCGGCGCGCAGACCCGGCGCACGGAGAACGTGCACTGGCACCACGAAGATCAGCTCGAGATCCATCCGCACGACGCCGAGGATCGCGGCATCAAGACAGGCGACTGGGTGGGCATCCAGTCGCGCGCGGGGCAAACGGTGCTGCGCGCGCTCGTGACCGAGCGCATGCAGCCGGGTGTGGTCTACACGACGTTCCACTTCCCCGAGTCGGGCGCCAACGTGATCACGACCGACAGCTCCGACTGGGCCACGAACTGCCCCGAGTACAAGGTGACGGCCGTGCAGGTGCTGCCGGTGCAGCAGCCTTCGGAATGGCAGCAGCAGTACTCGCGCTTCAGCGAAACGCAGCTTGCGCTGCTGCGCGAGCGCGAGCAGGCGCTCGCCAGCACGGGCAAGTGAGGTATAAGACGCGACGGCGACCCACAAACCAGGATCAGCACGATGAACGAGCACCATTTGATCGACATGGCGAACCGCATCGGCGAGTTCTTCGAGTCGATGCCCGACCGCGATGAAGCCACTGCCGGCATCGCCGATCACATCCGGCGTTTCTGGGATCCGCGCATGCGGCGCGTCATCCTCGCCGTGCTCGACGATCCGGCCGCGAGCGCCCCGCTCCTGCCGATCGTTCGCGAAGCACTGGAGCACGCGCGCGCCGAACTGACACCGGACAAGGCCGCGTAAGCGCGCTGCGCGCCGCAAGCAGCCTGTATCTCACCGCGCGCAGTGCCCCACGGCCTGCGCCTCGTCAGCCGTACTGCCGCGACGATGAGAACCAGTTCTCGCAGTGCCGCGCGAGCGCGTTGACGTCCGAGGCGGGCCGTCCGCGCGCGCAGATATAGCCGTCGGGGCGCAGCAGGTAGAACGCGGGGCGCGTACGTCCATAAGCCTCGGTAAGCGGCGTGCCGCCGCCGTTCGCCGCATCGGTCACGCGCCAGATCCGCACAGCGCTGCCCAATATTGCCTCGACAGCGGTCGCGAGCCGCTCGAGCTCGGGATCGGCCGGGATCGATTCGGGCGCCAGCGCGCCGGTGGCATCGAAGAGCGCCTGGCCGTCTTTCGGCGGCGCGACGAGCAGAAACAGCGAAAAGAACGCCGGATCGTGCAGATCGAAGATGCAGCCGGTCCCGGGCGCGCGTCCGAGCGGCCCGTCGATCACGTGCACGAGCGCATCGGGGGCGCGCTCGCCCGCGCGCGGGCCACCGTCGAGCACGCGCTCGAGCGTGAGCGGACTGCGCCGGTACTGGACCGAAAGTTCGCTCACCATGAGGCGCGCCGCGTCGCGCAACGGCCCGAACGCGGCCAGCACCGGCATCGCGCGTTCGCGCAGCAGCTTCAACGGCCCGCGCTCGGCTTCGGCCATCTGGGTGATGAAAGTCGTTTGCCGCAATACGTCGCGCTCGATCGGATGACGCTCGGTCTGATAAGTGTCGAGCAGTTGCTCCGCGCCCTGCCCGCTTAGCACGCGCGCGAGCTTCCACCCGAGATTGAACGCTTCCTGAATCCCCGTGTTCATGCCCTGCGCGCCCGCCGGGCTGTGCACGTGGGCGGCATCTCCGGCCAGAAAGACGCGTTGCACGCGCAGCTTCTCGACCATGCGGCTTTGCACGCTGAAGTACGACGACCATTCGAGCGCGGACAGCTCGAGCGGATGGCGAATGCGCCGCGCCGCCGCCGCGCGCAGCCGGTCGAGGCTCGGGCCGCCGCCCGTATCGAGGCCGGTGTCGGCATGAAAGCCATGATCGTTGCCGTTCGGCACCGGAGAAACCTCGGCCTCGGTCGCGGACTCGGGATGATCGGCGATGAAGCGATGCCGGACCGGGCTCAGCGGCAGCAGCGCCGCAAGGCCCTCTCCCGACGCGAAGATATGAAACTCGTCGCTCGACAGGTCGGAATCGGCATGCAGATCGGCGAGCATGAAGGTCTGTTCGAGCGCCTTGCCCGCAAAATTGAGCCCGAGCAGGTGACGCACGCTGCTGTGCGCGCCATCGGCGGCGACCACGTACGCGGCATGCGCCGTCTCCTGGCGCCCATCCGCGTGCAGAAGGTCTGCTTCGACGCGCGATGCGCCCTGGATCAGCCGCACGAGTTGCACGCCGCGCTCGACAGCCACGCCGAGGCCCGCCAGGTGCTCGGTCAGGAGCCGCTCGGTGACGGTCTGGTCGAGGCACAGCAGATAGGGGTAGCGCGTTTGCAGCGGATCGAAGTCGAGCCGCGCGAGCCTGTGGCCGTTCGAATAGAGATTGACCGCGCGCAGCCTGTGCCCCGCCTCGAGGAACGGATCCACGACGCGGTGCTGTTCGAAGAGCTCGAGCGTGCGCGCCTGGATGCCGATTGCGCGCGAGTGCTCGGCAGGCCGCGGCGCACGATCGATGACGCGAACGGGCACATGCGCGCGCGCGAGGCTCATCGCGGCCGCAAGCCCGGTTGGGCCCGCACCCACGATCAGCACCGGCTGCTCGTTCTGGGCGGCTGCCATGCTTTTCCTCCGGCGAACCAAAGAGGTAGTGTACGCCCGCACGGGCATGCGCTTCGGCATGGCGCGCGCGCGTTGCGACGCAGTGCAGCACTGCGAAGCGCGCACTCGGCATGCAATGCGGTACGCAAGGCCGGCTTGCACGCCGCACATTGGCTCGCGTGGCGGCGAGTGTGGGAAAATGGCGCGTTTGCCGATCTTCGCGCCGTCATGGACTCTCTTTTTGCCCGCGCCTACGCGGCCCATCGTGACGGACGGCTCGCCGATGCCGAGCGCGATTACCGCGCCACGCTCGATGCCGAGCCCGCCCACGCCGATGCACTGCATCTGCTCGGCGTCCTGCGCCATCAGCAAGGACGTCATGCCGAAGCGGCCGATCTCGTCGGCCGTGCCGTGCAGTTGCGCCCGAACGATGCCGGCCTGCAGCTGAACCTCGGCAATGCACTGAAGGCACTGGGGCAGCTCGAGCCCGCCATCGAGCGGTTTCGCAATGCGCTCACGCTGGCGCCGGGATTCGCGCTGGCGCACTACAACCTCGGCAACGCCTATGCAGCGGCGGGACGGCACGGCGACGCGGTCGACCAGTTCGAGCGCTCGCTGCGTCTTGCGCCCGACGACGCGTCGATCTGGAACAACCTTGGCAACGCGCTGCACGCGACGGGCCGGCACGACGAAGCAATCGCGGCGTTCGAGCGCGCACTCGCGCTCCGCCCAGGCCACGCCGGCGCGCACAACAACCTCGGCATGGCGCTGGCCGCACTCGGGCGTGCCGACGATGCGCTCGCCCATTTCCAACTCGCCACGCAGGCCGAACCTCGCTTCATCGCGGCGCATTTCAACCTCGGCAATACGCTCGATGCGATCGGGCGGCACGCCGAAGCAGCAAGCGCCTATGCGGCGGCGCTCGCCCTGCACGCGCCGTTCCCGGCCGCGCTGCTCGGCCTCGGCAATGCTCTCTCGGCGCTGGGCCGGCATCAGGAAGCGATCGCGCCGCTCGAACGGGCTGTCGGGCTCGATCCGCGGCTGGCGTTCGCGTGGCTGAGTCTCGGCAATGCCCATCACGCACTGGGCGCGCACGGCGCGGCATTGCGCGCGTACGACCAGGCATTGCGCCTGCGCCCCGATCTGGCGGCGGCGCGGCTGAACCGCGCGCTGACGCGCCTGACCCTCGGCGATTTCACGCGCGGCCTGCCCGACTACGAAGCGCGCCTCGCGCTCGCCGCTGCGCCGGCACCGGAGGCGCCCGGCCGCACCGCGGCCGGCGCAACGTCGATTGCGGCGCTGCCTCGCTGGCAAGGCGAGCCGCTGGTCGAGCGCACGCTCGTGATCGTAGCCGAGCAAGGCTTTGGCGATACGCTGCAGTTCATGCGCTTCGTGCCGCTCGCGAGGATGCGAGCGGCACAGGTCGTGTTCGCCGTGCAGCCGGCCCTGTTGCCGCTCCTCGCGCCGCTCGGCGCATCGTGGCGCGTGCAGGTGGTGGACCGCGACGCGGCGCGCATCGACGCGCAGCTGCAATGCCCGCTGCTGAGCCTGCCGCTCGTACTCGGCATTGACCGCGAGGCCCTGGCAAGCGCGCGCCGCTATGTCGAGGTGCCCGCAGCCTATCGCCGCCGCTGGCGCGGCTCGCTCGGCGGCCCCGCGCGGCGCAAGGTCGGCATTGCGTGGTCGGGCCGCATCCAGGCGCAGGAAACACGCTCGATGCCGCTTGCCATGCTCGAACCGCTTTTCGCACTGCCCGACATCGACTGGATCGTGCTACAGCCGGACCTCTCGGCGCAGGAGACGCACATGCTCGATGCGCATCCACGCGCGCGATCGATCCATCGCTACGGCGGGCGCATCCGCGACTTCGCCGATACGGCTGCGATCGTCGACCGGCTCGATGCCGTCGTGTCGATCGATACGTCGATCGCACACTTGGCGGGGGCGCTCGGCAAGCCGCTCTGGCTGCTGCTGCCGTTCGCGGCGGACTGGCGCTGGTTTCTGCCGCCGCCGGGCACCCGGCGCGGGATGGATAGCGAGCCGAACGACTGGTATCCGAGTGCGAGAGTCATCCGGCAACCCGCGCCGGGGAATTGGGAAAGCGCGGTCGAAACGGCGGCCCGCCTGCTCGCGAACGACCTGGGCCGCGCATGATGCGCGCTCAGGCCTTGTAACGCTCCCGCGATTCGCGCGTGCGGTAAAGGCCGAGCGTGGCGACGAGTCCGCACAGCGCCGCAACCGACATCCACAGCCCCGGCGCCGCCTTGTTGCCCGTCTCATGGATGAGTAGCGTGGAGATCGCGGGCGTGAAGCCGCCTATCGTCGTGGCGAGGCTGTAGGCAAGCGAGAACCCCGCTGTTCGAACATGGCTCGGCATGACTTCCGTGAGCGCTACGACCATCGCGCCGTTGTAGCTGCCGTAAAGAAAGGAGAGCCAGAGTTCGACCGCGAGCAGGCGCAGGAACGACGGCTCGCCAACGAGCCACTGCACAGCCGGGTAGGCCGTGAGCACGGTCAGCAGCGTGAAGACGATCAGCACGGGGCGGCGGCCGACCTTGTCCGAAACCGCACCCATGACAGGCAGCCAGACCAGATTCGAAAGGCCGATGCAGACGGTCACGACGAGCGTATCGATCGCCGACAGCTTGAGCACTTCCTTGCCGAACGTCGGCGTGTAGGCCGTGATCATGTAGAACGAGACCGTGGTCATGATGACCATGCCCATGCCGCCCAGCACGACGGGCCAGTTTTGCACGAGCGAGGCGAACACTTCGCTCATCGACGGCCGATGATGCCGGGCGAGAAACTCGTCCGTCTCCTTCAGCGAGCGACGGATCAGAAAAAGGAATGGGACGATCAGGCAGCCGATCAGAAACGGGATACGCCAGCCCCACGCCGCCACCTGTTCGGCCGGCAGCCACTCGTGCAGGATCACGCCGAGCAGGGCGGCGAAGACGACGGCTACCTGCTGGCTGCCCGATTGCCACGAGCAGTAAAAACCGCGATGGCCCTTGGTCGCAATTTCGGCGAGATAGACCGATACGCCGCCGAGTTCGACCCCTGCGGAGAACCCCTGCAGCAAGCGCCCGAACAGCACGAGCACGGGCGCAAGCATACCGATCGTGGCGTAGCCTGGCACGGCGGCCACGGTCAACGTGCCGAGCGCCATGAGGCCGAGCGTCAGAATGAGCCCCTTGCGGCGGCCATGCTGATCGATATACGCACCGAGCACGAGCGCGCCGAGCGGACGCATCATGAAGCCGGCGCCGAACACCGAAAGCGAGAGCATCAGCGAGACAAAATCGTTGCCGCTCGGGAAATAGGTCTTCGCAATGGCCGAGGCGTAATAGCCATAGACCATGAAGTCGTACATTTCGAGGAAATTGCCGCTGACAACGCGAAAGACGGTGCGAACCTTCGATTCCTGCTTCGAAGGCTGCTGCAATGTGGAAGACGCAGTGGACATGAAACTCTCGGAAGACGGGCGACCGCCCGGCCGAAGCGGACAGAAGCGGGCCGAAGCGGATCAAAGCCGACCGCATCGAAGCCGCAGGCGGCCACGAAAACGAGGCGCGTATGGAAAAGCGCCTGCCGGGCCAAGGGGCCGGGCAGGCGCCATCATACTTCAGCCGCTCAAAGCACGCCGCCGCGTTCGCGAATCTGGGGCCACGCAAGCTTCATGTAATAAAGCATCGACCAAATGGTGAGCACGGCCGCGAGATAAATCAACCAGATACCCCATACGCGCGTGTCGACCGTCGGCCCGGTTGCACCCAACCGGACGGGGCCGTAAAAGAGCAGCATCGGAATCGCCACCATCTGGCAGGCCGTCTTGAATTTACCAAGCTGATTGACGGCGACGCTCTTCGATGCGCCGATCTGCGCCATCCATTCGCGCAGCGCCGAGATGGCGATTTCGCGGCCGACGATGACGAGCGCGATCGCCGCCTCGATCCGCGCGAGCTGCACGAGGATCAGCAGCGCCGCGGTCACCATGAGCTTGTCGGCCACGGGGTCGAGAAACGCGCCGAAGGCCGAGGTCTGGTTCCACTTGCGCGCCAGATAACCGTCGAACCAATCGGTTAGCGCAGCCAGGACGAAGATCGCGGCGGCGGCCACGTTGCGATGCGGGCCGTCCATGAATGTGTCCGGCAGGTAGAACACGCCGACGACGAGCGGAATCAACACGATCCGCAACCACGTCAGAAAAATCGGAAAGTTGAACGGCATGGGGGATTGGCCGGACGGCGAGCGAGAGTGAACAAACGGGCAGACGCCATTTTGCCGTGTCGACGACCCCGCCACAAGCCGAGCTGTTGCAAGCTCAGCCGCCGGGCAGCCGAGGCCGCCGCGCGCCGGCCGGCCTCCCTCAATGCAATTGGCGATAGATCTGCTCGGCAAGGGTGCGTGAGATCCCTTCCACGCTCGCAAGCTCCTCGACGCTTGCCGCGACGACGCCGCGCAGGCCGCCGAAGCGCGCGAGCAGGCGCTGCCGGCGCTTGGCGCCGACGCCTTCGAGTTCCTCCAGCCGCGAGGTCTGGCGGGCTTTGGCGCGCTTGGCGCGCATGCCCGTGATGGCAAAGCGGTGCGCCTCGTCGCGAATCTGTGCGACGAGCATGAGCGCGGCGCTTTCCTTGCCGAGTTCGAGCGGCGCCCGCCCATCGGCGAAAACGAGCGTTTCGAGACCGACCTTGCGCCCCTCGCCCTTGGCCACGCCGACGATGATCGAACGATCGAGCCCCAGCTCCGTGAACACCTGCCGCGCGATTTCGACCTGGCCCTTGCCGCCGTCGATCAGCACGATTTGGGGCAAGAGGCCGCCTGCCGCCACGGGCTCGGCCGAATCGGCCGCGAGCTCGGGTTGCGCGGCCGCATCGGGCTGCAGTTCGACAGCCCGGTCAGCGGCGTTGCCGGCCGCCGATTCGACGAGTTTCTCGTAGCGCCGCGTGAGCACCTGGCGCATGGCGGCGTAGTCGTCGCCGGGCGTGATGCCGGTGATGTTGTAGCGCCGGTACTCGCTCGACTGCATCTTGTGGTCGCGGTAGACGACGCACGAGGCCTGGGTCGCTTCGCCCATCGTGTGGCTGATGTCGAAGCATTCGATGCGCAGATGCGTCAGATCTTCGCACTCGAGGCCGAGCGTATCGGCGAGCGAGCGCGTGCGCGCCTGCTGGGAGCCCTGCTCGGAGAGCAGGCGCGTGAGCGCGAGCCGCGCATTTTGCTCGGCCATGCCGAGCCAGACGCGCCGCTGACCCTGCGGCTGGCGCACGATGGCGACCCGGTAGCCCGCCTGTTCGGAAAGCAGCTCGGCGAGCCCCGGAGTGGCAAGCGCATGACTGAGAACGAGCACGGGCGGAATACGGTTGCCGAGATAATGCTGGGCGACGAACGCCTCGAGCACCTGCGTCTCGATCTCGACGAACGCGGCCGGCGCGGACGGCTCGCTCGCACCTCGAGCGTCCCCGTCGCCACCGCCTTCCATCACGGCGCGCTCTTCTGCTTGCGCCCCGTGCGCCCCCCGGCTGCCTTCGGCCGCGGCACCGTCATCCAATTCATCGCGCTCCGCGGCCTCGAGTGCGGCCTCGAGTGCGGCCTCTTCGCCTGCAATCGCGCTCTCGACGTGCGCGGGAAAGTAGGCTTTGTCGCCAAGATGCCGCCCGCCGCGCACCATCGCGAGGTTGACGCACACGCGGCCGCCCTCGGCAACGGCAGCAAGGATATCGACGTCGCTGTCGCTGCCGACCTCGATGGCCTGCTGATGCAAGACGGTCGCGAGCGAGCTCATCTGATTGCGCACGGCGGCGGCCTGCTCGAACTTCAGTTCGGCGGCGAACCCGTGCATCTTCGTTTCGAGCTCCTTCATGACCTCGCTTTGCCGGCCGAGCAGGAATCGCGAAGCGTTTTGAACGTCGCGCGCGTAATCCTCCTCGCTGATCGCGCCGACGCAAGGCGCGGTGCAACGGGCAATCTGGTGCAGCAGGCACGGCCGCGTGCGATTGTTGAAAACCGAGTCCTCGCAGGTGCGCAGCTGGAACACGCGCTGCAGGATCTGGATGCTCTCGCGTACGGCCCAGGCGCTCGGAAACGGTCCGAAGTACTGGTTTTTCTTGTCGACGCCCCCCCGGTAATACGCCATGCGCGGAAACTTGTGGCCCGTGAGCTTCAAGTAGGGGTACGACTTGTCGTCGCGAAAGAGAATGTTGTAGCGCGGCGCGAGCGCCTTGATGAGATTGTTCTCGAGCAGCAGCGCCTCGGCCTCCGAGCGTGTCACCGTCGTTTCGATGCGCGCGATGCGCGTCACCATCATCGCAATGCGCGGCGACAGCAGCGTCTTCGTGAAATAGCTCGATACGCGCTTTTTGAGGTCGCGCGCCTTGCCGACGTAGAGCACCTCGCCGGATTTGTCGTAATAGCGGTAGACGCCCGGCAGATGCGGCAGTTGCGCGAGGGTCGGCTTCGGTTCGAAAACGGGTTCGGGAGCGTGCGGTTCGGTCATGCGGATGTCGGAGCCATGCGGCGCGCGGTGCGTCGGCCTGCTTTAGAATCGCAAGTTTAGAACATTTGGGCCGGCGCCCGGTCCGCCCGCCCCACCCCGATGTCCGCCGCCACGCCAGCCGCCCGCGCACCGCAGATCGCCTGCGACATCTTTTGCGCCGTTATCGACAATTTCGGCGACGTGGGCGTGTGCTGGCGGCTCGCGCGCCAACTCGCCGCCGAACAAGGCTGGCAGGTGCGCCTCTACGTCGACGACCTCCACACTTTCGCGCGGCTCGAGCCGGCACTCGACGTCTCGCTCGTTCGCCAGACCTGCCACGGCGTCGCGATCGAGCACTGGCGCGAACCGCTCCACGCGGGCGACATGCTCGAGGTGGCCGACGTCGTCATCGAGGCGTTCGCCTGCGAACTGCCGTCCGGCTATGTCGCGGCCATGGCCCGACGCGAGCGCGCGCCGGTGTGGATCAACGTCGAGTACCTCAGTGCCGAAGACTGGGTCGCGGAGTTTCATCTGAAACCATCGCCGCATCCGCGCTACCCACTGACGAAAACGTTCTTTTTTCCCGGTCTCGGCCCCGGTACGGGCGGCGTCCTCAAGGAGCGCGGTCTCGACGCCGCCCGTATGGCGTTCGAGGGATCCGGCGCGGCACGCGAGGCCTGGTGGCAACGCGCGACTTCCGGGCCGCCGCCGGCCGGCGATGCGACGGTCATCTCGCTTTTCGCCTATGAGAACCCGGCGGTCGATGTGCTGCTGGAGCAATGGCGCGACGGCACCGCACCGATCGTGTTGCTCGTGCCCGAGGGCCGCCTGTCGGGTGCGCTCGCGCGCTTTTACGGCTTGTCCTCTTTCGTCGCGGGCAGCATCGCCGAGCGCGGCAGCGTTCGCGCGCATGCGCTCCCATTCGTGCCGCAGTTGGAGTTCGACGCGCTGCTGTGGGCATCCGATGTGAACTTCGTGCGCGGGGAGGACTCATTCGTGCGGGCGCAGTGGGCCGAGCGGCCCTTCGTCTGGCACATCTACCCGCAGGCCGATGCGGCGCACCTGCCGAAGCTCGATGCGGCGCTCGCGCATTACGCGGCGGCGTTGCCGGCGCGCGCGCGCGCCGCGGTCGATCGTTTCTGGCACGCATGGAACGGGGCCGGAACACCCGACTGGGCGGACTTTTGGTCGCACCGCGCCGCCCTCCGGGCGCGCGGCCCGCAGTGGGCCGGCGAACTGGCGTTACTCGGCGATCTTGCCGCGAACCTAGCGCAGTTTGCAAAAAGCCAGTTAAAATAAGCGGTTATCTCCAACGGCGGTTCCTGGCGTGCTCGATGCCGCGATCGATGCCGTTGAACGACATGCACTTTTCATTTGCAAGGACAGTTTTTTTATGAAGACCGCACAGGAACTGCGTACCGGAAACGTCGTGATGATCGGTAACGACGCCATGGTCGTGCAAAAAGCCGAGTACAACAAATCGGGCCGCAACGCAGCCGTCGTCAAGATGAAGTTCAAGAACCTCCTCACGGGCGCCGGCATGGAAACGGTCTACAAGGCCGACGACAAATTCGACGTCGTGGTGCTCGACCGCAAGGAAGTCACCTACTCGTACTTCGCTGACCCGATGTACGTCTTCATGGATGCCGACTACAACCAATACGAAGTCGAGCAGGAAATGATGGGCGACGCCCTCAACTACCTCGAAGACGGCATGGCTTGCGAAGTCGTGTTCTACAACGACAAGGCCATCTCGGTGGAACTGCCGACCACGCTCGTACGTGAAATCACGTATACGGAACCGGCGGTCAAGGGCGATACCTCGTCGGGCAAGGTCCTGAAGACGGCCAAGCTCAACACCGGCTTCGAGCTCCAGGTACCGCTCTTTTGCAACATCGGCGATAAAATCGAAATCGATACGCGCACGCACGAATATCGCAGCCGCGCATAACGCGCGATGCGGCCGATGCCGGCGCGCGCACAGAAGTCGCCCGCTCGGTATCCGGGAAAGCGCCCCTTCGGGGCGCTTTTTTTTTCGTATGAGTCGTGTATGGTTAAGAAAACTTTACCGGTCGTTTTTTCCATTTTTTGTGGCCCCACTATGGGACCCTTGCGACAAGAAACCATAAGCCCTTGTATACAAAACAGAAAAATCGCTGGTGCGAAAGATGCTTGCCCGTTCCATCGGCCTTCGGGCCTGAAACGTTTTCGTCGCCGCGCCGTGCCTGGCCGACTCCTCGAATCTGATTGATAGCGCCCGCTATGCGACATGCTCTGATTGTCGAAGACGATCCCAACAGCTTGTCCGGCCTGTCCGCGATCGTTGCCGCCGACGGCTTTTCCGTCGACACGGCCGTCTCGCTCGCCGAAGCGCGCGCGGCGCTGAGCCGCTTCATTCCGGATGTCGTGCTGATCGATCTGAATCTGCCCGACGGTAGCGGCCTCGATCTCCTTTCGCACCTGCCGGCACAGCCCGACGGCGTGCTGCCCGTCATCGTGATGACCGGCAACGCCACCGTGGAGAGCGCTATCGAGGGCCTGCGTCACGGCATCTGGGATTATCTGCTGAAGCCCGTCAACATCCCGCGCCTGCGCAGTCTCCTTGCGCGGATTCCCCGCCCCTACGAGCTCACCGAGGAAGTTCAAACCTTGCGTGCAAAGCTGCGCCGCCTGGGCCGCTTCGGGCCCATGATCGGCCGCAGCGTGGCGATCCAGCACGTCTACGACACGATCGAGCGCCTCGCGCCAACGGAAGCCGCAGTGCTGATCTGCGGCGAAGCGGGCACCGGCAAGGAAGTCGCGGCGCGTACGCTGCACGAGATGAGCCGGCGCCGCAAAGGCCCATTCGTCGTGTTCGATTGCCGCACGCTCGCGCGCGAAGGTGGGGACCGCCCGCTCGACGCACTGCTCTTCGGGCAGGAGCCCGGCGCAGCGGCGGGTACGGAGCGGCGGGAGCCCGGCCTCATCGAACAGGCTGCCGGCGGCACCCTTTTTCTGGACGAAATTGCCGAGCTGCCATTGCCTCAGCAGGAGGCTTTGCGCAAAGCGCTCGATTCGCAGATGTACACGCGTGTCGGCGGCACGACGCAGGTGAGCCTCGATTGCCGTATCGTCGCGACGATGCGCAAGCCGCCGCGCGAGGCCGTTGCCGAGGGCACGCTGCGCGAGGACCTTTGGCTGCGGCTCGATGCCGCATCGATCGCGCTGCCGCCGCTACGCGAGCGCGACGACGATGCGGTGCTGCTCGCGGAAGCGCTCGTCGACGACCTGAACCGCGAGGTCAACGCGAGCGGCCTCGCGACCGTCAACAAACGCATCGGGCCGAACCTCGTGCGCGAATGCCTGAGCTACGACTGGCCCGGCAATGTACGCGAGCTTCATGAGCGCGTGCGCCGCGCCTACAACGTATCGGACGATATCGTCGACACCTTGCGCGCGGACGAAATGACGACGATCGGCGGGCGACGGTTGAACGGCGGCAGCGTGCAGGTTGCGGTGGGTACGCCGCTGTCGGACGTGGAGGATCTGCTGATCCGCGCCACGCTCGATGCGGTGGGCGGCACACGGCATCGCGCCGCCACACTCCTCGGCATCAGCCCCAAGACGCTCTACAACAAACTTCAGCGCATGAAGCTCTCGTGAGCGGGGCCGCCCGCCGGCGCGGGCTCCCGGCGGCGCATCGCGCTCAGCCGACGGTACGCCCGAGCAGTTCCAGGGCTTGTCGATAGCGAGGCTCGACCATGAGGTCGTCCCAGGCTGGCGCACCGCCTCGGCCGCGCATCCGCGCGATGCGGGCCGCGGACTCGCTCGACGTCGCATGCTGCAACTCGACGAGCACACGCTCGGCAGCCTCGGGTTGGTTGCAGATGAGCACCATGTCGCAGCCGGCCTCGAGCGCCGCCGCGGCCGCCTGGGTCAACGTCCCGCCCGCACGCGCCGCTTCCATCGAGAGGTCGTCGCTGAAAATCGCCCCCGTGAAGCCCAATTTGCCGCGCAGGATATCCTGCAGCCAAAGTCGCGAGAACCCTGCAGGTTTGCCGTCCACCTTCTCGTAGATAACATGGGCCGGAATCACGGCGTCCAGTGCCACGCCGAGCCAATCGTAGGGCATCGCATCGTCGCCGAGGATCGTTGCGAGCGGGCGGTCGTCCACCGGCAACGCCACATGAGAATCGGCGCTTGCCCAGCCGTGCCCCGGAAAATGCTTGCCGCAATTGCTCATTCCGGCGAGCGCGAGCCCGTGGGTGAGGCTCTTGGCCAACAGCGCGACGACACGCGGGTCGCGATGGAACGCGCGATTGCCGATCACCTGCGAGTGCCCGTAATCGAGATCGAGCACGGGCGTAAAGCTCATGTCGATGCCGACCGCGCGCAATTCGGCGGCCAGTACGTAACCGGTCGCCGTTGCCACCTTGGTCGCCAGCAGCACGTCCTCGTCCCATAGCTCGCCCAGGCGCCGCATCGGCGGCAACACCGTGAAGCCGTCGGTGCGGAACCGCTGCACACGGCCGCCCTCATGATCGACGGCGATGAGAATATCGTCGCGTACGGCTCGAATGGCAGCCGTCAGCGCCGCAAGCTGCGCACGGTTCTGGAAATGACGGGCAAAGAGGATCACGCCGCCCGTCATGGGATGGGACAGGCGCCGTATGTCGGCTTCGCCGAGGGCAGTGCCCTCGATATCGAGCATGATCGGTCCGGGAATGCACTTCATCGGTTGGCAGGTCGAGGGATCGCGAATGAGTGGATGAATGGCTTCGTGAAACAACGAGCTCGCGCAGGCTCCGGCCGGCGCGAGCCAGGCGGCATCAGTGCCCCGCCCGGCCCGCCTGGCCCATCTTGCCGCGCTTCACGGAGCGGCCGGCGGCGTCGGCGGCGTTGCCGCCGACGCTCGCTTTATCTTCGGTGGCGTCGCAGGCATTGCTCCTCTCGCTCGTTTCCGCCACAACGAACGTCACTGCATAATCGCGCTCGTCGCTGAGCGTCACGGTCGCGGTAATGCCACGTGCCGCGAGCCATTGCGCAAGCTCGCCGGACGCCACGACGAACGGCTTGCCGCTCGGCTCGTTGAGCGTTTGCACCGCGCGCCAGGTCATCGGCCAATGCATGCCGAGACCGATGGCTTTCGAGAACGCTTCCTTGGCCGAGAAACGCGTAGCGAGGTAAGCGAGCCCACGCGCCTCGGAACGTGCGCGGCGGGCGTGATAAACGCGCAACTCGTCGGGCCCGAGCACCTTCTCGGCAAAGCGCCCGCCCGTGCGCGACATCACGCCGGCGACGCGGCTCACCTGGACCAGATCCGTGCCGATACCGTAGATCGCCATGGCCGATCGCTCACCGAGCCGCGGCAAGCCGTGCCGCGACCATGATCGCCTTCATCTCGCGCACGGCGTTTTCCCAGCCGCAGAAGACAGCCTGAGCCACGATCGCATGACCGATGTTGAGCTCGACGATGCCCTCGATCGCCGCGATCTGCTGCACGTTCGTGTAATGCAGACCATGGCCCGCGTTGACCTTCAAACCCAGCGACGCGCCGAGCGCGACACCGCGCACGATCCGCTCGTATTCGGCGCGCTGCCCGGCCTCGTCGTGTGCATCGGCATAGCGGCCCGTGTGCAGCTCGATCACGGGGGCGCCCGCCTCCTGCGCCGCGCGGATCTGCGCCTCATCGGCGTCGATGAAAAGCGACACGCGCGAACCGGCATCGGCAAGTTGGCGGCAGGCCGCGCGAACAGCCTCGAAATGGCCGGCAACGTCGAGCCCGCCCTCGGTCGTCAACTCGCTGCGCTTCTCGGGCACGAGGCACACGTCGTGCGGACGCACCTCGCACGCGATGTCGAGCATCTCCGGCGTCACCGCGCACTCCAGGTTCATCCGGGTTTTCAGTTGCGGGCGCAGCGCGCGCACGTCGGCGTCGACGATATGGCGACGGTCCTCGCGCAGATGAAGGGTGATCGCATCCGCACCGGCATCTTCGGCGGCGAGCGCCGCGCGGATCGGGTCGGGGTAGCGCGTGCCGCGCACGTTGCGCAGCGTGGCGACGTGATCGATGTTGACACCGAGATCGATCACATTGGGAGACGTCAGAAAGAAGCTCATAGGTTCTGCAAGTCGATCAGAATCTGGCGCGTCGCGAGCGGCGCGCCACCGAGATAGATATTCAGCAAAAAGCGCATCAGCGCCTTGCTTTGCGCGACGGTCTGCACCCGATGGTAATCGTCGCTTTCCATGTCGAGCAACGTCTGACCCGAGACGATCGGCCAATGCGACGGCAACTCGGGCGCCGCCTCGCGCACGCCCCGCTCGGGATCGAAGACGTAGCGGCCTTCGGCCGTCACGGGTTTGCGCGCGACGGTACGCGCAAGCGACATCGCATAGCCGGTTTCGCGCAACAGCATACGCTCGAACGAGCGCAGCACCTGTGCGGCGGGCTCGTCGTGCGCAAGGCGCGTAAGGGTGACCACGTAATGATGGAAAAGCGGAGGGTGCGGGTCTTCGCGCGCGAGAAACTTCACGAGCAGTTCGTTGACGTAAAACCCGCTGAAGAGCGCATCGCCCGAGAGCGGCAGCATGCCGCCTACCCATTCGGCCCCCGTCAGCGTGCGCATTTCCGACTTGCCCGACCAGGACAACGCGAGCGGTTGGAACGTCTGCAGCACGCCGCGCAGGGCCGAATGCGGACGCTTGGCTCCCTTCGCCACGAGCGCGACGCGGCCGTGATCGCGCGAAAACACGTCGATCACGAGACTCGTCTCGCGATACGGATAGCTATGCAGGACGAACGCGGGCTGCTCGGCAATGCGATAGTCGGATGCACGCGCGCCCCCGCGCCGCGCGGCTTTGCGCGATTCCTTGGCCTCCGGCTCGGCCGGGGCCTCGCCGCCGTCGTCGGCGGCCACGACGTTCATGCAGGCGTCATTCGTAGCCATAGGCACGCAGCCCGGCTTCGTTGTCGGCCCAGCCGCTTTTCACTTTGACGAACGTCTCGAGGTAGACGGGCCCGCCGAAGAGCTTCTCCATGTCGAGCCGCGCCTCGGTGCTGATCTGTTTGAGCTTCGCACCCTTCTGGCCGATGATCATGGCCTTGTGCCCATCGCGATCGACGAGAATCGTTGCGAACACGCGGCGCAGGCGCCCTTCGGTTTCGAATTTGTCGATGAGCACCGTGCTCGTGTACGGCAACTCGTCGCCGGTCCAGCGGAACACTTTCTCGCGCAGGATCTCGGCTGCGAGAAAGCGCTCGCTGCGATCGGTCAGATCGTCTTCGCCGTAGATCGGCTCGCCCTCCGGCAGATAAGGCTTGAGCGTCGCGAGCAGATGCTCGATGTCTTCATGCCGCTTCGCCGAGAGCGGCACCACTTCCCGGAACTCACGCAGCGCGCCCATCTTTTGCAGGAACGGGAACAGCGATTTCTTGTCGGCTACGCGGTCGAGCTTGTTGGCGATCAAGAGCGTGGGTGCCGACGGCGGGATCAGATCGAGCACCTTTTGGTCGTCCGGGCCGAAGCGGCCCGCCTCGACCACGAACAGGACCGCATCGACGGAACTGAGCGTCGAGGTGACGGCCCGGTTCAGCGACCGGTTCAGTGCCCCGCTGTGCTGCGTCTGAAAACCCGGGGTATCGACGAAGATGAATTGCGCATCGTCGAAGGTATGGATGCCGGTAATGCGGTGGCGCGTCGTTTGCGCCTTGCGCGACGTGATGCTGATCTTCTGGCCGACGAGCGCGTTCATCAGCGTCGATTTGCCGACGTTGGGTCGGCCGACGATGGCGATCATGCCGCAGCGAAAGCCGGGGGAAATAGTTTCTGTCATGGTGCTGGCTGCGCAGAGGGGATGCGCTCCGGCACCGCATGGCGTGCCGGAGCGCGAAATTCGCTCATGAATGATCGGGTTCGGCCGCGCGCGGGCGCGCGCCCGCAGCCACGTCGGAAACGAGTTCGGCGTCGCCGCCCGACGCGCGCGGCGTCTCGGCCCTTGATGGCGCGCCCTTCGCGACCGCGTCGCTCTTCGCGCCGGGCTCGGCTTTCGAGGCGCTCTCGCCCCTGACGGGCTGCCCGATGGACTCGGCGGCAGCCCTGGTTGCCCCAGCGTCGGTACGGGGTGCCGGCTCGTCCTTCGACTGCCCCTCGCCCCTGGCCGGGGGTTCGCCTTTCGGCGTGCTCTCCCCCGCTCGCGGCGCCGGCTTGTGCTCCACGTGAGCGGCGCGGATCATCGCCGGCGGCACGGCGGCCGCGCGCTCGGCGCCAGCCTCCGGCGCGGGCACCGGCTTCGTATCGCCGCGCGGCGCCTTGTCCCGATCGGACTTGCGCTCGGGCGCGCGCAAATCGAGCGCCGCCTGCACGCCCTTCACGCCCGGCACGATTTCCGGCTCGACGTGCTTGCCGGTACGCGCGCTGCGCGAGCGCCTGGCCTTGACTTCCATGGCCGGCGCGCGCGCCATGACTTCGTCGAGCGCCTTCTTGGCGGCCGCCTGCTCGGCGGCGCGCCGGCTCGCCCCTGAGCCCGAGACCTTCACCTCGAGCTTCGGCACCGTGCACTCGACCTCGAACTGTTGATTGTGCGCCGCACCATGCGTGGCGACCACCGTATAGGTGGGCAATGCGATCTTGTGGCCCTGCAGGTACTCCTGCAGCAACGTCTTGGAATCCTTGCCGAGCGTGCGCGGATCGATGTGATCGAGGATTGGCACGTACAGGCGTTTGATGACACCCTGCGCCGCCTCGAAACCGCCATCGAGGAACACCGCCCCCAGCACAGCCTCGAAGGCATCGGCCAGGATCGAAGGCCGCCGGTAGCCGCCGCTGCGCAACTCGCCCTCGCCGAGACGCAACCCCTCGGCAATATTGAGGGCCTGAGCAATTTCGTAGAGCGATTGCTGCTTGACGAGGTTGGCGCGTACGCGCGAGAGGTCGCCTTCGTCGAGCTTGCCGAATCGCTGAAACAATAACGCAGCCACCGCGCAATTCAGAACGGAGTCGCCCAGAAATTCGAGCCGTTCGTTGTGCGAGGCACTATGACTGCGGTGAGTGAGGGCCTGGCGCAGTAATTCCGCATTGCGAAATTCGTAGCGCAACCGGCTTTCCAGCGGAGATAGCGGCATGTGCAGAGTATAACGCGCGCGTCAGCCCGTCCGGTTAGGCAGGGTTGACGCTCGGGGGAAGCGGGATCGAAGCAGGATCGAAGCGGGATCGAATGGCGCCGCGTGAGCGACGCCTCGTGCGGCTCATTGGAAGAAGCCGATACGCTTCAGATTACTGAAGTTCATCCAGATGAAGAACGCGCGGCCAACGATGTTGGCATCCGGCACGAAGCCCCAGTACCGGCTGTCGGCACTGTTGTCGCGGTTGTCGCCCATCATGAAGTAATGGCCGGGCGGCACCTTGCAGACGACTCCGCGGCTGTTGTACGAACAGTTGTCGCGATAGGGGTAGTCTTCCGCCCCAATGACAAAGGGCGGCACGGCGGGGTTGTTCAGAATCGCGTTCTTGCGGTCGCCGAACGCCTCTTCGAACTGCTTCGCATAGCCCACACGCTCCTCGTCGAAGTAGTCGGGCAGTGGCGTCTCGGTCACGGGCTTGCCGTTGATCGTGAGCTTCTTGTCTTCGTAAGCCACGACGTCACCCGGTAAACCGACCACGCGCTTGATGTAGTCGACCGACTCGTCTTTCGGGTAGCGGAACACCACGACGTCGCCACGCTGAAGCGGCCGGCCAGCCGTGATCTTCGTATTCACGATCGGCAGCCGCAGGCCGTAATCGAACTTGTTGACGAGGATGAAATCGCCGACGAGCAGCGTCGGCACCATTGAGCCCGACGGAATCTTGAACGGCTCGACGACGAACGAGCGCACGAGGAAAACGACCAGAATCACGGGGAAGAAACTGGCCGTGTACTCGAGCCACCACGGCTGGCGCAGCTTTTCCTCGCGCAGGCGTGCACGCGTTTGCGCCGCGTTTTCGTCGGCGAAGCGCGCATCGATGCGCGCTTGCTGGCGGTCGAACTCCGCGGCCGCCTCATCCGCCGCGCGACGCCGGCGGGGCAGAAACACCAGTTTGTCGGCAACCCACGCGAGGCCCGTCAAGATGACGAGCACAAACAGAATCAACGCGAAATTCATTTATGCGGAACCCTTTGTTATTTGTCTTCGACGCGCAAGATCGCGAGAAAGGCCTCCTGCGGGATTTCCACCGACCCCACCTGCTTCATTCGCTTCTTGCCTTCTTTTTGCTTTTCGAGCAGCTTCTTCTTGCGCGTGATGTCGCCGCCATAGCATTTTGCAAGCACGTTCTTGCGCAGCGCCTTGATGTTCTCGCGCGCGATGATATGCGCACCGATCGCGGCCTGGATCGCCACGTCGTACATCTGCCGGGGAATGATCTCACGCATCTTGGCGGCAACCTCGCGCCCACGGTATTGCGACTGCGAGCGGTGGACGATGACGGACAGCGCGTCGACCTTGTCGCCGTTGATCAGCATGTCGACCTTGACGACGTCCGACGCCCGGTACTCCTTGAACTCGTAATCCATCGAGGCGTAGCCGCGCGACACCGACTTCAGCCGGTCGAAGAAGTCGAGCACGATTTCCGCCATCGGGATTTCGTACGTGAGCTGCACCTGGCGGCCGTGATACTGCATGTTGATCTGCGAGCCGCGCTTTTGCGTGCACAGCGTGATGACCGACCCGACGTAATCCTGCGGCATATACAGGTTCACGGTGACAATAGGCTCGCGGATCTCGGCCGTCTTCGACGGATCAGGCATCTTGGCCGGGTTCTCGACCATGACCGTGGAGCCGTCGTTGAGCATGACCTCATAGACAACGGTGGGCGCCGTGGTGATGAGGTCCATGTCGAACTCGCGCTCGAGCCGCTCCTGCACGATCTCCATGTGCAGCAGGCCGAGAAAGCCGCAGCGAAAGCCGAAGCCGAGCGCCTGGGACACTTCGGGCTCGTACTGCAGCGAGGCGTCGTTGAGCTTGAGCTTTTCGAGTGACTCGCGCAGCGCATCGTACTGGTTCGCCTCGACCGGATAAAGCCCCGCGAACACCTGCGGCTTGACTTCCTTGAAGCCGGGCAGCGGCTCGGCGGCAGGCTTCGCGGCAAGCGTGACCGTATCGCCGACCTTGGCGGCCGTCAGTTCCTTGATGCCGGCGATGATGAAGCCCACCTGCCCTGCCGATAGCGACTCGAGGTTCTTCGACTTCGGCGTGAAGACCCCGATATGCTCGACCGGGTACTGCGCGTCGGTCGCCATCAGCTTGATCTTGTCCTTGGGCCGCAACGTGCCGTTGACGATGCGCACGAGCATGACCACGCCGACGTAGTTGTCGAACCATGAATCGATGATGAGCGCCTGCAGCGGTGCGTTGGGGTCGCCTTGCGGCGGCGGCACCTTGGCGATCAGCGCCTCGAGCACGTCCTCGACACCGAGCCCCGTCTTCGCACTGCAGCGCACGGCGTCGGCGGCGTCGATGCCGATGACGTCCTCGATCTCGGCGATGGCGTTCTCGGGGTTGGCGGCGGGCAGGTCGATCTTGTTGAGTACGGGCACGACCTCGACGCCGAGTTCGATCGCGGTATAGCAGTTCGCGACGGTCTGCGCCTCGACGCCCTGGCTCGCATCCACCACGAGCAGCGCGCCTTCACAGGCCGAAAGCGAGCGGCTCACCTCGTAAGAAAAGTCGACGTGGCCCGGCGTGTCGATCAGGTTGAGGTTGTAAACCTTTCCGTCACGCGCGCGATAGCTGAGCGCGGCCGTTTGTGCCTTGATGGTGATGCCGCGCTCGCGCTCGAGATCCATCGAATCGAGCACCTGCGATTCCATTTCGCGATCGGACAAGCCGCCGCAGAGTTGAATAATGCGATCGGCGAGCGTCGACTTGCCGTGGTCGATGTGCGCAATGATCGAAAAGTTGCGAATATGATCCATTCAGTGCCGATTGGGGCTGTCCCGAAGCGAAAAAGGCGCGCTCGGACAACTGCGGAGCACGCCTCGTAAGTACGTGAAAAACCGGGTTATTTTAGCCGAAATGGCCCTCGTCAGGCGGATTTTGCCGTGCCGCCCGCGCGACGGGCGTCGAGCGCCGCTCGCACACGCGGCTCATCGAGCCGGTAGCGGCTCAGCTCGATGCCATCGAGCATGAGCACCGGCACGAGTTCGTCGTAACGCGCCTCGAGTACCGGGTCGGTATCGACGTCGATTACTTCTATCCGCGCGCCGAACTCCGCCGCAACAGGCGCGAGCGCCGCGAGCATCTCCTCGCAGAGGTGGCACCATTGGCGCCCATAGACGATCAACCGAGCGTTTGGCTGCAAGGCCTGCTGCGGGCTTTGCCCCGCCATTGCCGTGGGCGCCGTCATTTCTGCGGCGCGGCCCGCGGGCGAATGGGCACGAATTGCGTATTATCGCCCCGGCGCACGAGCACGGCCACCGTCTTTTGCGGATCGAGGTGCGCCACGGCCTGATTGAATTCCTTGGCGCTCGTGACGTCGGCATCGCCGACCCGCAAGATGATGTCCCCCTTTTGCAAGCCGACGCGTGCCGCCGGCCCTTCGACCGACTGGACCTCCACGCCGCCGCGGCGCAGCTTCAGCGCCTTTTGCTGGTCGGCCGAGAGGTCCCCGACCGTAATGCCGAGCGCATTGTGCGACGGTGCCTTCGGGGTTGGCGCCTGACGCTCGGCCGCGGCCTTGGCGGCCTTGTCGGAAGGCGTCTCCGCCACCGTTACTGACAGATCGCTCGTTCGCCCCTTGCGCCAGATCGTGACAGTCGATTTCGTACCGGGCTTCGTTTCGCCCACGAGCCGCGGCAGGTCGGTATCGGTGTCGACCGACATACCGTTGAATTTCAGGATGATGTCGCCGGGTTGAATACCCGCCTTGTCGGCGGGCCCGCCGGGTTCGACGCTGCTCACGAGCGCCCCACCCGCCTTCGGCAGACCCAGCGATTCGGCCACGTCTTTCGTCACCTGCCCCACAGCCACCGCGATACGGCCGCGTACGACCTTGCCCGTGGCCTTGAGCTGATCGGCCACGCGCATCGCCTCGTCGATCGGAATCGCGAACGAAATACCCATGAAGCCGCCCGTGCGGCTGTAGATCTGCGAATTGATGCCGATCACCCGCCCCTGCATGTCGATGAGCGGGCCGCCCGAGTTGCCGGGGTTGACGGCCACGTCGGTCTGGATGAAAGGCAGGTAATCGCCCGTGTCGCGCCCCTTGGCGCTGACGATGCCGGCCGTCACCGTATTATCGAGCCCGAAAGGCGAGCCGATCGCCACGACCCATTCGCCCACGCGCACCTTGTCCGAATCGCCGATCGTCACCGTGGGCAGACTGGCCGCGTTGATCTTCACCACCGCAACGTCGGTGCGATCGTCGGCACCGATCAACTTCGCCTTGAACTCGCGCTTGTCGGTGAGCGTGACGTAGATCGTGTCGGCGTCGTCGACGACGTGCGCATTCGTCATGACATAGCCGTCGGCCGACAAGATGAATCCCGACCCCACGCCGGCGCTTTGTTCGTTGTCTCCGCCATCGGGCGTGTCGGGGCCGCCGTTGTCGCCGCCGCGCGGCGTGTTCGGACTGTTCGGGCTATTCGGCGCCTGCGGCAGCGGAATACCGAAAAAGCGCCGGAAGAACTCCGACATATCCCCGTCATCGGCGCCGGGCGGCATCGCCCGCTGCGTGGGCAGGCTCGAAACCCGGGTGGTCGTGCGAATGTTGACCACCGCTGGGCCGACCTTGTCGACGAGATCGGTGAAATCGGGCAGGCTTGCCGCCGGCACGGCCATGGCCGTATGCGGCATCAGCGGCAGGCACGCAAGCACCGCCGCGGCCGCGAAGAGTTTGCGCACCGAGGAAATCGTCATAAACGGGGTCGAGCGAAGCGTTACTTGGGAGCCTTGTATTTTATGGCAGAGGCGAAGACCTGCAGTGTGCCTTGCGGAACCTCGCCAAGCAAGGTGATCCAGTAATCACCATGGCGCGTGACGAGCACGTGCGTAGCGCCGCTCTCGCCCGCGCCTTCCTTGCGGGAGTTCTTTTCGGCCGGCTCGATGAAGACGGAGACCGTTGTCAGACCATCCGAAAACACGGCCTGATCGACTGGAATCGCAGGTGCGCCGGCATCGCGCGCGGCCATCGGCCGCCGCACTTCGCGGATTTTACGAAAACCCGGCACATCTGGCGCGATCGTCCAGCCGTGGGCTTCCATGTCGACGGGCTCGGCCGGCGGGCGCACGAGCGTCCAGCCCGACGTATTGCGGATGCCTGCGGCAATCCGCGCCTTTTCCGCCGGCACCCCGACGCGCAGTTGCGTGAACGACACCTGCTCCAGCACCTGACCGCTCGCGTCGAGCGTCTGCTCGCGCAAAAGCAGCCCGGTTTTGGCGTCGGCCCACAGCTTGTAAGTGAAACGATAGGCATCCTTCGGCGCGAGTTCGATCACCTGCGCGTCGATGCCGGCCACGCGGTCGGTCCCCAGCAGCTTCGGGTCGTAGACCGTCAGTACCTGCTGGTCGCCATCGCTCAGCAGGGCCGGAAACGCGTCCTTGTTTTGCCGGCGCTCGACGATGCATAAATGCCGCTCGGGCAGAAACGTGTATACGTCGTCGTCATGGCGCAGCAGCTTGCGCGGCTTGCCGTCGAGGCTTTCGAGGGACTCGAATTCGCCCTCGCCTCGCGTGGCATAGTGAGCGATGCGCGAGGACTGCACGAACGTGCCGCGCTGGTAGACGAAGACACCTTCGTAATTCTCCTGCCTCGCCGCATGTGCAATGCGACCGAGCCACGACGCCGCACCCCGATCGCTCGACGCGGCGGCGGGCTGGCTGGCCGCTCGCGCGGCCTCGGCACACGGCAGGAGCAAAATGGCTGCGCACAGCAGCGCCGGCAAGCGCCCGAAAGCGGCGAGGCGCCCGAACCGCGATGTCGGCATCAGCTTATCGACCCTGCGAGCTCAGCGCCGCAGCGCGGATGAAAGGCTCCGAGCCTGACAACACCGGTTGTTGCGCGAACTGCTGGTGCGCTTCGAGATAGTCGTCAAGCCGTGCGTCGCGGATGATGTTCGTGTCGGCCGCGCTCGACGCGACGGGCCGCATTGCGACCGAAGCCGTCTGTAACGGCGCCTGCGGCGCATCGGCGCGCTGCAGCTGGGGCAGTACGATCCAGCTCAGCGTCGCGGCCGCGGCAGCGACCGCGAGGCCCGGCACGACGCGCCGCTTGATCGTGGAGAGCGTAAACCCACGGTGCGAGCCCTTCGAGGCGGCCGGTGCGAGGACGTGCGGCTCGGCCTCCAGCCGCGCGGCAAAACCGCGCAGAAAAGCGTCGCTCTTGGCCGGATGAACGGCCAGATCGTCGGAGCGCAAGGCATCGCCGATCAAATGATAGCTGGACCATGCCGCCCGATCCGCTCCGCTCAAGCCCGCGAGCAGATCGCCTGCGGGCTCCGACTCGCCGAACCACTCACCGTCGACCAAGGCGGATAGACGCTCGTCTCGCGAGCACGCCTGCGATTGCTTGGACACCGACCCCATGACGCTCCCCATCTTCATACACCCCGTGTAACTACCCCGCACAGCCCGCCGCGCTTCCTGCAACGCCGCAGGCTACCGCTTACCAGCGCCTGCCCTCCGGCGTATCGAGCAGCGGACGCAATTTTGCCGCAATCGCCTCGCGCGCGCGAAAAATTCGCGAGCGCACGGTGCCGATCGGGCAGCCCATCATTTCCGCGATCTCCTCGTAGCTGAGGCCTTCGATCTCGCGAAGCGTGATCGCCACGCGCAGTTCCTCGGGCAACACGGCCATGGCCGCGTTGACCGTCTGCGCGATCTGCTTGCTCATCAGCACCGACTCGGGCGTATTGATATCCCTTAGTTGATCCGCGTCCGAGAAAGTTTCAGCTTCCTCTGCGTCCGCTTCGGTGGAAGTGGGGGCGCGCCGGCTTTGCGTGGCAAGATAGTTCTTCGCCGTGTTGACGGCGATGCGGTACAGCCAGGTATAAAAAGCCGATTCGCCGCGAAACTGCGGCAACGCGCGATAAGCCTTGATGAACGCATCCTGAGCCACATCCTCGACCTCGGCCGGATCGCGCACGAGGCGCGAAATCAGCCGAATGATCTTGCGATGATATTTCGCAACCAGGAGTTCGAACGCGGCTTTGTCGCCTTTTTGCACGCGTTCGACGAGTACCTGGTCAATTTCTTTTTCGCTCACTGATGAGTCGTCCGTGTTGGCTTGTATAGGGCGTGGCGTGGAGCGCTATTGTACCGTCCCCGTCTGCGCCTCATGCGGCATCTGTAACGGCCGTTACCGACGTTACAGAAACGAATGAGCAGCCTGGCGCACCCGGACCGCGCACTCGCGAAACGCCTCGGCGCCGAGCGCATCGCTCGCCACCACGATCCGCACGGCCCGGCCGCCGCCGTGCGGCCTCACCGAGATAACGAGCAGACGGCCAGCCCAATGCATGCAGCCCGCAATCGCGCCATGCACGACCGCCCTGCCCTCGAGGTCGTGCGCGGCAATGCCGCCCGGCTCGAAGACGAGCGCCGCGGGCTGCCGGCGCGCGTGAGCCCGCGCCGCGAGCCAGAGCGCGGCAAGCGTCGCCGCACCTGCCAGCGAAGCGCCGCGCGGGGCGGCGACGAGATGAACGCAAACGCCGGCGAGCAGCGCAAATGAGAACGTCGCCGCGGCAAGAAACGGCGAGCGGCGCAGCGCGAGCGGCTGCGTCGCTCGCGCCGATGAAAAGCAGCCGGACTCGTCGTTCAAGCGGCGACGGCGCGCGTGATCAGACGCGCTTGAACACGAGTGTGCCGTTGGTGCCGCCGAACCCGAACGAGTTCTTGAGCGCCACGTCGATCTTCAGTTCCCGCGCCGTGTTCGCGCAGTAATCGAGATCGCACTCGGGGTCTTGATTGAAGATGTTGATCGTCGGCGGCGACACCTGATTGTGCACGGCGAGCACCGTAAACACCGCCTCGAGGCCGCCCGAACCGCCCAACAGGTGGCCCGTCATCGACTTCGTCGAATTGACGACGGTCCGCTTGGCCTGATCGCCAAGCGCGCGCTTGATGCCGATGGTTTCGGCCAGATCGCCGAGCGGCGTCGAGGTGCCATGCGCGTTGACGTAGTTCACCTCGTCGGCGTTGACACGCGCGTTGCGCAACGCGGCCTGCATGCAGCGGCGCGCACCGTCGCCATCTTCGAGCGGCGCGGTCATGTGATACGCATCGGCGCTCATGCCGTACCCGGCAATCTCGGCATAAATCTTCGCCCCGCGGGCCTTCGCATGCTCGTACTCCTCGAGCACCATCACGCCGGCGCCCTCGCCGAGGACGAAGCCATCGCGGTCCTTGTCCCAGGGGCGACTCGCCGTGGCCGGATCGTCGTTGCGCTGCGAGAGCGCACGCGCCGCCGCGAAGCCGCCGATGCCAAGCGGTGACACCGTGGCCTCTGCACCGCCCGCCACCATCACGTCGGCGTCGCCGTACTCGATGAGGCGCGAAGCATCGCCAATACAGTGCAGACCCGTCGTACAGGCCGTGACGATCGCGAGATTAGGCCCCTTCAGGCCAAACCTCATCGACAAGTGCCCCGAGATCATGTTGATGATCGAAGCCGGCACGAAGAACGGCGAAATGCGGCGGGGGCCGCGGTTGAGCAGCTCCGTCTGGGTGATTTCGATCATCGGCAACCCGCCGATGCCCGAACCGACCAGAACGCCAATGCGCTCGGCATTCGCCTCGGTGACCTCGAGGCCGCTGTCTTGCATCGCCTGAATCCCGGCCGCCATGCCGTAATGGATAAATGTATCCATGTGGCGGGCTTCCTTCGCCGGCATGTACTCCTCGACGTTGAAACCCTTCACCTCGCCGGCAAAGCGGGTCGAGTAGTTCGTAGCGTCGAACTTGGTGATGTTCGCGATGCCGGACTTGCCGGCGACCAGATTGGCCCACCCATCGGCAACATTATTGCCAACAGGCGACACCAGCCCAAGGCCTGTAACAACAACACGACGGCGGCTCACGGTAACCCCTTTTCCATAGAATGACAAAAACAAAAGCCACAGTGGCCACAGGGACCTGCCCTGTGAGCCCTGTGGCTATGAATTCGGCACCAGCGTCGACATCGGATGTGACTCACCGGATGTGACTCACGCGTCGAACGCGGCCAGCGCGAAAAGCAGAAATAGACGACCGGCCTCAGGCCTTGACGTTCGCGCGAGCGTAGTCGATCGCTTGCTGAACGGTCGTGATCTTCTCGGCTTCTTCGTCGGGAATTTCCATGCCGAACTCGTCTTCGAGGGCCATGACCAGTTCGACCGTGTCGAGCGAGTCGGCGCCAAGGTCGTTCACGAACGAGGCTTCGTTTTTGATTTCCGCTTCCGCGACGCCCAGTTGTTCCGCGACGATCTTCTTGACGCGCTGTTCGATGTTGTCCATTACCCCTCCGAGGGAAAAAAGTTCAAAAATGCAAGTGCGCGCATTTTATCAGGTTTGCCTTCCCGAAAACGCGCGCGCGAGACCGGCCGTAAGGCACGCGCCAGGGCGGCATTTTTCCGGAGAAAATGCACCAAGGCGCGGATAGTACATGAATTCGGTTACGACATGAACATGCCGCCATTCACGTGCAGCGTCGTGCCCGTGACGTAGCCGGCGAACGGCGATGCCAGGAAGGCCACCGCGTGCGCGATGTCCTCCGGGCTGCCAAGGCGCCCGAGCGGGATCTGCGTCTTCAGCGCCGTCTGTTGCTCCTCGGGCAGCACTTTCGTCATATCGGTGTCGATGAAACCCGGCGCAACGCAATTGACCGTGATGCCGCGGCTGCCGATTTCGCGCGCAAGCGCACGTGTCATGCCCGCCACACCGGCCTTCGCGGCCGCGTAATTGACCTGGCCCGGATTACCCGCCGAGCCGACCACCGACGTGATGTTGATGATGCGCCCGCCCCGCGCCTTCATCATCGGCCGGAGCACTGCGCGCGAGAGCCGGAATACGGCTTTCAGGTTCGTATCGATGACGGCGTCCCACTCGTCGTCCTTCATGCGCATCGCGAGTTGATCCTGCGTGATGCCGGCATTATTGACGAGGATGTTGAGCGCACCGAATTCCTTGACGACCGATTCAACGAGTGCCTCGACGGCCGCACCGTCGCGCACGTCGAGGACGGCGCCGCGGCCCGACAGGCCGGCCGCGCCGAATGCCTCGTCGATGCCCCTGGCGCCCGACTCGCTCGTCGCCGTGCCGATCACCGTGGCGCCCTGCCGCGCCAGTTCGAGCGCGATCGCGCGGCCGATACCGCGCGAAGCGCCCGTCACGAGCGCGGTCTGTTTATCGAGTGCTTTTTCCATGATTTATCCGAATAACCTGTCGCTGCCGCCCCGAAAAGGCGGGCGACTCCGTTGAGCGAAATCCGGCCGAGTCAGCCCGCGACGAGCTTGAGCGCCTCTTCGAGCGATGCCGGATCGGCAATCGCCGCTCCGACGAGGTTGCCGTCGATGCGCTTCGTGAGCCCCGCGAGCACCTTGCCGGGACCGCATTCAACGACGTGCGTGACACCTGTCTTCGCCATGGCCTGTACGCACTCGACCCAGCGCACCGGGCCGGCTGCCTGCCTGACGAGCGCGTCCTTGATCGCGGCGGGCTCCATGGCGGTGGCAACGTCGATGTTGTTGAGGACCGGAATGTGCGGCACATGCACTTCGACGCTCGCCAGATACTCGCGCAGGCGGTCCGACGCGGGCTTGAGCAGCGATGAGTGAAACGGCGCTGAAACAGCCAGCGGCAGCGCGCGCTTCGCGCCCTTGCCCTTCGCGAGTTCGCAGGCCTTTTCGACTGCCGCCTTGTGGCCCGCGATCACGACCTGGGCCGGCGCATTGAAGTTCACGGCTTCGACCACGCCAGCCCCCTCGCGCGCGGCCTGCGCGCATACGTCGCGCACGGTTTCGTCGTCGAGGCCGAGGATGGCGGCCATTCCGCCGACGCCCACCGGCACGGCCGTCTGCATCGCTTCGGCGCGAAAGCGCACGAGCGGCACGGCATCCCGGAAAGCCAGTGCGCCGGCGGCGACGAGCGCCGTATATTCGCCCAGGCTATGGCCCGCGACAATCGCGGGCGTCGCACCCCCTGCCTGCTGCCACGCGCGGTAGACCGCATAAGCGGCGCTCAGCATGACGGGCTGCGTATTCGTCGTCAGGTTCAATTCGTCGGCCGGCCCCTCGGCAATCAGCTTGCCGATGTCCTGACCCAGCGCGTCGGAAGCTTCCTGAAGCGTTTCACGCACGACGGCCTGATCGGCGAATGCATTGAGCATGCCGACCGCTTGCGATCCCTGCCCCGGAAAAACGAACGCAAATTTCATATCGCCCCCAAAATTGCTGAAGTCTGCGGGAATGGGCGCACGACACGGCGCGCGCGTACCGCGGCGCGCATCGTATGGCCCTGCCGCGCCGCCGCGTCAATAGCGAATGACCGACGCACCCCACGTGAAGCCGCCGCCCACGCCTTCGATCAATACGTTCTGGCCACGCCGGATGCGTCCGTCGCGCACGGCGAGGTCGAACGCAAGCGGGATCGAGGCGGCGGACGTATTGCCGTGCTCGCCGACGGTAACGATCATGCGCTCCTGCGGCAAGCCGAGCTTGCGGCACGTGCTCGTCATGATACGGATGTTGGCCTGGTGCGGAATCAGCCAATCGACCTGGTCGGGCGTCATATGCGCCTTGTCCAACGCCTCGACCGCCACCTTCTCGAGCACGTTGACCGCGAGCTTGAAGACCGCCTGGCCGTCCATGTGAAGAAATGCGCTGCCAGCGATGGCCCCGTCGTTGATGCGCCCAGGTGCGCAGAGAATGTTGGAGTAACTGCCATCGGCATGCAGTGCGCTCGCGAGCACGCCGGGCTCCTCGGAAGCGCCGACCACGACCGCGCCCGCGCCGTCGCCGAAAAGGACGCAGGTGGTGCGGTCGTCGAAATCGAGAATGCGCGAGAATGTCTCCGCACCGACGATGAGCGCCGTGCGGTGCTGGCCGCTGCGGATCAGCGCATCGACCGTCGCAAGGGCATAGGCGAAACCGGAGCAAACGGCCTGAATGTCGAACGCGGCGCCGTTGTTCTTGATCTGCAGTTTGTTCTGCAGCAGGCAAGCGGTGCTCGGAAACACGAAGTCCGGCGTGGAGGTGGCCACGACGACTAGGTCGATCGACTGCGGGTCGACACCCGCCGCCTCGATGGCTCGCTGCGACGCCTTGAGCGCGAGATCGCTCGTCGCCTCGTCAGCCGCGGCGAAATGCCGGGCCTGGATGCCCGTGCGGGCGACGATCCACTCGTCGCTCGTCTCCACGCCGTGCTCGGCGAGGCGCTCGGCCAGATCCTGATTCGTGACACGGTTCGCCGGCAGATAGCTGCCCGTGCCGAGCACGCGGGAATAGATGTTCGATTGGGCCATTATGCTTTCGAAGAAACCGCAGAATAGGGCTCGGCCGGACGGCCAGCGGGGCTCGCATGGCCGGCGCCTCCGGCATCGCGCGATGCCTGCTCGAGCGGGTAGGCGTTCTCTTCCATTGCGCGCGCGAGGCGATCGAGTACGCCATTTTTGACGGCATCATACCCGCGTTTGATAGCCCACTCAAACGCATAGGCATCGGCCGACCCGTGGCTTTTGATCACGAGCCCGCGCAAGCCGAGCAACGCCGCGCCGTTGTATTGCCGATGATCGACACGGCGCTTGAAGCGCAGGAGAACGGGCATTGCGCACAGGGCCATCAGCTTCGTGAGCAGCGAACGGCCGAACTCCTCGCGGATGATGTCGGAAAGCATCTGGGCCAGGCCCTCGGACGTCTTCAGCGCCACGTTGCCGACGAAGCCGTCGCAGACGATAACGTCCGTCGTGCCTTTGTAGATGTCGTTTCCTTCGACGTTACCGTAGAAGTTGAGCGTACTCGCGCGCAGCAGCTCGCCGGCGCGCTTGATCGTGTCGTTGCCCTTGATGACTTCTTCGCCGATATTGAGCAGACCGATCGTCGGCCGCTCCTTGCCCTCGAGCGCCGAGACGAGGGCGTGCCCCATCTCGGCGAACTGCAGCAGATGCTGCGGTTCGCAATCGACGTTGGCGCCGAGGTCGAGCATCATCGTGTAGCCGCGCGGATTCGGCAGTGCGGACGCAATGGCCGGCCGCTCGATGCCGGCGAGCGTTTTCAGGACATAGCGGGACACCGCCATCAAAGCGCCCGTATTGCCGGCGGAAATGCACGCCTGCCCCGTCTGTTCCTTCACGAGGTTCAGGGCGACTCGCATTGACGAGTCTTTCTTCTTGCGAAGCGCGACCTCGACCGGGTCGTCCATCGCGACGACTTCGGACGCCGGCACGACGGTGAGCGCATCGAGATCCTGCGCTTTGAGTTTCTTCAGCTGGGCCCGGATCGGGGCCTCGAGGCCGACGAGCATGAGACGTGCATCGGCGTGCGAACGAACGAAGCTGACGGCCGCGGGAACGGTCACGGACGGGCCGTGGTCGCCTCCCATGCAGTCGATCGTGAGCGTTATGGTCATGGACTGCGACGGATTTCAGGCGCGTGGCATCGAACCGCGGTCAGTGCGCTGCGTGGAGCAGAACAAAGTACTGCAACACCCACTGCTGCCGACAGCCGAACCGCCAACTGCGCGCCAACTGCGGGCGACACAAAAAAGCGGCAGTTGAATGCCGCATTTCTGTAGCGCCGGGAAAATGTCAGGCACGCCGCCGGCCGCGCGAGACGCGGCCCAGCAAGGCGAGCATCGCTTGCGAAGCGATTAGTCGTTCTTCGTCTTGACGACTTTCTTGCCGCGGTAATAACCATTCGGGCTGACATGGTGACGCAGATGCACTTCACCCGTGCTCGGCTCGACGGCCAGGGGCGCCGCGTTCAGGAAATCGTGCGAGCGGTGCATGCCGCGCTTCGACGGCGACTTCTTGTTTTGCTGGACTGCCATGGTAACTCCTAAAAATTTTTGGGATTCTAACACAGCCCGACCGGCGAGACGCCATTGGCCAATCGGCCGGCGCGCCGCATCGCGCTACGACTTTCAGACCCGTTTACATACAGACAAAGTAAGCAGACAGATCCTCGCCGCGACTCAGTGCTTCTTGCCTCCGGCACCGCCATCGCGCTTCAACACTTCGAGAGCGGCGAACGGATTGGGCTTGCCGCCTCGCTCCTCGCCGCCTTCGTCTTCATCCGCCGCACCGCTTTCACCGCTCTCGCCACTTTCGCCGCTTTCGTTGCCCTCGCCGCCGCCGACGCCCGACACCAGGCTTTCGTGCACCGAGGGACAAGCTTCGTGCTTTGGCACAAGCGGCAACGCCAGCAAAAGCTCCTCTTCGATCAGGTCGACGAGATCGAACTGGCGCGAACCCACGATCACGTCCATCTCGTCGTCGTCGAGCGGATATTCCTCTGCCTCGGCCTCCGTTGCCACCAGCCTGTACGTCGCGTCGACATCGAATGCCTGCGCGTACGGCGCCAAACAGCGCTGGCACTCGAGCCATGCGGAGCCGTGCACGGCAAGCCGCAGGTACGGCTGCTCAGCCTCGCTGCCGTCGTCTTGCAACTCGGGCTGCGTCGAACCCTCGGCCTGCCACGTGAACACCGTGTCGCGCCCTGGCGCATCGGCCGGGACTTCGTTTAACATTCGCGGCAGTTGCGAAACGCGCAGGGCGCCCGCTGCCTGACGCCCGGTGCGCGCGAATTCGAAGACGTCGAGCGCGTGCGGATCGATGGCCCCGCCCGCCTTGCCAGCCTGTTGCGTCATGACTCGCTCCTCGACTCTTGCAGACCCTGCGCCGCCAGCGAAAGCGACGCCCGGACCCGGATATTTCAGCTTGCTTTGGGCCAGCCCGGCGCGACACGGTTTCCGCCCGGGCCCAGCTCGACCGGACTACAAGCGGATGAAGTCGCCCGATCCGCCAGCGACGCATCCGCCAGCCACTTGGCAGCATTCGCGCAGCACGGCGCAAGCCGCCACGAAAAGCCGGTAACTATATCTGTTTTACCGTTTCAAGTCAAACACTTATCGAGCGAACGGCGAACCGCCTGACGCGTTGCGCCGAAGGACTTGCTTTACGCTTCGTTCACGTTCCATCACGCTTGTTCATCAACTTTCAAATCATGTCCGATTTTCCCGCTGAGCCGCCGCGACTGATTCTCGCATCGAGCTCGCCCTACCGCCGCGAGCTGCTCGAGCGGCTGCGCGTGCCGTTCGAGGTCAGCTCGCCCTCGATCGACGAAACACCGCTGCCCGGCGAGGCGCCGGCCGCCACGGCAATGCGGCTCGCCGAACTCAAGGCTCGCGCCGTCGCCGAGCGCGCCGCAAGCGAAGGCGCCACGAATGCGGCCGCCGGGCCGCGCGCGCTCTTCGTCATCGGCTCCGATCAAGTCGCCACGTTCGACGGCCGCCAGATCGGCAAGCCCGGCACGCACGACAAGGCGCTCGCCCAGCTTCAGGCGATGCGCGGACGCACGGTCGAGTTCCATAGCGCGCTCTGCCTGCTCGACGCCACTCGCGATACCGCGCAGACCGAGGACGTCGTCACGCGCGTGCGGTTCCGGGATCTACCCGACGCGCAACTCGACGCCTACTTGCGCGCCGAGACACCGTACGACGTGGCGGGCAGTGCAAAATCCGAGGGCCTCGGCATCGCGCTCGTCGAGGCGATCGAGTCCGACGACCCGACCGCACTCGTCGGGCTGCCGCTCATCGCGCTCACGCGCATGCTGCGCGCCGCTGGCTATCCGCTGTTGGGCGGCGCGCGATGACGGGCGTTCTCTATCTGATTCCGAACACGCTCGGCGAGGGCGACGCCGCGGCGCTCGCGGCCGTGCTGCCTGCCGCCGTGATCGCGCGCGCCGCGTCGCTGCACTATTACATCGGCGAAAACGCGAAGACGACGCGCGCGTTCCTGAAGAAGGTGGGTACCGACCGGCCTATCCAGGACATCGAGATCCGCGAACTCAATGTGAAGACGCCCGCTGGCGAAATCGACCGGCTGCTCGAACCCGTGCTCGCCGGCGCCGATGCGGGGCTCGTTTCCGAAGCGGGCTGCCCCGCGGTGGCGGATCCGGGCGCGCTGCTCGTGCGGCGCGCCCACGAGCGCGGCGTGAAGGTCGTGCCGCTCGTCGGCCCGAGCTCGATCCTGCTCGCGCTGATGGCATCGGGACTGGACGGCCAGCGTTTCGCCTTTCATGGCTATTTGCCGGTGGACGCAGGCGAGCGCGCTAAGCGGCTGCGCGAGCTCGAGGCACACTCGCGCAAGGCGCGCGAGACACAGATTTTCATCGAAACGCCCTATCGCAATCGCGCGCTGCTCGATGCACTCGTTGCCAGTTGCGCTCCGTCGACGCTCGTGGCCGTCGCCGTCGATCTCACGCTCGAAACCGAGCGAATCGTGAGCCGCCCGATCTCGGCCTGGAAGAAGGATCCCGCCGTGCTCGAGTTGCACAAGCGGCCGGCGATCTTCCTGCTGCTCGCGGTATAGCGTTCCCCGGTCCGGCCGGGCCGGGGAACGCTCACGGGCGCCTTCCGGTTTTTCCGCGCGCCTGGGCTCGGCCGGGCATTTTCAGCGCAGGCCCAGCCCGCCTCCGACGAGCGCGTGCACGGCGGCGCTGCCAACCGCGGACCCGAACTTGCGCGCGATACGGTCCGAAATGCTTTCCTTGACCGTGTAGTCGACGATATGCGGCGCCTTGATCACGTCGCGCGCGACGTAGCCCGTGTCGCCGAAACCGTCGGCCAGACCGAGTTCGACGCTCTTCTCGCCGGTCCAGAAAAGACCCGAGAAGACGTCCGGTGTTTCATGCAGGCGCGAGCCGCGGCCAGCGCGTACCGCATCGATGAACTGCTTGTGGATGTCGTCGAGCATCGCCTGCGCGTGCTCGTTCATCGCGGGCGTCTCGGGCGAGAACGGATCGTAAAAGCCCTTGTTGGCACCCGACGTATGCAGCCGCCGCTCCACGCCGAGCTTGCTCATCAGACCCGTGAAGCCGAACCCGTCCATCAGCACGCCGATCGAGCCGACAATGCTCGCGCGGTCGACGTAGATCTTGTCGCCCGCCGCCGCGATGTAGTAGCCGCCCGATGCGCACATGTCCCCGACGACCACATACAGCGGCGTGCCAGGATACTTCTTGCGCAGACGACCGATCTCGGCGTTGATCATGCCGGCCTGCACGGGGCTGCCGCCGGGGCTGTCGATTTGCAGCACGACCCCGGCCGTATCGCTGTCCTCGAACGCATGGCGCAGCGCGCGGCCGACGTCCTCCGCGTTGGCGTTCGTATCGGCCGAGATCTCCCCATTGATCGTAATGAGCGCCGTATGCCGGCCCGTGGCGGCCACTTTCTCGCTCGACGAATCGAAAAGCCCAAAGGCGATCAGCGCCAATATCGCCAAAAAGGCGAAGCGAAAAAAGATGCGCCAGCGCCGCGCAGCACGCTGCTCGTTGATGGCGGCAAGCGCGATGCGCTCGAGCGCGGCGCGCTCCCAGGCCGGCTCGCGCACGGGCTGGTTCGGTTGTTCGTTACCTTCGGGATGGATGTGGTCGGACATGCGGGAACGATCGCGAGTGGGAAAGTCGTGAGGATGGGTGAAAACGATCAGGACTGCGCGGGAACGAGTTGATCGTCCGGCAGCCAAAAGACGGCCCGGCCCTCGGGCGTATCGCGCTCCTCGACGGCCACCGCGCGAAGCGAAGCGCCGCGGCACGGCCCGCCGACGCAGCGGCCGGTGTCGGGCTCATAGACGGCGCCGTGTGTCGCGCACATCAAGTATAAGCCCGACGATTCGAAGAACTGGCCCTCCGCCCAATCCAGCTCCATCGGCACATGCGCGCACCGGTTCAAATAGCCGTAAACGCGCCCTTCGTAGCGCACGAAAAAAACGACCGCATCGCCGCCGCCGTGTCGCGCGGCCACGCGGACGCCGGCGCCACCGTCGACGAGCGCCTCCGAGCCGCAGACTTTCACGGGCGTGCGCTCATTTGCCGCGCCGACGGCCGCGCTCATGCGTGCTGCCTCAGCCAGCCGGCCAGTGCCGTCACGCTTTCGGCGACGAACGCGGGCGACATCGCCGCGAGCGCCTGCACCGGATGCGCGCCGTAGGTCACGGCAATTCCGGCCGTGCCGGCGTTTTGCGCCATCTGCAGGTCATGAGTGGTATCGCCGATCATGACCGTGCGTGCCGCATCCTGCCCCAGTTCCCGCGTGAGCTCGTAAAGCATGGCGGGATGCGGCTTCGAAAAGGTCTCGTCGGCGCAGCGCGTACTGTCGAAGAATTTCCCGACGCCCGCTTCCTCGAGCGCGCGGTTCAGCCCGACCCGACTCTTGCCGGTGGCCACCGCGAGCAGATAGCCGTGGTCGCGCAGTTCCTCGAGCATCTCGCGCACCCCGCCGAAGAGTTCGATCTGCACATCCTTCGTCAGGAAGTGGTAGCGGTAGCGCTCGGCAAGCCGCGGATAGTCGTCCGGATCGAGCGCCGGTGCGGCGATTTGCAGCGCATCGCGCAGGCCGAGCCCGATCACGAAGCTCGCCGCCGCGTCGTCGGGCACGGCCACGCCCAGGTCGCGGCACGCCGCCTGGATGCTGCGCGTGATGTGCGCCGTGGAATCCATGAGCGTGCCGTCCCAGTCGAAGACGATCAGGTCAAATTGCTGTCGGGCCATTGGCACGCGCCTCGCTTGTCGAATCCTTCAATTGATCGATGAACCGCCGGCACTCGGCCGGCAAGCGCGCCTCGAGCACGAGCGGCTCGCCCGTGACCGGATGCGCGAAGCTCAGCCTGTGCGCATGCAGAAACATGCGTTTGAGGCCGGGCCGGGCATCGGCGCGAGCGAGCGCCTTATTGAGCGCGAAGTCGCCGTACTTGGCGTCGCCGACGATCGGCAGGCCGAGACTGGCAAGATGCACGCGGATCTGGTGCGTACGCCCCGTCTTCAGCTCCGCCTCGACGAGCACGTACCCGGGCCAGCGCTCGACGAGATTGAACACCGTGTGCGAAGCGAGCCCCTCCGGGTCGATGCGCACGCGGCGCTCGCCGTCCGCCGTCAGATACTTCGTGAGCGGCGCCTTGACGGCCCGCCGCCGCCCCCAGTCGGCCGCCCATTCGCCATGCCCGCAGGCGAAATAGCGCTTGTCGATCCGGTTCTCGCGGATCTGCTCGTGCAGCCCCACGAGCGCCGCGCGCTTCTTGGCAAGCATCAGCACGCCCGAGGTCTCGCGATCGAGCCGGTGCACGAGTTCCAGGAACTTGCCGGCCGGCCGTGCCTCGCGCATCTGCTCGATCACCCCGAAAGCGATCCCGCTGCCGCCGTGCACGGCTACGCCGGCCGGCTTGTCGATCACGAGCAGGTAGTCGTCCTCGAACAGGACATCGAAGTGAGCCGGAGGCGCGGCCATCGGCATCGGAGCCATGCTGGCCTCGGCCACGCGGATCGGCGGCACGCGCACGACATCGCCGGCCGCGAGCCGGTATTTCGCGTCGACGCGCCCCTTGTTTACCCGTACTTCCCCACTGCGCAATATCCGGTAAATATGACTTTTAGGGACACCTTTGCAGACCCGCAGCAAAAAATTGTCGATGCGCTGCCCGGCGACACCCTCGTCAACCTGTATCATCGAAGCTTGGTCGCTTGCGACCGATTTCTGGGATATTTTGCCTAACTCATTCATTCTGAATATAATTTGCCCGAGCAGCCTGCCGCTGCCGGCGCGTATCGCCGGGTAGCCCGGCTGGTTGTGCGGGGGTAAGCGAGAAGCTGTTATTTTACTTGCTTGGCTGTACCCACGGGTCGGTTGCTCGCCCTGTTTAAGAAGAGAAGCAACGAGTTGCACGCACGAAACGCGTTGCGGCAAGGACGGCGCCCACAGGTGCGTTCGGTCGCGGCCCGCTTCGACGGTAACGGAATTTTGGTAAAAAAGAATTCATCTGGCGAGCCTCGGTATCGAGCGATGTCGAGCGCAACGGAGGCTCCCGATTGCGAAAATACGGCGAGCGCCCATAAGCGTCAGCGCCTCGTGCGCGACGTGCCCGGCGACGTCAAATTGGCGAGACACCCCGCGTGGCTGTCCAGCGTCCTTCGCGCTTCGCGCCGCATCGGCGGCGCAGCGTCACCCGGCCGGCAGGCGTGTCCGACACGCTGCGCGCCGAGGTTGGCGCGGCACGACGGCGCGACGCACGCCCTGTGAAGCGCCGCTATTTGAAGCCGTGTTCGCATGCGCCCCGGCGGCTCGCGGCCCATTAGGCCGCAGTGAGCCCCTTCAAGGCAATTCTCCCCGCCATCGTTCCCGCTCCAGCGTGCTTGTGACAACAGAACAACGATGCGGTGCGCCGTCGCGAGCGGTGCCAGCGGCCTGACAAGCCGCGTTCGCTCGCAGGCCCAGCCGCTCTGGAGCCGTTCAATGAAACGCATGCTGTTCAACGCGACGCAGCAGGAAGAACTGCGCGTCGCCATCGTCGATGGGCAAAAACTCATCGACATCGATATCGAAACCGCCGGGCGCGAACAGCGCAAGGGCAACATCTACAAGGGCATCGTCACGCGCATCGAGCCGTCGCTCGAAGCCTGTTTCGTCAACTACGGCGAAGATCGCCACGGCTTCCTGCCGTTCAAGGAAGTCGCCCGCCAGTATTTCCGCGACGGGGTGGAGATGCGCTCCGCGCGCATCCAGGACGCCCTGCGCGAAGGCCAGGAGCTGATCGTCCAGGTCGAAAAGGAAGAGCGCGGCAACAAGGGCGCGGCACTGACGACGTTCATCTCGCTCGCCGGGCGCTATCTCGTACTGATGCCGAACAACCCGCGTGGCGGCGGCGTCTCGCGCCGCATCGAGGGTGACGACCGTCAGGAGCTGCGCGAAACGATGGCGCAGCTGCAGTTGCCCGACGGCATGAGCATCATCGCGCGCACGGCCGGCATCGGCCGCAGCGCCGAAGAGCTGCAGTGGGATCTCAACTACCTGATGCAGCTGTGGCGCGCGATCGAGGCCGCCTCGCAAAGCGGCCAGCCCGGCCAGCCGATGCTGATCTATCTCGAATCGAGCCTCGTCATCCGCGCGATTCGCGATTACTTCCAGCCCGACATCGGCGAAATTCTGATCGATACGACCGAGATCCACGACCAGGCTCGCGCCTTCATGGATATCGTGATGCCGGACAACGTCGGCAAGGTGAAGCGTTATCACGACGACGTCCCGCTCTTCTCGCGCTTCCAGATCGAGCATCAAATCGAGACGGCGTACTCGCGCACGGTGCCGCTGCCCTCCGGCGGTGCGATCGTCATCGATCACACCGAAGCGCTCGTCGCCATCGACGTCAACTCGGCTCGCGCCACCAAGGGCGCCGACATCGAGGAAACGGCCACGCGCACGAACCTCGAAGCAGCCGACGAAGTGGCGCGGCAACTGCGCCTGCGCGATCTCGGCGGCCTGATCGTGATCGACTTCATCGACATGGAGTCGGCCAAGAGCCAGCGTGAAGTCGAGCAACGCCTGAAAGACGCGCTCAAGCACGATCGCGCACGCGTCCAGATGGGCAAGATCTCGCGCTTCGGCCTCATGGAGCTGTCGCGCCAGCGGCTGCGCCCCGCGCTGTCCGAAGGTAGCCATGTGACGTGCCCGCGCTGCAACGGCACCGGCCATATCCGCGATACCGAATCATCCGCGCTGCAAGTGCTGCGGATCATTCAGGAAGAAGCGATGAAGGAAAACACGGCGGCCATCCACTGCCAGGTGCCCGTCGAGGTAACGGCCTTCCTGCTCAACGAAAAGCGCCAGGAAATCAACAAGATCGAGTCGCGCTTCAAGGTCAACGTCGTCCTGATCCCGAACAAGCACCTCGATACGCCTCACTACAAGCTCGAGCGCCTGCGCCACGACGATACCCGCCTGGACGACCCGCGCGCATCGTGGAAGATGGCCGAGGAAGCCGCCCGCGAACTCGAATCGGAAACGGGCTACAGCAAACGCAACGAGGAAGTCCGGCCGAAGCAGGAAGCCGCCGTCAAAGGCATCACGCCCGAAAAGCCCGCGCCGAGCGCGGCGCCCCGGCCCCAACCCGTGGCCGTCGAGGCCGCACCGGCCCGCTCCGGCGGTTTCATCGCCTGGCTCAAAGGCCTCTTCGGTGCCCAGCCGGCCGCGCCTGCACCGGCACCCGAGCCCGTTCAACCGACCAAGCCCACCCGCGGGGAGCGTAGCGGAGAGCGCGCCGGCGATCGCAACCGCAATCGCCGCAATGGTGCGCCGGGCCGCGAAGGCGCAGCGCGTGCCGAGGGCGGCACCCGGCCGCAACAACCTGCGGGCCGCCGCGAAGAGCAGGCGCAGCGCGAACCTCGCGAGGGCCGAGGCACCCGCGAGCCACGTGAAGGACGTGAACCACGTGAGGGCCGCGAGCCGCGTGAGCCACGTGAGGGGCGCGAAGGTCGCGAGCGCGGGCAGGATCGCGACCGCGAAACCGCCGAAGCCGCGCCGCGCGGCGAACGGCAGGAGCGTCGCGAACGTGCCGAACGCCAGGAACGTACCGAACGTCCGGAACGCGCGGAGCGCGCCGAGCGCGCCGAACGCCAGGAACGCGGCGAGCGCCGCAAGGCAACAGCCGAGGTAAGCGCTGAAGCGGCCGTACGCGCTGAAGCCGCCGCTCACGATGCGAGCGCCGCTGAAGCCGCGGCAGCGCCCGGCGCCGGTATGCCCGAGCAGGACGGACTTGCGCGAGGTGATGGCGACGAACGCCGGCGCCGCCGTCGCGGCCGCCGCGGCGGTCGTCGCGAGCGCGAGGAAGAAGCAGTCAACATCACGCACGCCGCCGACCTCGCGGAGGCCGAAGGCGAGACCGCTCCGGCTCAAGCGCCCGCCCATCAGCACATCGACGCAGCCATGCAGCCGGCCGAGCAGTTCGCAGCAGACGAACACGTCGTCGTGACGCCCGTGCCGAGCGAGGCGCCCGTCACCGCGCCACTGCCCGAAACGCTTGCCCGGCCCGTCGAAGTCGAGCCGGCGACGGTACGGCCGGTCGCGCCCGCCGCTGAAGCACCCGCGCCCGCCCCGACAACAGTGTCGGCCGTGCCGCCTGCAACCCCGGCGCCGGCACCGCAGGAATCGGAGTACGTCGCTAACGTGCCAGCTCCGATCGATGCCCCGTTGGCAGAAGTAAGCGCTAAAGCGCCAACGCCTGCTAGCGCACCGCAAGAACCGGCCGAGCCGGCTCACGTTGCTCACGTCGATGTCGACGTACCGGTCGCCCCGGCACCTGTCGTCGAGCCGGTTACGGCGAGCGCCATCGCGCCAGCCACCGCACCGACCGTCGAAGCGGCAGCCGAGCCCGCGGTACAGGCCGACACGCTCCAGCCCGCCAGCGCTGAAACGGCCGCCACTCAGGCAGCGCCCGTTGCACCGGCACCGCGGACCAACAGCTTGTCCGCGACGGATCTGCAGCCGATGTTGGACGCCGTCGGCCTCGTCTGGGTCAACACCAACGCGGAAAAATTGCACGCGGCCCAGCAAGCCGCCGCGCAAATCGTGCCGCCCTTGCGCGTGCCGCGCGAGCGCAAGGCGCTGCCGCCGGTCGATACGACGTCTATGCAGCAAATCGAAACGCGCAAAGCCGACTGACCGGCGCCGCCAGGCGCGGGCGGGGCGGGCGGTGGCGGCGGCAAACCGCCACACCCGCCCGAAGCCCTCGTCGCACCGGGCTCCGGCCCGGGACCACGCGCGCGATGCATGCCGCCGGTGTCAGGCCCGTCTCTCCGGAGGCGGGCTTTTTTCTGCGTGCCCGGCCAATATCCGCGCGGCGAGCCGGGCGAAGCCGACCCGCCGTTGCGCGTTCGGCTAGAATGATTACCTAACTGTTTCTTTATTCGATCATGTCCCGCCGCATCATCCCCGTCGCCAATCTCAGCGCCGTACCCGAGATCGCCGGTACCGCGTTCGTGCCGCGCGGGATATTGACCGATGCGCTCGAACGGCCAATGCGCGACCTGCGCATCTCCATCACCGACCGTTGCAACTTCCGCTGCGTCTATTGCATGCCGCGGGCCGTGTTCGACAAGGACTACCCGTTCCTGCCCCATAGCGCACTGCTGACCTTCGAGGAGATCGCCCGCCTCGCGCGCATTTTCGTCGCGCACGGCGTCGAGAAAATCCGGCTGACGGGTGGCGAGCCTCTGCTGCGCAAGAATATCGAGTGGCTGATCGAGCAGCTCGCGCGGATGACCACGCCCGGCGGCCGGCCACTCGACATCACGCTGACGACGAACGGCTCCCTGCTCGCGCGCAAGGCGCGGGCGCTGAAAGACGCCGGGCTCACGCGCGTGACGGTGAGCCTCGATGCGCTCGACGAGGCGCTCTTCAAACGCATGAACGACGCCGATTACGCACCTTCGAGCGTGCTGGAAGGCATCGAAGCCGCCGAAGCCGCGGGCCTGGCACCGATCAAGGTCAACATGGTCGTCAAGCGCGGCACCAACGACAGCGAGATCGTGCCGATGGCCCGGCACTTCAAAGGCTCGGGCGTCGTACTGCGCTTCATCGAATATATGGACGTCGGCACCTCCAACGGCTGGAACATGACCGAAGTCCTGCCATCGGCCGAGGTCGTGGCCCGAATCGGCAGCGTTTTTTCGCTCGTGCCGCTCGAGCCGAATACCCCGTCGGAAACCGCCCAGCGCTGGGGCTACGCCGACGGCAGCGGCGAGATCGGCGTAATCTCGAGCGTCACGCGCGCATTTTGCGGCACCTGTACCCGCGCGCGGCTCTCGACGGAAGGCAAGCTCTACCTCTGCCTCTTCGCATCGGGAGGACATGACCTGCGGGCGCTCGTGCGCGGCGGCGCCTCCGACGCCGAGATCGCCACGGCAATCGCCGGTATCTGGCAGGTGCGCACGGATCGCTACTCCCAGTTGCGCGGCAGCGGCACGGCCGTGCCGGCGAGCGACACGCCTCGTGTCGAGATGTCGTACATCGGCGGCTGAAAGAGCCCTCTCATCATGACGCCGCCCTCCTCCGTGCGCCTGACCGGCCTGCTGCTTGCAGGCGGGCAGGGCACGCGCATGGGAGGCCGCGACAAAGGGCTGCAGCCGCTGCACGGCCAACCGCTCGCGCTACATGTCGCCCGCAGACTGGCACCGCAAGTCGATACGATTCTTATCAGCGCGAACCGAAACCTCGAAGCCTATGAAGCGCTCGGCGCGCCGTTCGGTGCGCGCGTCGTGAGCGACGCTCTGCCCGACTTCCCCGGGCCGCTCGCCGGCATCCTCGCGGGGCTGCGCGCCGCGCAAACGGACCTCGTGCTCGCCGTACCGTGCGATGCGCCCAATCTGCCCCCAGACCTTGCCACGAGCCTCCTGCAGCCGTTGGAGGCCGCCCGCGCCGAGATCGCCACCGTGACGACGCGCTCGGCCTCGGGAGAAGTGACGCTGCATCCCGTTTTCGCGCTTTTGCGCCGCTCGCTTGCCGACGATCTCGATCGCTACCTTGCCGCTGGCGAACGCAAGGTGCGGGCGTGGTACGCGCGCCACAGGCACATCGAAGTGCCGTTTGCCGACGAGCACGCGTTTTACAATGCCAACTCTTTGCAGGAGCTCGCCGGCCTCGAACGGAGCTGAGACCGGCCCAGGCAGCGCACGCGCCGCAGGCGAGCGCCGAGCCCTCGAGCCGAGGCTCGATCCCACAAAGACGTTCGCGCTCATGCGGAACAGGCTCGGCGCCAATCATCGATGACCACTCCCAACGACATTTCGCGCAGCGTTTCGGCCCACGACGCACAGGCTTTGCCAGTCGCTTCCGCTCAGGCTATCGTGCGCGGCTGGGTACGGCCCGTCGCCACGATCGAGCGCGTCGCGCTGCGCGCATCGCTCGATCGCGTGCTGGCCGAAGACGTCGTTTCGCCAATCGATGTGCCCGCGCACGACAATGCCGCCATGGACGGCTATGCATTCGATGGCGCGGCGTTGACGAGCACCGGCGAACTAAGCCTCGATATAGCAGGCCGGGCCCTGGCGGGACATCCGTTCACGGGCCGCGCCGAGCCCGGCAGATGCATACGGATCATGACGGGTGCGCCATTGCCCGCGGGCTGCGACACGGTCATCCCCCAGGAGTTCGTCACACGCATCGACGAGCGCGTCGTGTTCGATGTCGCTCGCATCGAGCGGGGCGCCAACTGCCGTCGGGCCGGCGAAGACCTCGCGCGCGGGCGTCCAGCACTCACTGCCGGGCGCATCATGCGAGCCGCGGACATAGGCCTGCTCGCCTCGCTCGGCATCCCCGAAGTAGCCGTGCGGCGGCGGTTGCGGGTCGCTTTTTTTTCGACGGGCGACGAATTGCGCTCCGTCGGTCAGGCACTCGGCGAGAGCGGTGTTTACGACAGTAACCGCTATACGCTGCACGCGATGCTCACGCGGCTCGACATCGAGGCCCTCGATCTTGGCATCGTGCGCGACGAGCCGGCTGCACTCGAAGCCGCTTTTCGCTCGGCAGCCGAAAGCGCGGACGTCGTGTTGAGTTCGGGCGGGGTTTCGGTCGGAGAAGCCGATTTCACGCGGCGAATGTTCGGATCGCTCGGCGACGTTGCATTCTGGCAGCTCGCGATGCGCCCGGGACGGCCGCTCGCCTTCGGCCGCCTGTGGCCGCACGGCAAAGATGCGGGCAAGCCGCCCGCGCTCTTTTTTGGGCTCCCGGGCAACCCGGTGGCGGTCATGGCAACGTTCTACCAAATCGTGCGCGAAGCATTGCTCGCGATGTCGGGCGCCACCGCCAATCCCCCTCTGCGCTTTTCGGCCATCGCAGGAACACCCATCAAGAAACGGGCGGGTCGCACCGAATTTCAGCGCGGCGTCGCAACGCGCGAAGCCGACGGCAGCTGGCACGTCACGCCAACGCGCTCGCAAGGCTCGGGGGTGCTGAGTTCGATGAGCGACGCCAATTGCTTCATCATGCTCGCACACGAGCAAGGCGACATACCGGCAGGCGAATGCGTGGACATCATGCCGTTCGACGGCCTCATCTGAAATCTGACGCGCAAACCCTGAACCGGACCGGCAACGAGCGACCGCTCCTTCCCTCTTCGAATCGAGTACATCGTCTCTACACGGGGATCTACCCATATGAAAAAACAAATCCTCTCGATCGCGCCCGGGCAAACCGCCAAAGCGCTCATCCTCGTCTACTTGACCTTCAGCGTGCCGATCGTGCTGCTCGGTATGCTCGTCGCCTTCGTCAAGTACGGATCTGTCGAACTGAGCACGCTCTTCAGCGCGCTCCTGCTCAACGCGATCCTCGGCTTCGTGCTGCTATGGATCGCCTGCCACGCCTATAACTGGGTGGCCTCGCGCTTCGGCGGCATCGAGATCGTGCTGTCCGACGTGCCGGAGGAAGCCTGATGACCGACGCGATCCGCGCGGCCGAGCCGCGTGATGTGCCGGCCATGCTCGGGCTCATGCTCGAGCTCGCCGAGTACGAAAAGCTCACGCATCTGTTCGTCGCAACGGAAGACAGCCTGCGTGACGCACTCTTCGGCACCCGGCCCGCCGCGGAAGCGCTCGTGGCCGAGCGCGACGGAAGCATCGTGGGCTACGCGCTTTTCTTCCACAACTTCTCGACGTTTCTCAGCCGCCGTGGACTCTACCTCGAGGACATCTACGTGCAACCCGCGATACGCGGCGGCGGCCTTGGCACCGCACTGCTCAGGCGCGTGGCCGAGATCGCCCTCGAGAGGCAGTGCGGACGCTTCGAGTGGTCGGTGCTCGACTGGAATCAGCCGGCCATCGATTTCTATACGAAGCTCGGGGCAACAGTGATGCCGGATTGGCGCATCGTGCGCGTAACCGACGAAGCACTGCGGCGGCTCGCCCAGGGCGGCTGACGTACACGCCCGGGCCTCATCCGGGCCTCATCCGGGCGTCAGGTCTCCGGCTCGTCCGGGCCGCCCGGTTGGCGGTCACCCAGCAGCCCCGCTGCCTCGTCGCCCGGCAACGCTTCGACTTCCCGCAGCCTCGTATTCATCACGCGCGTACGACGCTCGGCCGCCTCGATTGAGCGCGTCACAGTCTCGAGCTGCGATTTCGTTCTGGCAAGGACCTCGCCGAACTTGCCGAACTCTGTCTTCACCGCACCCAGTACCTGCCAGACCTCGCTCGAGCGCTTTTCGATGGCGAGCGTTCGGAAACCCATCTGCAGGCTGTTGAGCAAGGCCGTCAGCGTAGTGGGGCCCGCCACGGTCACGCGGTACTCGCGCTGCAGCAGGTCGGTCAGGCCCGGCCGCCTCAAGACCTCGGCATAGAGGCCTTCTGTGGGCAGAAACAGCAGCGCGAAATCGGTCGTATGGGGCGGCGCGAGATATTTCTCGGCGATCGTGCGCGCCTCATTGCGCACACGTGTCTCGAGCGAGCGCGCCGCCTCTTCGACCGCAGCGGGGTCCGCGCGCTCCTGCGCGTCGATCAACCGCTCATAGTCCTCGCGAGGAAACTTGGCGTCGATGGGCAACCAGACCGGCACGGCCGCCGCCTCGCCGTTGCCGCGTTCCCCCCGCCCCGGCAGCTTGATCGCAAACTCGACCCGTTCGGCGCTCTTCGGCACCGTCGCTACATTCTTCGCATATTGGTCGGGCGTGAGCATCTGCTCGAGCAGCGCTTCGAGCTGCACCTCGCCCCACGTGCCGCGCGTCTTTACGTTGGTCAACACCTTCTTCAGGTCGCCCACACCGGCTGCGAGCGTCTGCATCTCGCCGAGGCCGCGGTGCACCTGCTCGAGCCGCTCCGAGACAAGCTTGAACGACTCGCCGAGGCGCTGCTCGAGCGTCGCATGCAGCTTCTCGTCGACAGTCCGGCGCATCTCCTCGAGCTTGGTTGCGTTGTTCGCCTCGATGTCCTTCAGGCGTTGCTCGAGTGTGGCCCGCACTTCCGCAAAGCGGCGATCGTTCGCTTCCGTCAGTTGAGCAAGCTGCTGAGCCTGCGTGTCGCCGAAGCGCTTGAGCGCCATCCCCTGCTCGTCGCGCGATTCGAGCGAATGGCGCTGCAAACTCTCGCGCATCGCATCCAACTGCTTCGCGTTGGTCTCGACGAGCTGCGCAAGACGCGCCGCGAACCCTTCGATCTGCTGGTTCTGCACCGTGGCAACGCTCGTTAGCTGCGCAGCGAGCGTCTGCTGGAACTGCGCGAATCCGCCGCCCAGCTCCACGCGGGCAAGCCGCGACGTTTCGGCGATCTCGCTGCGCAACTCGCGCTCGAGCCGCTCGTAGGCGCGAGCCTGTGTTTGGCTCGCCGTCTCGATGCATTCGCCGAGCTCCACGAACGCCGCTCGATCGTTCGCATGCGATACGGCCCGCAACGCTACCGCGAGCGCCACCGCCAGCACCACGACTGTCGCAGCGAGCGCAAACAGGATTGCCGTCGTCATGCGCGCGCCTTGCCGAGCACTTGCGGGTTGACCGGATTGGGCGGCTGGCCGGCCCGCGGCCCGACCCCGAGCGCCGCCATGAGGTTATCGGCCGCAAGATTCGCCATCGCACGCCGCGTCGCTTCGCTCGCGCTCGCGATATGCGGCGTCAGCACGACATTGGGCACTTCGAGCAGCCCCGGGTGAACCTGTGGCTCCCCTTCGAATACGTCGAGGCCGGCCGCGGCGATCCGCTTCTCGCGCAAGGCCTTCGCAAGCGCCGCGTCGTCGACGATGCCGCCGCGCGCGATGTTCGTGAGCGTGGCCGTCGGTTTCATGAGCGCAAACTCCGCCGCGCCAATCGTGTGGTGGTTCTCGGGCGTATAGGGCAAGACCAGAACGACGTGGTCGGCCTGACTCAGCAGTTCGGCTTTCGACAGATATTGGGCGTCAAGCTCGGCTTCGACTTCGGCCCCCACCCGCGAGCGGTTGTGATAGACAACCCGCATGGAAAAGCCGCGCGCGCGGCGCGCGAGTGCCTGCCCGATGCGCCCCATGCCGATGATCCCGAGCGTCGAGCCATAGACGTCGCTGCCCAGAAAACCGTCGTGGCGCCATCCCTTCCAGTGCCCCGCGCGCAGCCAGCGCTCGCTTTCGGCCATGCGCCTGGCGGCAGCCATCATCAGCGCCCAGCCGAAATCGGCCGTCGACTCGTTCAGTACGTCGGGCGTGTTCGTCGCGAGCACATTCGCGGCGTTGAAGGCTGGAATATCGAAGTTGTTGTAGCCAACCGCCATGTTCGATACCACGCGTAGCCGCGGCGCGGCCGCCAGCGTGGCAGCGCCGATCGGGTCGCCGGCCGTCAATGCGCCGTCCTTGTCTGCGAGACGGCTCGCGAGCGCCTCGGGCCCGAGCGGCGGACCATCGTTCCAGTCCACGTCGAAATGCAGCCTGAGCCGTTCGACGACATCGGGAAAAATCGGCCGTGCGACGAAAATCTTTTGCATCGGTGTCTCCGGAATGACGGCCTGCGGCGGCAAGCCGCGAGGCCCCTGGGAAGCTGCACAGCTAGAAAAACAGCCACGTCGTCAACAAGAAGACGGGAGCGAGCACTGCTCCCGACCATGCAAGATAAGCGAAAAAGCTCGGCATGCGCACGCCGCGCGATTCCGCGATCGACTTCACCATGAAGTTCGGCGCATTGCCGATATAGGTATTGGCGCCCATGAACACAGCGCCGGCCGAGATGGCGGTCAGCGTCTTCGCGCCGGCCGTCATCAGCGTCTGTGCATCGCCACCAACGAGATTGAAGAAGACGAGGTAGGTCGGTGCATTGTCGAGGAACGACGAGAGCAGCCCCGTGGCCCAAAAGTACATGGCGTCGATCGGCGCGCCGTGCGCATCGGTCACGAGCGCGACGACGGATGCAAACGCACCGCCCGCGCCGGCACGCAACATGACGATGACCGGCGCAATCGTGACGAAGATGCCGGCGAAGAGCTTGGCCACCTCCTCGATGGGCGCCCACGTGAATGCATTGCCGACGCGCGCCGTACGCGGCGTGAGCTTGAGCGATGCCAGCGCGAGCGCGACGAGCACGACGTCCCGGACGACGTTTTGCAGCTCGACATGCATCCCTGCCATAGGGAACGCGATACCCGGCTTCCACATCCCGCTCATCAGCACCGCCACGATCACGAGCCCGAGCAGGAGGAAGTTCAGCTTGCCCTCGATGGAAAACCCGCGCGTGTCCGGCGTCGGATCGAGAAACGGCGCGCGCTCTTCTTCGCGACGATGGTAGAAATACGAGTCGAGCGCATAGAAGATTGCGAGCAGCAACCCGCAGACCACGAGCATCGGCAGCAGCAGATGCCGCGTGGTCCAGAAGAAGCTCACGCCGTTCAGAAAGCCGAGGAAGAGCGGCGGATCGCCGAGCGGCGTAAGCGCACCGCCGACATTGGCGACAAGAAAGATGAAGAAGACCACCACATGCACAACGTGCTTGCGGTTGTCGTTCGCGCGCAGCAGGGGGCGAATCAGCAGCATCGCCGCGCCCGTCGTCCCCATGACGCTGGCGAGTAGCGTGCCGAGCGCCAGCATCGCCGTGTTCATGCCGGGCGAGCCATGGAGATTCCCGCGCACGCAGATGCCGCCGGCAATCGTATAAAGCGCGCTCAGCAGCACGATGAACGGGATGTACTCGGCGACGAGCGCATGTGCGAGCGTGTCGAACGCGGGCCCCATACCGAAGGCGATCGCGAACGGCACGAGGAAAGCGAATGCCCACGCCGCGGCGATCTTGCCGAAATGGCGATGCCAGAACATCGGGGCAATCAGCGGAAAAACCGCGATCGACAGCAGAATCCCGGCGAACGGCAACGCCCACGCAGCGCTGAGCGTCGCACCGTCGAGTGTGGCGGCGAACGCGGCACTCGGCCACAGCTGGATCGCCAGAAAGAAAAGCGCGGCCGCGAGCGGCATGCGCGCCGCTGCGGCATATTTCGATTTCATCACGGTTGGTTCGTTATTCTCTTCGAAGTCCCTGCCCGGCGGCCCGGCGCAAACAACGTTCGGCGGCACCGCCGCCGTGCCGCCTGCACGCTCACGCGCCGCGCACGACGATCGCGTGAACACGGTATGGGCCGTGCGCGCCCAGGACGATGGTTTGTTCGATGTCGCCGGTGCGAGAAGGCCCCGACACGAAATTGACCGCGCGCGGCAGCTCGCCGAGTTCGGCACGCATGAGCGCGAATGCCTCTTCATGCCCCGCGACGATGCGCGAAGCCGGCACGATCGCGATATGCGTCTCGGGCAAGAGCCCGGCCGATACGTCAGTGCCGGGGCCCGACACGAGCGCGAGCGAACCCGTCTCGGCCGTTGCGCAAAAACAGCCCGTGATGCCAACCAGATCGCCGTCGCGAGGTTTGCGGCACTCCACCGCCACCCCGGCAGCCGCCCATGGCAGCGATTCGAGGGTGCGCCACGCCACCGCTTGCAGCGGCAGGGCGCCGGCCGTCAGATAACGCGCGACGGCCGCCGGCACGTGATCGAGCGTATCGACTGTTTCGACACTCGTGGCCATCAACCGTGCCTCGTCGACGAAACGCGCGAGGAGCCCTTCGGGGTCCCCCGGCATCGCGGGGCGCGGCCCCGTGGGATGGCGCGCGAGGTAATCGGCTGCCGCCTCTTGTTCCGCGGGCTCGGGTTGCGCCTCGCGGCCGCTCGCTGCACGAATGCGCGCCAAGATGTTGCGGCGCGCCGCAGAGGTATCCATGCGTTGCTCCTGTCCGAGGCGATGACGAATGGCCGATTATAGCGGCGGTCTTTTTCGAGACATATGGGCCGAATGGCCGAATGGCCGATGCTGCCGATGCCGCCGATGCCGCCGATGCGGGCGCCCCCGTGTCACTCGCCGGAATCGTCGGCGGGCGCTTCGATGTCGAAGACCTGCCGCAGATAGGCGAGATAAGCCTTGTCGTCGCACATGTTCTTGCCCGGCGAATCGGAGAGCTTCGCCACGGGCTGGCCGTTACAGCGGACCATCTTGATGACGATCTGCAGTGGGCTGTAGCCGAGGTCGTTGGTGAGATTCGTGCCCACGCCGAAGGCGAGGCGGCAGCGGGTGCGAAACCGTTCGTAGAGCTGCAGTACTTTCGGAATGTCGAGCGCGTCGGAAAACACGAGCACTTTCGTGCGCGGATCGCAGCGGTTTTCCTCGTAATGGCGCAGCAACCGCTCGCCCCATTCGAACGGATCGCCCGAATCGTGCCGCGCGCCGTCGAAGAGCTTGCAGAAGTACATGTCGAAGTCGCGCAGAAATGCCTTCATTCCGTAGACGTCGGAAAGCGCGATGCCGAGATCGCCGCGGTATTCCTTGGCCCAGACCTCGAAGCCGTATGTCTGCGAGTCGCGCAGCCGTGGGCCGAGCGCCTGGCAAGCCTGCAGATATTCGTGCGCCATTGTGCCGAGCGGCACGAGGCCGTGTTTCTTCGCATAAAACACATTGCTCGTACCCGCGAACTGCTCGCTGATGCCGCTCGTGAGCGTGAGAATCACCTCTTCGTGCCAACGCTTCGAAAAGCGCCGGCGGGTCCCGTAATCGGCAATCTTGCAGTCGGCGAACTCGGGACGCGCGCCGAGCAGCTTGATCTTCTCGCGCAGTCGCTCGCGGCCGATCGCATAGTCGGGCGCGCGCTGCGTATTGCGGAAATACACTTCGTTGACGATGGCGAGCACGGGGATCTCGAAGAGAATCGTATGCAGCCACGGCCCCTGGATGATGATTTCGATTTCGCCGTTGCCTTTGGCCGATGGTTCGATCGAAATGTATTTTTCGTTCAGGTGGAAAAGGCCGAGAAAATCGACGAAATCGCTTTTGATAAAGCGCATGCGGCGCAGATAGTCGAGCTCGTCATCCGAGAACCGCAGCGAACACAGGCGGCGGACTTCGTCGCGAATCTCTTCCACGTAGGGGGCGAGCGCCACGTTCGGCGTGCGGCAGCGAAAACGATATTCGACGTTCGCGGCGGGAAACTGATGCAGTACGACCTGCATCATCGTGAACTTGTAGAGATCGGTATCGAGCAGCGAGGTGATGATCATGACGCTCCAGCCGGGAATCGAACTTAAGGCGCGGCCCACGCGCGGTAGCGGCATGTTACCGGATGTCGCACCCGCTCGTGGCCGCGCCTGGGGCCCCATAAACTAATCACGAATCGATCTAAGGCGCAACGGGAGCCCGGACCTTGGGTACGGCTTGTTACGTTACAATAACTCGTTTGCCTACTCGCAACAGATTCCCCGATACCAGTGTGCAGGAGCTTGAATGACTCACGTTGTGACCGAAAGCTGCATCAAATGCAAATACACAGACTGCGTGGACGTATGTCCGGTCGACTGCTTTCGCGAAGGTCCCAACTTCCTCGCGATCGATCCCGATGAATGCATCGACTGCGCCGTTTGCGTGGCCGAGTGCCCGGTCAATGCCATCTATGCCGAGGAAGACGTTCCTGGCGATCAGCAGCAGTTCGTCGAGCTGAACGCCGACCTCGCCAAGGGCTGGCCGAGCATCACGAAGACCAAGGGCGCACTGCCCGAGGCCGATCAGTGGAAGGACGTGAAAGACAAGCTCGACAAGCTCGAGCGTTAAGCGGCGTCGGCGTCGGCAAGACGCCCTCGGCGGCTTTGGGCCATCGGTTCGCGGCTCTTTGCGGCTCTTTGCGCCTCTCCTGTTCCCCTTCGTCTTTTCTCCGCTTTTGCAGGCCGACCCGTGCAGGCGATGGGCCGAGCCGTCCGGCGCGCATCAGTGTTGCGCAAACGGTCAGCCGAGGACAGGGGTATTGACAGCATGAGCAACCGTCCATAAAATCCCGCTTCTCTGCTGTTGTTGTTCCCCGATAGCTCAGTCGGTAGAGCGCCGGACTGTTAATCCGTAGGTCCCTGGTTCGAGCCCAGGTCGGGGAGCCAAAGAATACAAGCAAAGAGCCCGTTGAAGACGACGGGCTCTTTGCATAGAAGCGTCACGATTTACCGTAGCAGTATTGTTCCCCGATAGCTCAGTCGGTAGAGCGCCGGACTGTTAATCCGTAGGTCCCTGGTTCGAGCCCAGGTCGGGGAGCCAAAGTACAAAAAAAAGCCCGTCAGCAATGACGGGCTTTTTTTTGCCTGCTCCATCCTTTTCCTTCATCGCTTCCTGTCCCCGTTTTCCGTCCCCGTCGTTCGCGACGTGCCGATCGGACACACGTGCGCACTTCGCGCTATGCTGGCGTTCCGTCGCAAGGAGACGGTCCGGTCCACTGGTCGCGGCACGCCCGCTGCTCGACATATTTGCATCGCCACCTTTCCGAACTGCCATGAACGCGCCCCGCTTTCGCGACTCCGCCCGCTACTGGCGCACGCCGCTTCTGCCCGGCGCCGACATGCTGACCGCCGAGTATCGCGAGCACACGTTCGCCCCGCACTGGCACGAGGCCTACACCGTCCCTGTCATCGAGGCCGGTGCCGAAGCCTACGCCTATCGCGGCGCACGCTACGTCGCGCAAGCGGGTACGGTGCCTATCATCAATCCCGGCGAAGTGCACACCGGCTCGCGCGCCATCGAGGCCGGCTGGCGCTACCGCGTGCTTTACGTGCCGGTCGACGAAATCCGGCGCCTTGCCGGCGAGTTGTCGGGCAAGCCTCACATGCTGCCCTGGTTCCCCGCGGCGCCCATCGACGACCCCGATCTTGCCGCGCGCATTGCTCGGGCACACCGCCTGCTCGAAGCTGATGGCGACCCGCTCGCCGCGCAGACTGCGCTCGTCGATGCGCTTTCGACGCTTGTCGCAAGGCACGCGCAAGGGCAGCCGGAAACGCTGAAGCTCGCGGCCGACGCGCCGCGCGTCGCCGCCATGAAAGCGCGCCTCGCAGCCGAACTCGCGGAGCCGATTACGCTCGCCGAGCTGGCCGACGAAGTCGGCCTCTCGCCTTTTCACGCGGCCCGGCTTTTCACGCGAGCCACGGGCCTCGCTCCCCATGCCTGGCGCAACCAGTTGCGGCTGCAGCATGCGCTCGGACCGCTGCGTTCGGGCATGTCCGTCACGGACGTCGCGGCCGCGAGCGGCTTCACCGACCAGAGCCATTTCACGCGGCATTTCAAGCGGATGTTCGGTGTGCCGCCCGGCCGCTGGCAGGCCAGCTGACCCCGTTCAGCGACGAAGCGCCCGAGCGCGCCCGGGCTCCGGCCACACACGGGTACGCGCGGGTACGCGCGCAAGAACGTACAAGCGCATGCGGGCGCGCACGACTATCCTCGGCTGCCATAGGAGGATCTCTCGTTGAACCCGCGCACCCCCCTCAGTGAATTCGCCAACGGCGCACGCGACACACTTCCGATGATGATCGGTGCGGGCCCGTTCGGCATTATCTTCGGCACGCTCGTTGCCTCCAGCCCACTGCGGCTCTGGCACGGCCAGTTGATGTCGCTTGCCGTGTTCGCCGGCTCCGCGCAGTTCATCGCGCTCGGCCTGATCGCCGGCCATGCCAGTTTCGCCGTCGTCTGGGCGACGACGCTCATCGTCAATCTGCGGCATGTGCTCTACAGCGCAACGCTCGCCCCCTACGTCGCGCACCTGCCGACGCGCTGGCGCTGGGCGCTTGGCGCGCTGCTCACCGACGAAGTATTTGCCGTCGCCTATTCGCACTATCGCGCGGCGCCTGTCGGCGCGATCGGCCCGCACTATTTTCTCGGCTCCGGCCTGGCCATGTATATCAACTGGCAACTCTGGACACTCGCCGGCCTGCTTTTCGGGGCGGCGTTTCCGGGTCTGCAATCGCTTGGCCTCGATTTCGCGATGGCCGCCACGTTCATCGCGATCGTCGTGCCGCAACTCGTCGCGCTTCGCTATATCGCCGCCGCGGCGGTCGCCGGCCTTCTCGCCTGGCTCTGCGCCGCGTGGCCGTACAAGCTGGGGCTCCTCGCCGCCGTGGCGGGCGGCGTCGTCGTCGGCCTCGCGCTGTCGCGCCCGTGGCAATCCGGCCAACGCGCACACGCGGAGGCGATGCGATGATCTACGCGATACTCATCCTCGGCATGGCGCTCATCACCTGCCTCATTCGGGCAACGGTGTTCGTGTTGGGCGAGCGCATCGCCTTCCCTCCGCTCCTGCGCACCGCACTCGGATTCGTTCCAGTAACCGTGCTCACGGCCATCATCGTGCCAATGACGGTCGCGCCCCATGGTGGTGCAGCCGAAATCACCTGGCGCAACCCGCAGCTCGTGGGGGCCCTGGCGGCCTGCCTCGTCTCGGCCGCGACGCGCCGGCCGCTCCTCACGATCGCGGTCGGGCTCGGCGTCTTTTTCCTATGGCAATGGCTCGTCGTGCATTGAAGCACCCGGGTCGATGGTTCGGCTTCAACGATAAACGCCCGTGATAACCCTCAAGTTCCGCCGTCGCCCGCCGATAAACAGACGAACCGCGTAGGCCGGCCAGCATGGCTGCCGGCCGTCGAACGCATTGACGACATCGATGTACGGGCGCCGACGCGCGTGCCGTACCGCCTCCGCCGTGCCGGCGGGCGCAACGGTGCGCTTGCTCGCCCATCGACGAGCAAGCGCGCTCACGAGCCTTCAGGACATGCCATGGGTCAGATCACCCTTCATCTTCGAGACGAGACCGTCGCCTCGCTGCACAAGGACTTCGAGGCCTTCGTGCGCGTGTCGCTGAAGCTCGACCCCCAGTTCGCGACGCCCTCGTTCGAGGATTTTTTGCGCGCCAAGCTACTCGACAACATGGTGCCGCTCACCGAACACGCCGTGCAGCGGATGCTGCAGGGGGGCCAATACGCCTGGGCCAAGCGCACGCTTGACAAGGAGTTCCCGGATGTTGTCGCGATCCTCGTGCGGCAAGCCGAGGAGCACGGGTTTTCGTTCGCCTATCGCTCGCAGTGGACCTCGGACGAGCTCGCCAAGGCTTGCCACGACTGGGCCTCGGCCATCGTGAAGGAAGCGGGCGGCGACGCGGCGCTCGTCGACCCGCTCTCCGCGCAGATCAAGTCGTCAGCGCGAGACATCGAATCGCTCGAGGAAAAGATGCAGACGCCGGCCTGGCGGCTCGCGGAATCGCTGCGCCAGCGCGTGTACGAAGCGAAGATCGCCTGCGAGACGAGCATCGGCAGCACGGCGCGCGAGAAGCTCGGTGAATTGCGCGGCCTGCTCAAGCTCGGCCTCTCGCACGGCTCCTTCCAGAAACAGGAGGCGCAGCAGATCATGGAATTCCTGCGCCTGCTCAAGCCCGAGATCTTCGTCGAGGAGCCGTACGACATCTTCTCGCGCATGGCCGCCTGGTTGCGCAACTTCTTCAATCCCCCGGTACGGCAGCCGCGCCCGCAGGAGCGACGCCAGCGCTGAGTGCGTTTCGAGCGCGGTCGCTCCTCGCTCACTCCCACATTTTCTTCAACTGCGCGGCGATATCGACGCGCGCCTTCGCCGCGGCAGCCAATCCCGCCTCGGTGGGCGGTGCGGACCGCGGCACGGGCGGCCATGCCTCGAGTTCGAAAAGCGGTAGCAGTTGCGCGGGAATGAAGCGCGTGCGCGACGCATAGACGTGGCGGTCTCCGTGCTGCGCCTGCCCGTGGACATAAAAGCGCTGCGGCACGACGATGTGCAAGTCGTCCTTCGCGCGTGTCATGGCGACGTAAAGCAGCCGCCGTTCCTCCTCGAGCTCGGCCTCGCTGCCCGCCCCAAGATCCGACGGGATACAGCCGTCCACGCCGTTCAGCACGAACACGTTGCGCCACTCCTGGCCCTTCGCCGAGTGGATCGTCGAGAGAATCAAATAGTCTTCGTCGACAAGCGGTGCACCCGACTCGTCGCTCGTGGCGTCGGGCGGATCGAGCGCGAGTTCGGTCAAGAAGCGCTCGCGCGACGCGTACGTTGCCGCCAGGCTCTCCATTTGCAGGATGTCGGCATGGCGGGCCGCTGCATCGTCGTGATTGCGCTCGAGATGCGGCTCGTACCAGCGCCGGACCTGCTCGAACTCGGCAGGCCATGGCGTGCGCACGCACCAGAGGTCCGTCATCAGCGCGGTAAAAGAAGGCCAGTCGTCGGCCGCACGCAACGGCGGTGCGAATCCCGCGAGCGAGCGGGAAGCATCGTCCGCCTGGGCCGCATCGAGCAGCCGCCCGGCCGTTGCCGGCCCGACCCCGGGCAACAGCTGCGCCACGCGAAAACCGGCAATGCGGTCGCGCGGATTGAACGCCCATCGCAGCACGGCGAGCACGTCTTTGACGTGCACCGAATCGAGAAACCTGAGCCCGCCGAACTTCACGAAAGGAATGTTGCGCCGCGCAAGCTCCAGTTCGAGCGCAGCGCTGTGATGCGCGGCCCGGAACAGCACGGCTTGAGACTTCAGCCTCACGCCGGCCTCGCGCGCTTCGAGCACACATTCGACGACGTAGCGCGCCTGCTCGAGCTCGCCTGCCACCGTCACGAGGCGCGGGCGCCCGCCGGAGGTCTTGTCCGTCCACAGGTCTTTCGTGAAACGCTCGGCCGCGAGCCCGATCACCGCGTTCGACGCAGCGAGAATCGGCGCGCTCGACCGGTAATTACGCTCGAGCGTCACCCGATGCGCCTCGGGTTCGAACTGCGCCGGGAAATCGAGGATATTGCGCACGGTCGCGCCGCGAAACGCGTAGATCGACTGCGCGTCGTCACCGACGACAGTAAGCCCGCGCCCGTCGGGCTTCATCGCACGCAGGATCGAGGCCTGCAGGCGGTTCGTGTCCTGATATTCGTCGACGAGCACATGGTCGAAGCGCGCCGCGAGATCCGCACCGATCTCGCTCACTTCGGCCATGCGAGCCCAGTAGAGCAGCAAATCGTCATAGTCGAGCACGTTTTGCGCTTGCTTCGCCCGCACATAGCCCGCAAACAGCGCGCGCAGCTCGGCCTCCCATTCACGGCACCAGGCGAACGCCGCATCGAGCACTTCCGGCAGCGACGCACCGGTATTGACCACCCGCGAATAGATCGCCAGGCAGGTCCCCTTCTTCGGAAAACGGCGTGCTTTCGCCGAGAGGCCCTGCTCGTGACGGACGACATCGAGCAGATCGGCGCAGTCTTCACGGTCGCCGATCGTAAACACCGGCGACAAGCCGATCGACTCGGCGTACTCGCGCAAGAGCCGCGCGCCGACGCTGTGGAAAGTGCCCGACCAGGCCAACGCATCGGCCAGATCCGCGCGCGAGCCGAGCGCCGCGGCGGCGATCCGCGCCGCGCGGCGCGTCATTTCCTGAGCGGCGCGCCGGGAGAACGTCAGCAGCAGCACACGGCGTGGATCCGCGCCCCGCACGAGCAAGTGCGCGACGCGGTGCGCAAGCGTGTTCGTCTTGCCCGAGCCCGCGCCCGCGATGACGAGTAGCGGGCCACCCGGTTGAGCGGCCGCATCGATGCCGTACTCCACAGCCGCGCGCTGCGCGTCGTTGAGCTTGGCAAGGTACGGAGCGTCTTCCGAGGGACGCGCGAGGGAGGTGGAAGCAAACACGGCGGATCGGACTCGAATGCAATAAGCGCCGGCGAAGAGCGGCGAAGCATACTGTATATCCATACAACCCGCGCAGGCAAGCAAATTGGCGCGTCCTATTCCCGAGACGGGCACCTTTGGCTTATGATGCCTGCCCGCCCCCGCGTTACCGACGTCTCATTCGATGGCCAATCTCGATTTCACGCTCACCGGCGAGTACGTCGAACTGCATAATCTGCTCAAGCTCTCGGGGCTCGCCGATAGCGGCGGCTCAGCCAAAGCGCTCGTCGCGTCAGGGGCGGTGCGTGTGGACGGTCGCGTCGAGCTGCGCAAGACCTGCAAGATCCGCGCGGGGCAGGTCGTCCTGCTCGGAGACACGCGCATCGCCATACACGAGCCGGCCTGACGCGCGCTCGCTCGAGGTGGCAGCGCGAGCAGGGCACCCCGCTTTATATCGTCGCCTCGATACACGGCCGCGCGTCCGGTACCCGGCCGTGCCCATCGACAGCCGGACGCTGTCGCAATAAGCTCTTTATTTTCCGACAAATGCGCGGCCCCGGCGTGGCGGAGATCCAGGTACAGCGCTCGTAGCGCCAACTCCGATCGATGCCCCGTTGGCACATAGCACGGGCCGCCGTCGCACTATCGCTCCCGTTCAAGCCATGTCGCAATCCGGTCTCTCGCATGCGGCGGCCGCGCCGCCGAAGCTTTCCACTCACGCAGCCGAAACAGCCCGGCTCGCCGCGCCGCTCGCTATCGCCCAACTCTCGCAAATGGCCATGGGCGTGACCGATACGATCCTGCTCGGCGCACTCGGAGCAGGCGCGATCGCAGCCGGCGGCCTCGGATCGAATATCTTTTTTTTCGCCGTCACGCTGTTGCAAGGCGTGCTGAGTTCCGTCAGCGTGACCGTGGCCAATGCGCGCGGCTCCAAGGCCGAGCATCGCGTGCCGCCGATCTATTGGAGCGGCCTGGTGCTGTCGGTGCTGCTCACCGTGCCCGCATTCGCCGTACTTTCATTCACGGAGCCGATCCTGCTCCTGTTCGGCGAACCCGCGGCGCTCGCGCGCGATGTCGGCGCCTACACGGCCGTGCTGCGCTGGGCATCGCTCGGCAGTCTCATCGGCGTCGGCATGATGCGCGCATTCCTGCCGGCGATCGGCGCAGCCAAGCGCCTCTTGTGGATTTCGGTCGCGAGCGTTGGCGTCAACGCAGTGCTCAATTATGGTCTCATTCACGGCGCTTACGGCCTGCCCCGGCTTGGCCTGCTCGGCTCGGCCACTGCCACCACGGTGACGATCTGGCTGACGGCAATCGCCCTCGTCGCGCTGCTGCATGGCCGCCCGCGCTATCGCCATTTCGTCGCGGCGGCCCGGCCCAACGTCCCGCTGATGAGCGAGCTCTTCGGCATCGGCTGGCCTGTGGCCATCACGTTCGGCGTCGAGTCCGCGCTCTTTCTGGCTACCGGTCTCATGGCAGGCCTCTTCGGCGAAACACATCTGGCCGCGAACCAGATCGCACTGAACGTCACGTCCGTCCTCTTCATGGTGCCGCTCGCGATCGGGCAAGCTGCCAATGTGCGGGTCGGTTATTGGATCGGAGCCGGACATCCGCTCGCGGCGCGCCATGCCGGCTTCGTCGCGCTCGGCCTCGGCATCGCGTTCATGTCGCTCTCGGGGCTGCTGCTCATCATCGCGCCGCATGCCATCGTCGGGCTGTATCTGAACCTCCATGACCCGGTCAATGCACAGACCGTCGCGATCGCCACCGCGCTGCTCGGCATCGCCGCGGTTTATCAGATCGTCGACGGCATGCAGGTGATCGGCGCCGGTTGCCTGCGCGGGCTCAAAGACACACGCATCCCGATGGTGGCTGCCGCGTTCGGCTACTGGGGTGTCGGATTTCCCACGGGCTACCTGCTCGCGTTCCACGCGGATCTGGGCGCGCGAGGACTCTGGTGGGGGCTTGCCGCCGGACTGTCGAGTGTTGCGCTCCTGCTGACACTGCGCTTCGAGCGCATGACCCGGCCACACCGCAAGTGAGCCGCGCGCGACCCCATGCCGGGCGCGGTGCAAATCCGCTCGTCTGACGAATCGGCCCGTTGACCCGCCCGCCCCCGGCCGACACCTGCTGACCATTGGTTTGCGGACCGATGGCAGGCCGCTGGCCGTCTGGCCCCGTCCTTGCCTCTCGGATGGCAGACGGCACGCAAGCCGCCGAGGCGCAGTCCGCTCGCGCTCGATGCAGGCTCGCGCCGGCCACCCACCAGCTGCAACTGGCCCTAGAATGTATTTCGTGCCGGAGCAACCGGCACCGGATGCCCGCACGATAACGTTCATCGCCTGGAGAGGTCCGCCGTGTTCGAGTTCATGCGGTCAAGCTCAAACGCCCATGTGTCCCTACGTTTCGCCGCGTGGCTACTGCTCGCGGCGGCCGTCGCGCTGGGTGCGGCCTGCACGACGCTGCCGCCCGCCACGTCGCTCGAGCGCCCTGTCACGCATGCGCTCGCTGATCCTGATGCCACCCCGCTCGGCAAGGCTCTGACGCCCCTCGAAGCAGCCCATCCCGGTCAATCGGGCTTTCGTCTGCTTACCGATGGCACCGACGCCCTGCAGATGCGCATCGCTGTCGCGCGGGCCGCTACGCAAACGCTCGACTTGCAGTACTACATTGCTTCCGAGGATACGACGGGACGGCTGCTGCTCGCGGCCGCGCTCTACGCGGCCGACCGCGGGGTGCGCGTGCGCATGCTCGTCGACGATCTGAATTTCAAGGACAGCAAACGCCTCATGGCGGCGCTCGCCACCCACGCGCGCATTGAAGTGCGCGTGTTCAACCCGTTCGGCAGCGCGCACGACAGCGTATTCGCGCGTACCGAAGACCTCTTCACGCGCATCGACCGATTCACCCGCCGCATGCACAACAAGGCGATGATCGCGGACGGTGCCGTGGCGATCGTCGGCGGCCGAAATCTCGGCGACGAATACTTCAGCGCCAGCCCGAAGCTTCAGTTTCGCGATCTTGACGTACTCGCCGCCGGGCCGATCGTGGCCAAGGCTTCGGCCAGCTTCGATCAGTTTTGGAACAGCGCCCTCGCCTACCCCGTTGCCGCGCTCGACAAGGGCAGCTATGCAACGGAAGATCTGCGCTCGGCGCGCGACGCGCTACGCACGCACTGGCGCACGGAGGCGCAGGCGGTCGGCGCGAGGCCGCTTACCACCGCGCCGCTCGCGGCGCGGATTGCCCAACATGGTCTCGGCCTGGTCTGGGCACCCGCCCAATTCCTCGTCGACTCGCCACGCAAGGTGACCGATCTCGACGGCACTTACCGCAGCCCGCCAATGCAGCGTCTCGCTCAACTGCTCGGCGATGCGCGGCACGAAGTGCTCATTCTCTCGCCCTACTTCGTTCCGCACGACGCGGGGGTACGCCTGCTCGGCACATTGACTCATCGCGGCGTGCGCGTGATCGTCGTCACGAACTCGATGGCATCGACCGACGCCGTGGCCGTTCAGGCAGGCTACAACCCCTATCGCATCCCGCTGCTCGAAAACGGCGTGGAACTTTATGAATTCCAGCCGTTGCAGCGCGAGCGCTCACGCTTTTTTGCAGGGTCCAACTCGCGCTCGAGCCTGCACGCGAAAGCATACGTGATCGATCGCCGCAAGCTCGTGATCGGCTCGATGAACTTCGATCCGCGCTCCGCGCATCTCAATACCGAACTTGCGCTCTTCATCGACAGCGAACAACTCGCGAACCAGGTCGCATCGCTCATCGTGCGGGCCACGTCCCCCGATGTGAGCTATCGCGTCACGCTCGCGACGCCCGAGGAGAACGCGCGGCTGCGCGCGCTGGGTGCGCCCGTCTCGGGTCTCGAGTGGAGCGGCGACGAGCACAACGGCAGCGTTTCGTATCGGCGCACGTGGTCGCTGGATCCGGAGGCCGGCTTCGTGCGCAACTTGCTGACCGGGTTCTTCCGTCTGCTGCCGATCGACTCGCAGCTTTGAGCGGTTGCAGGCACCGCAGCTCGCTCAGGCGTAATCTTTCCACATCAATCGCCATCAACCCGGAGCCAGACATGACCGAAGACGTTCGCATGGAACGCGATACGTTCGGCGAGATCGCCGTCCCGAATGCGCGCCTGTGGGGGACGCAAACACAGCGCTCGCTCGAGAATTTCAGGATTTCGACCGAGAAGCAGTCGCCCGAACTGATTACATCGCTTGCGATCGTCAAACGCGCCGCTGCCGAGGTCAACCTCGAGCTCGGCGTCCTTGCCGAAGACAAGGCGCGTGCCATCATGCAGGCCGCCGACGAAGTGATCGCAGGCCGGCATGCGGGGGAATTCCCGCTTGCGGTATGGCAAACGGGCTCCGGCACGCAAACGAACATGAACCTGAACGAGGTCATCGCCAATCGTGCGAGCGAGATCCTTGGCGGCGAGCGCGGTGAAGCACGCAAGATCCATCCGAACGACGACGTGAACCGCGGACAGTCGTCCAACGATGTGTTCCCAACCGCCATGCACGTGGCCGCCGCTCAGGGAATCGTAAAGCACCTGTTGCCCGCGCTCGCGACGCTGCGCGCAACGCTCGACACGAAGGCCCGCGCGTTCGCCGATATCGTGAAAATCGGCCGCACGCATCTGCAGGACGCCACGCCGCTCACGCTCGGCCAGGAATTCTCCGGCTACGTCGCGCAGCTCGAACACTGCGTAGCGCACGTACAAGCGACGCTGCCGCATCTGTACGAACTTGCCCAAGGCGGCACGGCCGTGGGTACCGGCCTGAACGCGCACCCTGAATTCGCCACGCGCGTGGCCGCCGCCATCGGACGTCTGACCGGACTGCCGTTCGTGAGCGCGGCCAACAAATTCGAAGTGATGGCCGCAGCCGATGCGCTCGTCTTCGCGCACGGCGCGTTAAAGACCGTCGCGGCGAGCCTCATGAAGATCGCCAACGACGTGCGCTGGCTCGCAAGCGGCCCCCGCTGCGGCCTCGGCGAAATTGCGATTCCCGAAAACGAGCCGGGCAGCTCCATCATGCCGGGCAAGGTCAATCCGACGCAATCGGAAGCCGTGACGATGCTCTGCTGCCAGGTATTCGGCAACGATGTCGCCGTCAACGTCGGCGGCGCGAGCGGCAACTTCGAGCTGAACGTGTTTCGCCCGATGATCGCGCACAACGTGCTGCAATCGATCCGGCTGCTCGCGGACGGTGCCCAAAGCTTCAACGATCATTGTGCCGTGGGCATCGAGCCGAACCGCGCCCGCATCGACGCGCTGCTCAACGAATCGCTGATGCTGGTGACGGCGCTCAATCCGCACATCGGCTACGACAAGGCCGCGCAGATTGCAAAGAAAGCGCACAAGGACGGGGCAACGCTCAAAGCGGCGGCACTCGCCCTCGGCTACGTCAGCGAGGCCCAGTTCGACGAATGGGTGCGCCCGGAGCAGATGGTCGGACGCCGCTAAGCCGCGCTGCGAAACGCAGGAGCGCGACGCTCGAATGCCGGGCGCCGCGGCACCGCCGCTAGGCCGCGCTCAGATCTTGCCCTGCGCCATTTCTTCGGGCTTGAGTTCGATGATCGCGTCAAGGGCCGCTTTCACGTCCATCGCATATTTGGCCACGCGCTTTTGCTCGTCCGTGGCCGGCACGAACGGCGGCACGGGAATCGGCGTTCCGTTTTCGTCCACCGCGACGAAGACGACGAGGCAATCGGTCGTGAGCCGCAACTGGCCGCTCTTTGGGTCCCCGGCGTGCACCGTCACGTGGATATGCATGCTCGTGCGGCCCGTGGCCACCACCCGGGCGCGCAACTCGACGAGATTGCCAACGAGAATCGGCCGCCGGAACCGGATATTGCCCACGCTCACGGTCACGCAGTACCGGCCCGACCAGACCGCCGCGCAGGCATAGGCGGTTTCGTCGATCCATTTCATCAACGCACCCCCGTGAACCTTGCCGCCGAAGTTGACGGAGGTGGGTTCGGCCAGGAAGCGGAAGGTGGTTTCGGAACGGTCCAGCGGGGCAGTCGGGGTAGTCATCGTGGCTCCGGTCAAGCATCCAATCGGGCGGCAAAGGTGGCGATTATACGGGCGCCATATTGGGCTGCGGTGGATGCGCCCGCGCGGCCCGCCCAGCCCTCCCCGTCGCCCCATTCACTTCCGAATGGTCACGCCCGTGTCGATCGTGCCGTACATCGTGATGCTTCCACCCTGGCTGCTGCCCGAAGCGCCGCTTTGCGCACACGCGCCGAGCGCCCAAACCACCGTGAGCGCCGCAATCCATGCTTTCATCGAACCCCCACTGGCTTCTTGCTCCCGATGAATTCTAGCGCGGCGGCAGCCGGCTCCCGTTTCCATCACGAGAAAGGCGCGAATTCGATATTTCGCCTCGCGATGAAACATCGAATGCCGCCACCCATTAGACTGAAGACTGTTCATATCGATTCGAGGCGCTCGATGTAGCGAGTCGTCGCGCCGCCCGGAGATTGCCATGCCCCCCGCCCATGACCACGAACGCGACGCCAGCCACTTCCCGGGGCTCTCGCGGATCGGCGCGCTGCTCGCCGATCCCGGGCGCGCAGCCATGCTATGGGCCCTGATGGACGGCAGCGCACGCCCCGCGGGCGAACTCACCGTCATTGCGGGATTATCGCCGTCGGCGGCGAGCGGGCACCTCGCGCGCCTCACCGAAGGCGGCCTGCTGTCGCTCGAGGCGCGCGGGCGGCACCGCTACTACCGGATTGCGACGCCCGAGGTCGCGACCGCAATCGAAGCCCTCGCCCATCTCGCGCAGGCCAGCGCGCCGGCACGGCCCGCGCTGCGGCCCGCGCGTACGGTGCCGCTCGATCTGCGCTTCGCGCGGACCTGCTATGACCACATGGCGGGCGAGCTCGCCGTGCGCCTCTTTGATCGGCTCGTCGCACGCGGCTGGCTCGCCGAACACGATGGCGAGATCGAGACGACCGAGGCGGGCAACGACGTCTTCGCGCGCTGGGGCATCGACCTCGCCCGCCAGCGCGCGCGGCGGCGGCGCTTCGCCTGTACCTGCCTCGACTGGAGCGAGCGGCGCGCGCATCTGGGCGGGGCACTTGGCGCCGCGCTTTTCGAGCACTGGTGCGCGCAGGGTTGCGTGGAGCAGACAACCAGGCCGCGCGTGCTGCGCATCACGCCCGCGGGGCATCGCAGCTTCGAAGCGATTCTCGCGCCCTAGCGCGCAAGGCGGCGATCGCTGACATTTTTCGTTACAGCCGCGCCGCGCGGACTTACAAAAGACAGAGCCTTGATACAGGCAATGACGCTAGAGTGGTCTCACGGATGAGTCACTGCCATCCGGCCTCGAGATCATCATGACAAAGCGGACAACTTCCCCCCTCGTCACCTTTCGCCGCCTGACGAGCTGCGTGCTCGCCGCGAGCGCGCCGTTCGTGCTGCCTCCAAGCCCCGCGCTCGCGCAAAGCGCACCGCCGCTCGGCGCACGCGCAGCTACGCAGGGCGGCGATCCCCCCGGCCGCGTCGCGCGACTCAACTACATGGCCGGGACGGTCACGACCGAGCCCGCCGGCGCAAGCGATTGGTCGTACGCATCGGTGAATCGGCCACTGACCACGGGCGATCAGCTCTGGAACGACGCGAATGCCCGCTCCGAACTTCATATCGGCTCGACGGCGGTACGTCTCGGCTCCTCGACGAGCCTCGACATCCTGAATCTCGACGATGCGAACGCTCAGTTGAAAGTAACGCAAGGCATGCTTTCGACGCACGTGCACGACCTGGCGCCAGGTTCATCGTATGAGATCGATACACCGAACGCCGCGCTGGCGGTCACACGGCCGGGCGACTATCGCATCGACGTCTCGCCCGATGGCGGCTCGACAACAGTGACCGTGCGACGCGGGGCCCTGACCGCCTACGGTGACAACGGGCAGATGCCGCTGGAAGCGGGACAGCAGATTACGTTTTCCGGCACGAGCCTGCAAGTCGCGGCGAACGATCAGGTGCCCGCGCCCGACGGGTTCGACCAATGGGCCGAGAGCCGCGATGCCGCAGCCGAGCGATCGGTCTCCGCGCGCTACGTGTCGCGCGAAATGCCGGGTTACGAAGATCTCGATGCGAACGGCTCCTGGAGCGACGATCCGCAGTACGGCGCCGTTTGGATTCCGCGCGCGGTGCCGGTGGGGTGGGCGCCCTATCACAACGGCCACTGGGCCTGGATTCCACCGTGGGGATGGACTTGGGTCGACGATGCGCCGTGGGGCTTCGCGCCCTATCACTATGGCCGTTGGGCATATGTCGGCTCGTCCTGGTGCTGGGTGCCCGGCCCCGTCGTCAGTGCACCGCCGGTCTACGCGCCCGCGCTCGTCGCCTTCGTGGGCGGCTCGGGGGGCGGGCTCAGTTGGAGCGTCGGGCTCACGATCGGCGGTGCACCTTCACCGGGTGTCGCCTGGTTTCCGCTCGGTCCAGGCGAAGCCTGGCGTCCGAGCTATGGCGGATGGAGCCCGCGCTATTACGAGCGCGTGAATCAGACAGTCATCGTCAACCAGACCAATGTCAACATCAACAACATCCACAACACGTATGTGAACTATCGCGCACCGGGCGCCGTGACCGCCGTGCCCGCCACGGCCTTCGTGCGGGGCCGTCCGGTTGCCCACTTTGCCCAGCGGGTGGACCCGGCGCAGTGGCACAACGCGCGCATCAATCCGGGGGCGCCCGGCATCGCGCCTGTGCGCGAGAGCTACAGACCGGGCTTGCGCCCGGCCGGCTATCGTCCGCCCGGCCCGCTCGCACAACGGCCGGTAGTCGCCACCCATGCCCCGGGCGTGCCGGCCGTCTATCGCGACCCGCTCGCTCAGCACCTCGCGCAAACGGGCGGGCAGGTGCCGGGAGCCGGCCGTCCCGTGGCACATATGACCCCGCCGGCCGGCATTGCGGCCCAGATGGCGCCGCGCGCCGGCAATGCCGAAGCAGCACGCAACGTAAGGGTCGTCGCGCGGCAATCGCCCGTCGTCGCGCCGGGCCAGCGGCAGACAGCCGGGGAGCCCGGCGCGCAAGGCGGGCGGGGGAGTTTCTATCCGGGCGGCGAGCCGCAGGCACCCCGTGGCGGACTGCCCGGCGCTCAAACGCGCACGCCTGGCAACGGCGTGCCGCGACCGCCGGCGGCTGCCCGCAGCGAGCCGGGCGCCATGGGCGGTGCGGGCCCCGCAGCGGCGGCACCACGCCCACAGCCGGCGTGGACGCAACCCCATACGCCGATGGCGCAGCAACCGCATGGAATGACGGGCCGTGTGGACGGGGCACCAACCCGTGCCGCGCAGGGCCCACGGGCGCAGGCACCCATGCAGCCTCAGGCAGAGCGCGTACCGCAACCGGGTATGCAACCGACGGCACGCGTGCCGCAGCCCGGATACCGCGAATCGGCGGGGCCAGGCGGCAGCGAGTCACGCGTCGCCCCGCGGCAGATGGGACAGATCCCGCAATCGCGCGCGGAGGAACCCCGGGTACAGGCTCAAGCGAAAGCGCGCCCTGAGCCAATGCCGCAGCAGCCTGGCCCCCGCGTCGAGCAGCCCCAGGTTCAGCCCCGCTTCGAGCAGCCACACGTGCAACCCCAGCCGCAACCGCATTTCGAACAGCCGCGTCCGCAACCCCAGCCGCAGCCGCACTTCGAACAGCCGCGTCCGCAACCCCAGCCGCAGCCGCATTTCGAACAGCCGCGTCCGCAACCCCAGCCGCAGCCGCACTTCGAACAGCCGCGTCCGCAACCCCAGCCGCAGCCGCACTTCGAACAGCCGCGTCCGCAACCCCAGCCCCAGCACCCGCAGGCACAAGCGCGCGAACCGCACCACCAAGGTTGAACCGCAAAAGGCCGCAAAAGCGAAAGCGCCCGCCGCGATGGCATCGCGGCGGGCGCTGACGGTGTGGACGCGCTCGCGTTCAGACGGCCATGGGCGCGGTCAGCGGCTCGTGATGGCGGTAGCCCACCAGCGAGAAATCGGCGGGCTCGACCTTTTCGAGCCACTCCGGTTCGTAGCGGCCAGTCTCCGCATAGGCGGGAACACGGTCGGCAATCACGAGCCGGGGGCGCTCGAGCGGCGTGCGTTCGAGTTGCCGCTGCAACATATCGAGCTGGTTCTCGTAGATGTGGGCATCGCCGATGAAATAGGTGAACCAACGCGGCGTGTATCCCGTCAGCCGCCCCACGAGCGTGAGCAGCGCCGCCCCTTCCGCGAGATTGAACGGCGTGCCGAGGCCCACGTCGTTGCTGCGGATGTAGAGGCACAGCGAAATCTCGCGGCGCGTGACGTTGGGTATGAACTGGTAGAGCAGATGGCAGGCGGGAAGCGCGATCTCGTCGAGCGCCGCGGGATTCCAGCCATGAAAAAGAATGCGTCGATCGGTGGGGCGGCTCATGATCGTGTCGAGGCATTGCCGCAATTGATCGATCGCCTTATAGAGCAGGACCTTCGCCTGCCCTGCTTCCTCGAACTGCGTGACGATCCGGTAGCCACGCGCGCGCGCGTCCTCGATGCACGCGGCGGCCTGCGCATCGAGCACCTTGTAGGCAGGCCACTGACGCCATTGCACGCCGTAGATGTCGCCCAGATCGTCCGGACCTTCGCGATACGGGTTCGCGAGCCATTCGGCGTTGTCGTTGGCGTTCGCATCCCACACCTTGCAGCCGAGATCGCGAAAATCTGCGGCGCTGCGCGATGCGCGCAGAAAGCCCACCAACTCGCCGATCGCCGACTTGAACGCAAGCTTTTTCGTCGTGACGGCAGGAAAGCCTTCCTGCAAGTCGAAGCGCATCATCGCGCCGGGCATGCTGATCGTACGGATGCCCGTGCGGTTTTCCTGCCACGCACCCGTATCGAGGATCGTGCGGACAAGGTCGAGATACTGTTTCATTGGTGTTTCCTCATGCTCGAGGCGAGGTGGCCGGCCAAGCGCCCGTTCGCGTAAGGCACGATTCTACCAAGGCGCGGGCGGCACGTTTCGGCGGCGCCCCTGCGCCGTCTCAGCCCATTACCGACGCAAATCCCGCACCCGATTCAACTCGTCATGCGATTCGAGCCCGGATGCACCTCGACGTGGCGCATGCCGTGCGCGCCGAGCAGCCGATAGAGGGTCACGCGCGATATACCGAGTTCGTGCGCCGCATCGCCGAGGCGCCCTCGATGGCGCAGCAAGGCCAGCTCGATCGCCTGCCGTTCGGCAGCCTCGCGAGCCTGCGCGAGCGAGATAGGAACGACTTCGACATATTCCACGAGTTCGAGGTCGCGCGCCGTGATGAGCCGGCCTTCCGACATGACGATCGCACGACGCACACGGTTGATCAGCTCGCGCACGTTTCCTGGCCAGCGGTAGTTGTGCAGGGCGGCGATCGCATCGGCCGAAAAGCCGCGCAAGCGGCGGCTCGCATCCTTGCGGTAACGTTCGAGCATATGGCGCGCGAGCAGCTCGATATCCCTGCCCCGCGCCCGCAGCGGTGGCTCGTCGATCTGCAGAACGCACAGCCGATGATAGAGATCCCCGCGGAACCGGCTTTCCATCATGGCGCGATGCATGTCCACGTGCGTCGCCGAAATGATACGCACGTCGACAGGAATCGTGTCATGGCCGCCGAGCCGTTCGATCTTGCCCTCCTGAAGAAAGCGCAGCAGGCTCGCCTGGCTTTCGAGCGGCAGGTCGCCGATCTCATCGAGAAAAAGCGTACCACCGTGAGCCGCTTCGATACGGCCGATCTTGCGCTGGTTCGCGCCGGTGAACGCGCCGCGTTCGTAGCCGAACAATTCCGATTGCAAAAGATGCGGGGGAATGGCGCCGCAATTGATGGCGACGAATGGTGCATGGCGACGGGGCGAACGCTCGTGGATCGCAAGCGCGCTCAACTCCTTGCCCGTGCCCGACTCGCCCGAGACGAACACGGGCGCGTCGGTCATCGCGACTTTGCGGATTGCACGAAAGAGTGCTCGCATCGCCTCGCACGAGCCGATCATTTCACCTTCGCCCACGCGCGCAGACTGTTCGTCTTCGGCATCCGACAACACCACCATGCCATAGGCGTGACCGACCGAATCGACGATGCGGCGAGCTTCGTCGGGCATCGTCACGTAATCGAAACAGTAATCGCGCACGAGCCGGCGCAGCGCGCCGTCCTGCAACTGCCCGGGTACGGTGGCAGCCACCCAGCCGATGCTCGGCAGCATGAGGCAAGGCTCGAGCGCGTCGATCTCCTGCCCATCGAACCCGCACGCGAGATCGAGGAGGCCTCCCGCGGCCGCATCGCCGCGTATCGCCCGGCGCACATCGCGTGCGTTCGCCACGACGTCGACTTCCCACCCGCGCTGCACGAACTGCGCGCTCAATTGCGCGCTGGCGTTTCGCGTTACGTAAATCAAATGGCGTTTAGCGGGTTCCATTGTTCAGACCTCGTTGCTATCGACCATTTCGGGCTTTCACGCAGGCTCGTCGCACCCGCCTCGCCCGAATCCCGGCGTCTCGCTTCGCTTCATACGCCGATCAAGTCGTCTCCTCCCCGCTACATTGCATCCAACGTCTAAAGGAATTATTAATAGCAATGGCCTTCGATTGGCCTTTTTTCAAGAAAGAAAACCGCTTCAAAAGCTTACTATAGGGGCCGTCGTTCAGCATCCTGAGCATATGTAACAAAATTGGAAGCGCAGGCTCGGGCACACGCCAGACCGCGTCCGCCATCGTTGCCGAGCGTTGCTTTGACCTCGTGACTCTTTGCGACAGCACCGGCGCTTCGCAAACCCTTCTCAATGAAGATCGGGACGCACTCGTTTCATCCATGAAACGATTTGGTGCAATTCCCGGTTACTCAATTCGAGCAATGCGGCTCGGCCCCAATTGCCGCAATGATCTCGCGGCAATGGCATGTCTTTCGCTCCATGGCTTCGCAACAACGGAGGCAGCGTCATGCAATTGCGTCGCCCAGTTCGTCTGCGAAGGCGCATGCACTCGAGCGCGCGACGCTTGTCGCGTGCGTGGCGAAGGCCGCCGCATCAAGAGCCGCATGCGTCGAGCGTCATACTCTGGGACGAGATCGCGCGACCTGCGCCAGTGCCGACGCCGCTACCGGCGCCTGCCGACACGATGGGACTTCCGTTGCGATACCGCATGCGTACGCCAATCCATAGCCATTGGACGCCACGGGTGCGGCCACGCGTGTCATCGTGCGATCGCGTGAGAACGACAGATCGAGACAAACATCGACCGGTTTGTGCTCCGTCCCCCGGCGGGCACTTTTTTATCCATGCGGTCCCTTCGCGCGGTGAGCGCAGGGACCGCCGCCGGCGGGTCTGCTTTCGCACAGAAGCGCTGCGGCGAAACCGCCGATGCATTGCGAAATGTGCGGCAAGCAACGCGCGGCTTACGCGGGTTGCTTCTACGCTTGCAGTCATGCAGCCGGCGTCAGTAACGCACCGGCGCCGTTCGAGGCGGCGCCGCGCAGCGACAACAGCGCGTTACGCACGGCTGCGGTAGTCATGGCAGCGCGCCGGGACCGGCCAGGCGAAAGACGTCGCGGCCCGCTGCAAACCGGGGGAAAACAATGATCAGCCTGTCAGCACCATTCGTGCGGCACCTTGGGCCGTCTGTGACAACGCACGCTGTCGAATCGAGCATCTGCCGAAGGTACGGGAAGCGCGCCGCCCCTTTTGCGCCGTGTGGCCCAGGCCGGTACGACGCGGGAGCGCCAGGAAGGGCATGCCCGCGCTCGCCGCTTCCGCCCCTCCTCTGAAGCCCGATCGCGAGGAGACATCGTGCGCGACACCATCCATCTGACCAACATCGGGCCTTCGGGGGCTGGCACCTCGCTCGATGGCGCGGCTCGCACGCAAGCAGGCCGCTATGCCGAAACCGACAGCACCCGGAAACGCGCGCTCGTCTATGCGGCGAGAATTCCCGACGATACGCTCATCGAACATCTGACAAGCCGTGGCTGGCATGTCTCGGTTGCGTGCTCGCCCGGCGACGCCGCGCGGATCGCCCGCCCCGAGAACCCCTATGCCGGCATCGTCGACCTGACGCGGTTCAACGCGCGCGACCTCGCCTCGCTCGAATCGAGCCTGCGGCAACAACAGATCGGCTGGATCGCGCTCGCGAGCCCCGAACGGCTCGCCGAGCCCGATGTGCGGCGGCTGATCCGTCATTACTGCTTCGACTATGTGAAGACGCCCGTCTCCTATCAGACCGTCGACTATCTTGCGGGGCATGCCTTCGGCATGGTGACGCTGGGCGATTTCGACGTGGTGTCCTGCATCGCGACGGCCGGCGACGACGAAATGGTCGGCACCTGCGAAGCCATGCAGCAGCTTTTTCGCACCATCCGCAAGGTCGCGAATACGGATGCCGCCGTCTTCATCTCGGGCGAATCGGGTACCGGCAAGGAGCTGACGGCGCTCGCGCTTCACGAACGCTCGCCGAGGCGCAAAGCGCCTTTCGTTGCCATCAACTGCGGCGCCATCCCTCACCACCTGCTCCAGTCCGAGCTCTTCGGCTATGAGCGCGGCGCCTTCACTGGCGCAAGCCAGCGCAAGATCGGGCGCGTGGAGGCGGCCAATGGTGGCACGCTTTTTCTCGACGAAATCGGCGATCTGCCGCTCGAGAGCCAGGCGAGTCTGCTGCGCTTTCTCCAGGAGGGCAAGATCGAGCGGCTCGGCGGACGCGAGTCGGTTGCGGTGAATGTACGTGTGATCTCCGCCACGCACGTCGATCTCGAGGCCGCGATGCGCGAAGGGCGCTTCCGTGCCGACCTGTTCCATCGCCTGTGCGTACTTCGCATCGACGAGCCGCCGCTGCGCGCCCGCGGCAAGGACATCGAGATCCTGGCGCATCATGTCCTGCATCGGTTCAAGGCCGACAGCACGCGCAAGATCCGCGGCTTCGCGCCATCGGCCGTGGAGGCGATGCACAGCTACGGCTGGCCCGGCAATGTGCGCGAACTGATCAACCGCGTGAGGCGCGCGATCGTGATGGCCGAAGGCAAGCTGATCTCGGCCGACGACCTCGGGCTGACGCAATTCACCGACCAGCAGACGACAACGCTCGCGCAGGCGCGCGACGCTGCGGAAAAACGCGCCATCGAAGCGGCGTTGCTGCGCCACCGTCACCGGCTCAACGAAGCGGCAGCGGATCTCGGCATTTCGCGCGTGACGCTGTATCGGCTCATGAGCGCTCACGGGCTGCGCTCGGGCAATGGAAACGAGCAAGAGAAGGCCGGCGCGGCGGGGACACACGACGACGAACGCGACTGATGCCGCGGCCGGGGTTGCGTGCATGCGGCAGACGCAAACAACGGATGGACGAGAAGCGGGCGCGCGTCGCGTAAAATCGGCGCATCTCTGCTTTTTCGGTTAGCCCTCCCAGATGACGACGTTGACCCTGATCGTCGCTCGCGCCCGCAACGGCGTGATCGGCCGCGACAACCAGCTACCCTGGCGCCTGCCCGAAGACCTCGCGTTCTTCAAGCGAACGACGATGGGCGCGCCGATCATCATGGGTCGCAAGACGCATGAGTCGATCGGCAGACCGCTGCCCGGCCGGCGCAATATCGTGGTGACGCGCGATGCATTCCGACGTTTCGACGGATGCGAGACCGCAACGAGCATCGACGCCGCGCTCGCCCTCGCAGCCGATGCCCCGGAGGCGTTTCTCATCGGCGGCACTGAGCTGTATCGGCAGGCGATCGGGCACGCAGACAAACTCATCGTGACCGAGATCGACGCCGATTTCGAGGGCGACGCGACGTTTCCCGCCCCCGATCCGGCACAGTGGCACGCCGTGTCGCACGAGCCGCACCGCCTCGAGGGCGCCGACGGGTTCGACTATGCGCGCGTCGTGTATGCGCGCGTGGCGGCTGCGCGGTAAAGCGGCGTCGACGGCGCGCGCCTAGAAATCGATCTTCGCGTTCAGACTGATCGTACGCGGATCGCCGGGCTTGACGTAGTCGGCGTACTGGAACTCCCAGTAACGGCGGTTCAGGACATTGTCGAGCGCCGCGCGCAGCGTCACGTCATGTCCGCCGATACGCGTCATGTAGCTCGCCCCGAGGTTGACGAGCAGGAACCCGGGTACCTTCAGATCCCCGGCGGCCCGCAATTGCGTGTTGCCGGTAAACTTGGCGTCGACGCCAACCTGCAGGCCCGGCAAGTAAGGCACCGTATAGGCGATGCGTCCGGCCGCCACGAAGGTGGGCGCGCCCGCCACGCGGTTGCCGTTGTACGCGGAGCCCTTCGCGTACCAGGAGTCGAGCAGCATCAGGTCGCCGGAAACGCGCCAGTCGCGACCGAGCCGCAAAGCCCCGCCAGCCTCGACACCCTGAAAGATCGACTCGCCGTCCTGAACGTAGACGTTGCTGGCGTTGGCGTATTCCGCGCCGCGCTCGATGCGAAAGACGGCAGCCGAGGCGCTCCAGCGCGAGCGCTCGGTCTTAATTCCGAGCTCGTACTGGCGGCTGCGCAGCGGCCTCAGCAGCTGACCGGCGTTCGCATAGGTATCGCCCACGCGCGCGCCTTGTTCGAGCGACTCGACATAGCTCGCGTAGAGCGTCGTCTGCGGGTCGAGCTTGTACATGACCGCGAAGGTCGGCGTGAGTACGCCGCTTTGGTCGTAGGACGAACTGAGCGCACCCGATGTCGTGTACGAGTTCTGCTGATAGTTCGTATAGCGCAGGCCGGCCAGCACCGACAGGCGGCTCGTCAGGTGCATCGTGTCGCTCGCGAACAGCGACTTTTGCGTGATGTCGCTATCGCGATAGGTCTCGAGACCGCCTGGGCTGTAGTAGCGATAAGGGTCCGACGAGTACAGATTGCCCGCGCCGAGGGTTGCGAACGTCGAGTTGCGGGCGTAGTCGTTGGTCTGCCGCTGCCATGCCGCACCGAGCACGAGGTCGTGCGAGAACGGCCCCGTCTTCACCTTGCCTTCGAACATGCCTTGCCAAAGGCTGAACTGATGGCCTTCCTTGCCGTTCCAGCGCGCATCGGAATAGTTGCCGGCGCTATCGAGCAGATAGAGCGTACTCTCGTTACGCTCTCGCGAGACCTGGCTGTAGCTGAACGTCGAACTGAACGCCCAGTCGGGCGAGAGTTGATAGCGCACACCCGCCGTGTAGAGCTGCAGGTTCGTGTTCAGATACTGATCGTTGCCGGCGAGGTTGCTGTTGCCGGCGCTGATGGTCGACGGCAGACTCCCGCCCGGCAGCGAGCCCGTATAGATTGACGGCGTCTGCCCATCGGTGTGCCGATTCTGATAAAGCGCGCCGAAGCTCACCGACAAGTCGCGCGTCAGGTGCCCGTCGAGCGAGAGCGACACCGTATCGCGTCGGACGTTGCCATTGTTGTAGGTCTTGCCGTCCTCGTGCGTCACGTTCAGGCGCGCGCCGAACATATCGTCGGGACCGAAGCGCCCGCCCAGATCGGCATGCTCGCTCCACACGCCGTTGTTCCGGTAACCGATGTCGACGCTTCGAACCGTTTCCGTGGGCTTCTTGGTCACGTAGTTGACGACGCCGCCCGGCGCGCCGAATCCGTACATGAAGCCCGTCAGGCCCTTCAGAAGCTCCACGCGATCCAGTTGCTCGTACGGCATCGTGATGCCGTACGCGATGAACGGCATACCGTCGATGCGATAGCCCGTCTGCCAGTCGAGCTGCATGCCTCGCACGGTCATGTAGCTGGCCCAGGCACTATAGGCGCCGCTGTTGTCCGTCACCGAAGCATCGCCGATGAATACGTCGCCGAGCTTGTAGGTCTGCTGGTCGGCCAACTGCTCGTTCGTCACGACCGTGGTGGAGAAGGGCGTGTCGAGTTGCGAGCGGGCGCCGAGCGCGCCGCTCGTCACCTCCGTGCGCAGGTGCTGCCCGGGATCCGTCACCGCGCCGGCGGTTACTTTGACGGCGGGCAGCACCCCTTTCGCCGCAGCGGATGTCTCGTCGGCGTTCGTCGTCGTTTGCGCGCAAACGAGGCCCGCGTGCCCGGCGGCGAACAACAGTGAAGCGATGAGCCGGGCGGGACCCGGCTTGCGGCGAAAAGAGGGAGCGTGACGGATGACGGCGGTCTTCATTGGTCTGAGCTGTTGATGTTAATGGAAATACGAATTATTCTTATTATTGAGGTCGCGATGGTACCGGGAAATTTTCGGGATTGAAAGGGTGGGAGGAAAGTGAAAGGGTCTTTGGGAGGGGCGCAACGAAACGGTTCCACCCCTACGCGGGGGCTTTCGTTTTACTTGCCGGGCGTCGGCAACGCACATAGAATGCGAACAATTCGCATTTACGATGGACGCAACATGTCTTTGCTCTCGACGCGCGCGGACCGCGCGAAGGCCCGCCTCGGGGCCTCCAGGCATGTGAGGCGCGCGGCATGAGGCCGCTTTTAGTCCGGCTGCATCGCTGGTTCGGGCTTGCAACGGCGGCTTTTTTGTTCGTTGCGGGGCTGACCGGCGCGATCATCGCCTGGGACCACGAACTCGATGCAGCGCTGAACCCCACGTTCTACCGTGCTGCGACGCGCGGCGCCCCGCTCCCCCCATTGGAGTTGGCTAGACGCATCGAAGCGAACGATCCGCGACTGATGGTGAGCTATCTGCCGTTGCAGGTGGAGGCCGGCAATACGTTGATCGTAAGCGTCACGCCACGCGTCGACCCGCGCACGGGACGGCCCTACGTGCTGGGCTTTACCCAGGTGGCGGTCGATCCGGCAACCGCTGCGGTGCAGGGCCGGCGCGAGTGGGGCGCCCTATCGCTGAACCGGCTCGACCTTCTTCCGTTCGTCTACAAGCTTCATTACTCGCTGCATCTGCCGATACTGCGCGGCATCGACCTCGGCACCTGGCTGATGGGCCTCGTCGGCATCGTCTGGATGTTCGATGGCATGGTGGCGCTCGTGCTCGCCTTCCCCAGCGCGAAAAGCTGGCGCAAATCCTTCGCGTTCCGGTTGCGGCGTGGCGGCCACGCGCTCGTATTCGATCTGCACCGCTCGGGCGGCGTATGGGTATGGGGGCTGTTGCTCGTGCTGGCAGTGACGTCGGTGTCGATGAACCTGAGCGCGCCCGTCGTGCGTCCCCTCGTGTCGCTGCTGTCGCCGCTTTCGGCTACGCCGTTCACGAACCCGGCCGGCCGCGAACCACTTGGCCCCGTGGAAACGGCACTGAGCCGCGAACGCATCGCAGAAATGGCCGTTGCCGCAGGGCGCGACGAGGGGCTGAAGGAGGCACCCGGCGCGATCTTCTTCGTCCCCACGCTCGCCGCGTATGGCGTCGGCTACTTCGGCGCAGGCAACGAGCATGGCGATATCGGGCTCGGCAACGCCTGGCTTTACTGGGACGCGCGCACGGGCGCGCTCGTGGGCCGTCAGATACCCGGCAAGGGCTCGCCGGGCGATCTGTTCATGCAAGCGCAATTTCCATTGCACTCGGGCCGTATCGCCGGCATGGCGGGCCGCGTGATCATCAGCGCGATGGGTATCGTCGTCGCCATGCTCAGCTTGACGGGCGTACTCATCTGGCTGAAAAAGGCACGTGCACGGCGCCGTGCGGCGCCAGCGCTGTCGCCGTCACGCTCGCCGATCAGAACCTGAGAGCAGGTAACGCACCAAGCGCCGCGCAAGCGCGCGGCCTCGGTGCGCTTACTGCCCCGCAACCGTCATCTGTTCGATCAGCACCGAGCCCGTTTGCTTCGTCCCGCGCACGATCGTATCGGCACCGATCGCCGCGATGTGACGGAACATCTCCTGCAGCGTACTGGCAACCGTGATCTCCTCCACCGCGTACTGGATCTCGCCGTTTTCGACCCAGAACCCGGAAGCGCCGCGCGAATAGTCGCCCGTCACGTAGTTGACGCCCTGCCCCATCAGCTCGGTCAGCAGCAGGCCCGTACCGAGTTTCCTGAGCATGGCTTCGAAATCGTCGCCCGGTTGCGTGGCCGAGCTGGCCAGCGACAGGTTGTGCGATCCGCCTGCATTGCCCGTAGTCTGCATGCCGAGTTTGCGTGCGGAATAGGTCGACAGAAAATACCCTTCGACCACGCCATCCTTCACGACGGCGCGCCGCTGCGTGCGCACGCCCTCTTCGTCGAATGGCGCGCTGCCCATGGCGCGCGGCACATGGGGATCCTCGACGATCTGCACATGCGGCGCGAAGACAGGCTTGCCGAGACTGTCGACGAGAAACGAAGTCTTGCGGTAAAGCGCGCCACCGCTCGTGGCCTGCACGAATGCGCCGAGCAGCCCGGCAGCGAGCGGCGCCTCGAACAGCACCGGCACCTTGCGCGTATCGAGGCGGCGTGCATTCAGCCGCGCGAGTGCCCGTTGGGCCGCATACCGCCCCACAGCCTCCGGCGGCGCGAGCTCGCCGGCGCTGCGCTTGGACGAGTACCAGTCGTCGCGCTGCATGTTGCGCCCGCTGCCCGCGATCGGCGCGCATGCAACGTAGTGGCGCGAATACGGATAGCCAGCCAGAAAGCCGCGCGTAGTCGCCAGCACGAACTGAGAATGCTGCGCCGAGACGCTCGCGCCCTCCGAATTGCGAATCTGCGGGTCGGTCGCGAACGCGGCGTCCTCGGCTCGGCGTGCGATTTCGACGGCTTCATCGGCGCTCAGTTGCCACGGATGGTAAAGGTCGAGATCGCGCGGCGCCTTTTCGAGCAGTTCGGCTTCGGCAAGACCCGCGCAATGATCTTCGGCCGTGAAACGCGCGATGTTGTAAGCCGCCGCGACGGTGTCGCGCAGCGCCTCCTTCGAAAAATCGGAAGTACTGGCATTACCGCGCTTGGCGCCGATGAACACGGTGACACCCACCATCTTGTCCCGGTTGTGCTCGATCGTCTCGACCTCGCCACGCCGTACGGAGACGGACAGGCCGTCCCCCTCGGAGATCTCCGTCGCGGCATCCGTCGCGCCGAGCGATTTCGCATGGCGAAGAATGTCCGACGCGATCTCTTTGAGTTCGTCTTGCGTATGCGGGAAAAAGCGTTGGGGGGTGTCGGTATCCGCTGCCATCGTGGTTGCCATCCGGTTCAGAGCCTTCGATAAAGGGCGTTGCGTGAGCGACGGCGCTCGGCTCGCCATGCCGGCAGCGCCGCGGCGCTCGCGCCCGTCGTTCGCATCCCGCGATCATAGCAAGGTCCGCGGCCTTGCACGTCGCCATCGTCCATTCGGACAAGGGACAGGGGACGGAGGGGGGCGATGGCGCGCGCTACAATGGAGCCCATGACACGCAAAACCCGTATTCAGCCGATCGAACCTGCCGATCCGGCGATCGACGACGAGGGCGGCAGCGACCGCCCGAGCAAATCGCAGTTGAAACGCGAAATGCATGCGCTGCAAGCACTCGGCGTAGCACTCGTGGAGTTGCCGAAAGACGCGCTCAGACGCATGCCCATGCCGGAAGACCTTGCCGACGCCGTTCGCGAGGCCCGGCGCATCACGGACCATGAAGGCAAGCGCAGGCAGTTGCAGTACGTCGGCCGGCTGATGCGCTCGCTCGCCGAGGAGGAAATCGCGGCCCTGCGCGCCGCGCTCGATGCGCAGCGCGGCGAAAGCAAGGCCGAAACGGCGCGTCTGCACTGGATCGAACGTACGCGCGAGCAGCTGCTTGCCGACGATGCCGCCTTTACCGAGTTCCTGCGCGCGCATCCCGGCGCCGACGCCCAAGCCGGCCGCACGCTGATCCGCAATGCGCGCAAGGAAGCGCAGCAGGCGAAACCGCCGCGGTACTACCGCGAACTCTTTCAATGGATCAAGGCTGCGAGCGAAGCGCCGCGGCTGCCCGGTGGCGACGCTGCCGCCGATCACCTGACGGAAGACGACGATGACGCGAGCCACGCGTAAGCACCCCGACGAAATCGTGATCGGCCTCGTCTCGATCAGCGATCGCGCGAGCACCGGCGTGTACGAGGACAAGGGTATTCCGGCGCTGACGGGCTGGCTTGAAAAGGCGCTGAGCTCGCCGTGGCAGACCGTGACCCGGCTCGTTGCCGACGATGCGCCGACCATCTCCGCCACGCTCGTCGAACTCGTCGACCACGTCGGCTGCGATCTCGTCCTGACGACGGGCGGCACGGGCCCTGCCCGCCGCGACGTCACACCCGAGGCAACGCTTGCAGTGGCGACGAAGGAAATGCCCGGCTTCGGCGAGCAGATGCGGCAGATCAGCCTGAACTTCGTGCCGACGGCGATTCTCTCTCGCCAAGTCGCCGTTGTGCGGGAGACGCCGGACCATGCAGCGCTCATCGTGAATCTTCCGGGCCAACCGAAATCGATTCAAGAAACGCTGGAAGGGTTGCGGGACACGACCGGTGCCATAAAAGTATCGGGCATTTTCGCGGCCATCCCTTACTGCATCGATCTGATCGGCGGGCCGTACATGACGACGCGCGAGGAAGTCGTGGCGGCCTTCCGGCCGAAGAGTGCGCAACGGGCGCCGCGCGCATAAGCGGGGCGCTCGCGCCCGCCGCTCAGGCGCCCTCGACCGCTGCGCTCGGCGCTACGACGAGAAAGTGCTGCCGGTAGTACTTGAGTTCGTCGATCGATTCGTGAATGTCGGCGAGCGCGGTATGCATCGCGCGCTTTTGGAAGCCCTTGTAGACGGCTGGCTGCCAGCGGCGGCAGAGCTCCTTGAGCGTGCTGACGTCGAGGTTGCGATAGTGGAAGAACTTCTCGAGCTCGGGCATCCAGCGCGCCATGAAGCGCCGATCCTGGCAAATGGAGTTACCGCACATCGGCGACTTCCCGGGCGGCACGTACTGGCCGAGAAACGTGCGAATCTGCTCGGCGGCCTGTGCCTCGGTCACGGTCGAAGCCCGCACACGATCGATGAGGCCGGAGCGCCCGTGCGTGTTCTTGTTCCAATCGTCCATTTTTCCGAGCGTCTCGTCGCTCTGATGAATGGCGAGCACGGGGCCCTCCACCACCCTGTCGAGCGTCGAATTCGTGACCACGACGGCAATCTCGATAATGCGGTCCGTGTCGGGCTCGAGTCCCGTCATTTCCATATCGAGCCAGACGAGATTCATCTCGCTGCGGATGAGCGTCGGCTCGCCGACGGGTTCGAGAGTGTCAGTCATGAAAGCAATCCAGGTTACGTAAGCGTTCGGCGTTTGCGCCGGTGCGCTGGTGCGCCGATACGGCGGCAACGAACGTGCAAATCCGAACGTGCGAACCGGTGCACTCGCCGGCGCGGCGAAAACTCTATAATTGTCGCATAGATACAACGGACACCGTCGATGCCTTCTTTCTACTTCACCGCGCTGTTTGCGGCCACCGTGCTCGCCATGGTCGGCACGAAACTCTGGCTGGCCTCGCGCCAGGTGCGCTTCGTCTGCGCGCACCGCGGCGGCGTGCCGGACCAGTTCGCCGGGACTATCACGCTGGCCGCGCATCAACGCGCGGCCGACTATACGGTCGAGCGCACACGGCTGGGCATGATCGAGGTCGTCGTCGCCGCGGCCGTCACGATCGGGCTCACCTTGCTCGGCGGTGTTCAGTGGCTCGATACGACCGTCTCCGGATGGCTCGGCCGCGGCTATATCGGGCAAATCGCGCTCGTGGCGGTGGTGGTCGCGGTCACGAGCCTCATTGACCTCCCGTTCGACTACTATCGTCAATTCGTCGTCGAAGAGCGCTTCGGGTTCAACCGGATGACGAAGACCATCTTCTTCGCCGACCTCGCGAAAGGCACGGTGCTCGGCGCCGCGTTCGGTCTGCCGCTCGTCTTCGTCGTGCTTTGGCTCATGGAGCAGGCGGGCGCCTTCTGGTGGCTCTGGGCGTGGGCCGTGCTCGTGGTGTTTCAGTTGCTGGTGCTCATTCTCTATCCGACGCTGATCGCGCCGCTTTTCAACAAGTTCGAGCCGCTCAGCGACGAAGCCCTCAAAGCGCGCATCGAGGCACTGATGAAGCGCTGCGGGTTCGCCGCGAAAGGGCTTTTCGTCATGGACGGCAGCCGCCGCTCCGCGCACGGCAACGCCTACTTCACCGGATTCGGCGCAGCCAAGCGCATCGTTTTCTTCGATACGCTGCTTTCGAGGCTGACGGGCAGCGAGATCGAAGCCGTGCTCGCGCACGAGCTCGGCCATTTCAAGCGGCGCCACGTCGTCAAACGCATGATCGTGACGTTCGGGCTCAGTCTCGTCCTGCTCGCGCTGCTCGGCTGGCTCACGCAGCGAACGTGGTTCTATGAAGGGCTCGGCGTCGAACCGTCGATGACTGCCAGCAACAACGGCCTCGCACTCGTTCTCTTTTTTCTCGCCCTGCCGGCCTTCGTGTTTTTCGTCACGCCGCTCGGCAGTCTCAGCTCGCGCAAGCACGAGTTCGAGGCCGACGCGTTCGCGGCGAGCCAGACCGACGCACGCGAGCTCGTCAACGCGCTCGTGAAACTCTACGAGGACAACGCGGCCACCCTCACCCCCGATCCGGTGTACACGGCGTTCTACTATTCGCATCCTCCTGCGTCGCAGCGAATCGACCGGCTGTTGCGCCACGCATGACCCGCCGCCCGACCAAATCCGCCGCGGGAGCGGACGGTACCGCGCGCCTCGACGGGCTCGTCGTCGCGGCGCACGGCCGCCACTACCTCGTGGCCACGGGCGACCGCCCACATACGTTCGTCCAGTGTTTTCCGCGCGGCAAGAAAAGCGAGATCGCGGTGGGCGATCGTGTCGTCTATGAATCCACTTCCGCCGATCAGGGGGTGATCGTCGAGATCGGCGAGCGCCGCAATCTCCTTTATCGGTCGGACCAGTACAAATCGAAGCTGTTCGCGGCGAATCTCGATCAGTTGCTGATCGTGCTCGCCACCGAGCCTCACTTCAGCGAAGATCTGCTCGGCCGGGCACTCGTCGCCGCCGAGGCGAACAGCCTGGCGCCCCTGATCGTGCTGAACAAGACCGACATCGAACCGGCCCTGCCGCGCGCCCGCGCGAGGCTGGCGCCTTATCGCCAGCTCGGCTACGACGTATGGGAATTGTCCGTGAAGGCGCAGCCCGACGAGGCTCGCGCGCTGCTCGGCGCAAGGCTCCGCGCGCATGCCACGCTTTTGCTCGGACAGTCAGGTATGGGCAAATCGACGCTCGTGAATCTGCTGGTGCCGGAAGCGGACGCGGCGACGCGCGAAATCTCGACTGCGCTCAACAGCGGCCGCCATACGACGACCTTCACACGGCTCTACACGCTGCCGGACGGCGGTGAGCTGATCGATTCGCCAGGATTCCAGGAGTTCGGACTGCACCATATGACGGAAGGCCAGCTCGAACGCGCTTTCCCGGAGTTCCGGCCGCTCCTGGCGCATTGCCGCTTTTACAACTGTCATCACCTGCACGAGCCCGGTTGCGCCGTATTGGAGGCAGTCGCCGACGGCCGCGTCGCACGGGAGCGCCATGCACTCTATGCCCAGCTCGTGCACGAGGCGAATCAGGTGGTACGCTAGGCGACGCCGGTGACAGCCTGCGCCATCGGCCACCCGCCTTCCTTTCAGGTTGGGAGGAATACATCGTGCTGAAACTGATGCGCGCCCCAAATGCCCTGATCGGCCAGCACTGGGTGAACCTGCTGACCGTCGCTGGCATCCCTTGCGAGCTACACAACCGGTATCTGCATGGCGCCCTCGGCGAAATCCCCGCGGAGCAATGCTCGCCGGAGCTGTGGCTGATCGATGAGCGCGATGCGGTTATCGCCAGGACGATCATCGAGCGAGGGATGGCCGGCCCGGAGTCTCAGAGCGCGCCCTGGCGCTGCAGACAGTGCGGCGAAATGCTGGAGCCGCAGTTCACGACCTGCTGGCGATGCGCGACAGCACGTGACCCGCTTGACAACTGAGTCAGCCGGCGGCTCCGGCGGGCACCGCGACCGCTATGCGCTCCGCTCAGCCGACCCAGACAGCGATCGTCAACATCAGCAGCAGAATCATCCAGAGGATGACGGCGCGCCACACCAGGCCGACGGCCGACTGTAGCGTACGCGGCGTGCAGTCGTCGCCGACCGGAATCGGGCCGCCATCGGGCGCACCCAGCGCCTCGAGGCTCGACGGCTCGGCGAGCGGTCCGGCCAATCGGGCACCGAGCGCCCCGCTACCGGCTGCGAGCAGCACGCCATCGTTCGCATCCGGCCACTGTCGCGCATGGTTGCGCCACGCGTAAATGGCATCTTCGAAATTGCCGACGATCGCAAACCCTAGCGCGGTCAACCGCGCCGGCACCCAGTCCATCACGAAGAATGCACCTTTCGCGAACGTCCCGAAGGCGGCGGTCCGGTCACCCGCCGGCGTCGACCACGAGCGCGCGAGGTACTCCGAAATGCGGTAAAGGACGGCGCCTGCTGGCCCGATCGGTACCAGAAACCAGAAGAAGACGCCGAACACGTGACGATGCGAAGCGACAACTGCGTGGATAAGCGTGTGACGGACGATTTCGCCGACTGGCATATCCACTGTATCCATGCCCGTCCACTCGTTGAGGATTTCGCGTGCCCGCGGTACGTCGTCGTTATTGAGCGCGAGATGGATATCGGTGAAGTAATGGCTGAATTGCCGGAAACCGAGGGTGAAATAAACGATGACGACGTTCCAGAGAAACGCCAGCACGAAGCTGATGCGAAAAAGGACGTAATAGACGGCTGCCACGGCGAGCGTCCACGGCAGCACGACGACGAGCCACGCGAGTATGCCGTGCTTGCGCTTGCCGGCATCGAAGCCTTGCTCCGCCCATTCCGCATGATATTGAAGCAATGCGAACACCGGATTGTTCGGCGAGAGCGCACGCAACTGTTCGATAACGAGTGCCAGCAATACGGAGAAAAAGGTCATGCGACGCGCCGTGCCAATTCAGGTTCTTTGCATTTGTCGCATAACGATAGCACAGGGCCGCCGTGGCGCAACGTGTGCCAGACGAAGATGCGCGGGATTGTGGCGCCTGGGCGCACGTCAGGCGGCCACGAGGAAGCGGTAGAAGTTGCGCAGCATACCGGCCGTAGCGCCCCAGATGAAATAGTGGCTACCCACGCCCGGGCGCGGATACGGCATGGAAAAGAAGCGCCGCTCCCCGCCCTCCCAACGCAATACACGCACCTCGTGGTTGGCCGGGTGCATCAGAAACGCAAGCGGAACCTCGAAGATTTCCGCTACTTCGAGCGCATCCGCCTCGAGGGCAAATGGTGGATGCACCAGGCCGACCACAGGCGTGACGCGAAAACCGGTACCCGTGAGATAGTCGGGCAACGCGCCCAATATCTCGACGCGGTCGGAGGCAAGCGCGATTTCCTCATGCGCCTCACGCAACGCCGTTGCGACCGCGTTCGCATCGTCGGGTTCCCGGCGGCCGCCAGGAAAGCTGATTTGCCCGGCGTGGTCGCTGAGGTGGTCGGCGCGCTGCGTAAGCAGCACCGTGAGCCCCGCCTCGCGCTGCACGAGCGGCATCAGCACGGCCGCGGCCCGCGGGTCGCCGGGTTCGCGCCAGTAGACATCGGTAGGCTCCGGATCCCAGACGAGACGCTGGGCGAAGCGCGCGCGCAAGCCGTTCGGCGTAAGCCGTTCATCGGCGACCTGAGGCAGATCGGCGCCGGTCGATTCGATCGGCAGGACTTCGGGTTCGAAAACGGGGCGGATCAACGTGATCCCCTGAGGGAAGAGCGAATACCGTTATTGTCGCCCGCAAAACAAAAAAGCACCCGTCGCCGGGTGCTTTTTTTACAGCTTTTACGCTCAGGAAGCGGTGCGGTCCTTGAAGACCAGCTTTTCCTTGATTCGAGCCGACTTGCCCGAACGCTCGCGCAGGTAGTAGAGCTTGGCACGACGCACATCGCCGCGACGCTTCACGACGATGCTCGCCAACAGCGGCGAGTAGGTCTGGAACGTACGCTCCACGCCTTCGCCCGACGAGATCTTGCGAACGATGAACGACGAGTTCAGACCGCGGTTGCGCTTGGCGATGACGACGCCTTCGTAGGCCTGCACACGCTTGCGGCTACCTTCAACCACGTTCACGTTGACGATTACCGTATCGCCGGGGGCGAAGTCGGGAACGGTCTTGCCTGCGAGCACGCGCTCGATTTCTTCCTGCTCGAGTTTTGCAATCAAATTCATGACTGACTCCTGATGCCATCTTGTCGGCGTTCTGCCGGACTTGCGCCTACTGCGTTGCGCGTGCCACGGCCCCGATAGAGGATGGGGTTACGACCGGTGCATGCATTACTGCACACACCGCCTGATCCTGCCCGCGGCCCGAACGCTCGGTCAAGCCTTCGGTTCCGCTTTGGCAAGATTTGTGAGCCATGCCTCATCGGCACGGCTCAACATCTTGTTGCGCCTCGCGCGTTCGATCAGATCCGGCCGCTTCGCGGCGGTATTCCTGAGCGCTTCGCGGCGGCGCCATTGCTCGATTTCGGCGTGATGCCCGCCCAGCAGGACGTCGGGTACACGCATTCCTTCGTACTCTTCGGGGCGCGTGTAGTGCGGGCAATCGAGCAGCCCGTCGACAAAGCTGTCTTGAACGGCGGACAACGCGTCGTTCAGCACACCGGGCAACTGCCTCACCACGGCATCCATCAACGCCATCGCGGGCAACTCCCCTCCCGACAGCACGAAATCGCCGAGGCTCACCTCTTCATCGACGCACCGATCGATCAGCCGCTGATCGATCGCCTCGTAGCGCCCGCACAGCAGCACGAGTCCGGGTTCGCCAGCAAATTGCATCACGCGCTCATGATCGAGCCGGCCGCCCTGAGGCGACATCATCACGACCCGCGAGCCCGCCACGCCTTGCGCGGCCTGGGCGGCCTTCGCCGCGTCGATCGCGGCCTCGAGCGGCCGCGCCAGCATCACCATGCCGGGACCACCGCCGTAGGGGCGATCGTCGATCGTCCGATAGTTGTCGGTGGTGAAATCGCGCGGATTCCACGTGCGCAGCCCGAAACGCCCCTGCTTGGCTGCGCGGCTCGTAATGCCCCAGTCGGTGAGCGCTTGGAACATTTCGGGGAAGAGCGTGACGACATCGAACTGCATCGCGCGCTCCTTGATCTCGCTTTCGCTCAATAGTCGGCTTGCCAGTCGACGACGATGCGCTTCGCCGCCTGGTCCACCGTTTTGACGTAGGCCCCGACGAACGGAATCAACCGCTCGCCCTTGGACGGCAGGCCGTCCTTGCCGACCGACGGATACTCGACACGCAATACCGAATGCGCACCGTTGTCCAGCAAGTCGGTGACGCGACCCAACGCCACGCCAGCCTCGTTCACGACGTCAAGGCCGACAAGATCGACCCAGTAAAACTCGTCCGCCCCAAGCGCCGGGAAATCGGCCCGGCGCACATGAACGCGATAACCGCGCAGTGCCCGCGCCTCATCTCGGTCGGTCACGCCGGCAATCTGAGCAACAAAGGTATCGCTGTGCGGCTTCGCTTGCGCAACGATAGCCAGCTTGCGTTCGCGGCCGTTTTCGAGCCACCAGCGCTTGGCATGCTTCAGGGCGTCACCGCCTTGACCGGCATTGGCGTGCGCCGCGATCTTTACCCAGCCTTTGAGGCCGTAGGCATCGACGATTGCGCCGATTTCCACGGTGTCGTCGGGCCATGCACCCGCGGCCACGGGTTCGAGACCCGGCGCGGCTTCAGCCGCTACAGCGCGTCGCGCGGCGGGCTTGCGAACGAAGGCACCAAATGCTGCGGGTGCTCGCTGGCTGGGGCTCTCGTCCGGGTTACGAGTGGACATCGGCAAATCCCGATCAAAACCGGCAGCATCGCATATGCGGACCGCCGAAGCGCATACCGTGCCGCTCTTAGGCTGCCGGCTGCGCCTGTTGCGCTTGCTTTACCAGACGCTCGACCGTCGGCGACAGTTGTGCGCCAACGCCTTGCCAGTACGTCAGGCGGTCCTGCGCGATACGCAGCGATTCGCCCTTCGTGGCGACGGGATTGTAGAAACCAACGCGCTCGATAAAGCGACCATCGCGGCGGCTGCGAGAATCGGTTGCGACGATGTTATAGAACGGGCGCTTCTTCGAGCCACCGCGTGCAAGACGGATGATGACCATGCTGTAATCCTTGAAAACCGGGGTTCAGAACCACTGAAACGCTCGATTATAGCCCGAAATCAAAACCATAACAAACACTTACGCAACCACGCCCTCGAGAGGGCCGAAGGGAGCGGCGACCCGGGGTCTTAGGCGTAAAATGCGCGCTCCGGCCGATACGGCCGGGCACGATCTCGCATTGATTCCACGCAGCGACGCTGCAACCCGCGCCTATGTCCACGCATGTCCTCGCACCTCGTCCGCGGTTTCGTTCGAAAACGTTGACAGCCACACTGGCCTTTTTCCTCGGAAGCCTCGGCGGGCATCGCTTTTATCTTTATGGTGTGCGCGACGTCATGGCATGGCTGCATGTCGTGGCAACGCTGGCCGGCATACCGGGCGTGCTGCTGCTTGTCGAGAGCGGGCGCACCGTGCCGCTTGGCTGGGCGTTGGCCGTGCCCGGCGCCGTCTCCGTGCTCGCCTCATTTCTCGCGGCGATCGTCTACGGTCTGCGTCCCGATGCCAAGTGGGATGCGCAGTTCAATGCGCAATGCGATGAGCGCAGCCGCTCGGGCTGGGCTGTCGTCTTCGTAGTCATCTTCTCGCTTTTCATCGGTGCGCTGCTTCTGATGGCCGGGCTCGCAGTATCGTTTCAGACCTACTTCGAGTCGCAGCCAGACGTCAACGGATCGCTGTCGCGATAGCAACCGACTGCTTCGCGACGATCAGAAGAGGCTCAGCTGCGGATTCGGTCTTCCGTCGGCGGCGGGCCGCCGAAACTGCGACATATCGAGGATGCCGTGCCGGCGTTCGTTGAGGCCGAGGCGGCGCACCGTTTTGTCGAAGCGTTGCTTAAGCAGTTGCGCCCATGCGCCTTCGCCCTTCATTCGCTTTGCGAACGACGAATCGTAGTCTTTGCCGCCGCGCATGTCGTGGATTCGCGCCATGACGCGCTCGGCGCGCTGCGGGAAATGGGCGGAGAGCCATTCCTTGAAAAGCGGCGCCACTTCCCACGGCAGCCGAAGCACGATGTAGCTGGCACTCGTTGCCCCCGCCTCTGCGCAGGCCTCGAGTACGCGCTCGAGATCCGGCTCGGTCACAAACGGAATGACCGGTGCGATGCTGACGCCAACCGGCACCCCGGCCTCGCTCAAGGTGCGTATCGTTCTCAGACGCCGTGCGGGTGCGGCGGCACGTGGCTCGAGCGTGCGCGCGATATCCGCATCGAGCGTCGTGATCGTCACGGCTACCATACAGCGCCCCTCGGCCGCCATCGGCGCCAGAAGATCGAGATCACGCTCAATCAACGAAGATTTCGTGATCGCGGCAAATGGATGCCGATGCTCGTGCAGTAATTCGATGACCCGACGCGTGATGCGCAGCTCGCGCTCGACGGGCTGATAGGCATCGGTATTGACGCCCAACGCGATGGGTTCCGGTACATAGCGCTTCTTCGACAACTCGTGCTGAAGCAGCTCGGGCGCGTTGATCTTTGCATAGATTCGGCTTTCGAAGTCGAGGCCGGGCGAAAGACCGAGATAGCTATGCGTTGGACGCGCGAAGCAATAGATGCAACCGTGCTCGCATCCGCGGTAGGGATTCAACGAAACGCTGAAAGGAATGTCCGGCGAGGCGTTGCGCGTGAGAATGGACTTCGCCCTTTCTTCGAACACCAGTGTGCGAAGTGTCGCTTCCCCTTCGCCGTCGTCGTGGACATGGACGTTCGCGGCCCAGCCATCGTCGACGGACTCCCTCTGCTCCGCCTCGTAACGGCCCTGCAGATTCGTGACGGCACCGCGCCCCTTTCTAGGGGTCGGAGGAACAATGGGAAATTCGACGTCTGAATCGTCCATGATCTAGGCGATCAGGAAAGTGCTGATCGTAAAGCGGTAGCAAGCGAAAGCGAGGAATGCGTCGAAGCGTGGGAGACGTTCCGGATTCGCCCCGGAAATCAGGCGGGATCGGGAAGTGCGGATGTCACTATGATACGCGCCCTGCAGCAAAACGTCGCAGCATCGCGGTGAACGTCGGCGACGCGCTACTGCCGATCGGGTCGAGTTACTGGGTGCAGCTCGCGCAGCGGTTTCTGAAAGGGGTTGAGGCAGCGTAGCGCGCTCGAAGGGGGGCGCGCGGCGCAAAGCAAAAACCCCCGCGAGCTTGGAGCTGGCGGGGGTTTTCAGAAGAAGGGAGCCTGACGATTACCTACTTTCACACGGGCAATCCGCACTATCATCGGCGTGGAGTCGTTTCACGGTCCTGTTCGGGATGGGAAGGGGTGGTACCAACTCGCTATGGTCATCAGGCATGACTTGTTGCTGCGCAGCGGTGTGGGCTGCGAAGCCAATCTGGGAAGAAGTATGGCGTAATGTGGTAGTGCTTGTACGGCACTGAATCGCGAGTCAACCTGAGCGCGCCTGTCACACACTGAACGCGGTGCGGGGCACGCGCGATCAGAGCGAAGACGCTCCGGTTATAGGATCAAGCCTTACGGGCAATTAGTATCGGTTAGCTGAGTGCATTACTGCACGTACACACCCGACCTATCAACGTCCTGGTCTTGAACGACCCTTCAAGGGGATCGAGTCCCCAGGGAAGTCTCATCTTGAGGCGAGTTTCCCGCTTAGATGCTTTCAGCGGTTATCTCTTCCGAACATAGCTACCCGGCGATGCCACTGGCGTGACAACCGGTACACCAGAGGTTCGTCCACTCCGGTCCTCTCGTACTAGGAGCAGCCCCCCTCAAACTTCCAACGCCCACGGCAGATAGGGACCAAACTGTCTCACGACGTTTTAAACCCAGCTCACGTACCTCTTTAAATGGCGAACAGCCATACCCTTGGGACCGGCTACAGCCCCAGGATGAGATGAGCCGACATCGAGGTGCCAAACACCGCCGTCGATATGAACTCTTGGGCGGTATCAGCCTGTTATCCCCAGAGTACCTTTTATCCGTTGAGCGATGGCCCTTCCATACAGAACCACCGGATCACTATGACCTGCTTTCGCACCTGCTCGACTTGTCGGTCTCGCAGTTAAGCACGCTTATGCCATTGCACTATCAGCACGATTTCCGACCGTACCTAGCGTACCTTCGTACTCCTCCGTTACACTTTGGGAGGAGACCGCCCCAGTCAAACTGCCTACCATGCACTGTCCCCGACCCGGATCACGGGCCAAGGTTAGAACCTCAAACAAACCAGGGTGGTATTTCAAGGACGGCTCCACCGAAACTAGCGTTCCGGTTTCATAGCCTCCCACCTATCCTACACAGATCGGTTCAAAGTCCAATGCAAAGCTACAGTAAAGGTTCATGGGGTCTTTCCGTCTAGCCGCGGGGAGATTGCATCATCACAAACACTTCAACTTCGCTGAGTCTCGGGAGGAGACAGTGTGGCCATCGTTACGCCATTCGTGCAGGTCGGAACTTACCCGACAAGGAATTTCGCTACCTTAGGACCGTTATAGTTACGGCCGCCGTTTACCGGGACTTCAATCAAGAGCTTGCACCCCATCATTTAATCTTCCGGCACCGGGCAGGCGTCACACCCTATACGTCCACTTTCGTGTTTGCAGAGTGCTGTGTTTTTATTAAACAGTCGCAGCCACCAGTTTATTGCAACCCCTTCACCCTCCTGGCGCGAGCCAGTCAAGCTACAAGGGCGTACCTTATCCCGAAGTTACGGTACCAATTTGCCGAGTTCCTTCTCCCGAGTTCTCTCAAGCGCCTTAGAATACTCATCTCGCCCACCTGTGTCGGTTTGCGGTACGGTCATCGTGAGACTGAAGCTTAGAGGCTTTTCTTGGGACCCCTTCCGATTGCTTCGCGGCTTATAGCCACTCGCGCCACACCCTTGAATTACGCGCCCGGATTTGCCTAAGCGCCTTCTCCAATGCAGCGACCGGGACTTCCAACACCCGGACAACCTTCCGCGATCCGTCCCCCCATCGCATCTCACGACGGTGCAGGAATATTGACCTGCTTCCCATCAGCTACGCATTTCTGCCTCGCCTTAGGGGCCGACTCACCCTACGCCGATGAACGTTGCGTAGGAAACCTTGGGCTTACGGCGAGGGGGCCTTTCACCCCCTTTATCGCTACTCATGTCAGCATTCGCACTTCCGATACCTCCAGCATCCTTTACAAGACACCTTCGCAGGCTTACGGAACGCTCTCCTACCACACGTACTTACGTACGCATCCGCAGCTTCGGTATATGGCTTAGCCCCGTTACATCTTCCGCGCAGGACGACTCGATCAGTGAGCTATTACGCTTTCTTTAAAGGGTGGCTGCTTCTAAGCCAACCTCCTGACTGTTTTAGCCTTCCCACTTCGTTTCCCACTTAGCCATATTTGGGGACCTTAGCTGGCGGTCTGGGTTGTTTCCCTCTTGACACCGGACGTTAGCACCCGATGTCTGTCTCCCGTGATTACACTCTTCGGTATTCGGAGTTTGCTATGGCGAAGTAATCCGCAATGGACCCTTCAACCATGACAGTGCTCTACCCCCGAAGGTGACACACGAGGCACTACCTAAATAGTTTTCGGAGAGAACCAGCTATTTCCAAGTTTGTTTAGCCTTTCACCCCTATCCACAGCTCATCCCCTAACTTTTCAACGTTAGTGGGTTCGGTCCTCCAGTACGTGTTACCGCACCTTCAACCTGGCCATGGATAGATCACTTGGTTTCGGGTCTACGCCCAGCAACTGAACGCCCTATTCGGACTCGCTTTCGCTACGCCTGCCCTAATCGGTTAAGCTTGCTACTGAACGTAAGTCGCTGACCCATTATACAAAAGGTACGCCGTCACCCCTTACGAGGCTCCGACTGTTTGTATGCATGCGGTTTCAGGATCTATTTCACTCCCCTCCCGGGGTTCTTTTCGCCTTTCCCTCACGGTACTGGTTCACTATCGGTCGATCACGAGTATTTAGCCTTGGAGGATGGTCCCCCCATCTTCAGACAGGATTTCACGTGTCCCGCCCTACTTGTCGTACACCTAGTTCTTCCTCGCTGTTTTCGCCTACAGGGCTATCACCTGCTATGGCCGCACTTTCCAGAGCGTTCGGCTAACAACAAAGATAAAGAGTACAAGGCTCATCCCATTTCGCTCGCCACTACTTTGGGAATCTCGGTTGATTTCTGTTCCTGCGGTTACTTAGATGTTTCAGTTCACCGCGTTCGCTTCGCATGGCCTATGTATTCAGCCATGGATGACCCATACGGGCCGGGTTTCCCCATTCGGACATCTCCGGATCAAAGCTTGTTTGCCAGCTCCCCGGAGCTTTTCGCAGGCTACCGCGTCCTTCATCGCCTGTGATCGCCAAGGCATCCACCACATGCACTTGTTCGCTTGACCCTATAACGAGAGCGTCTCTCTTCGAGCCGCTTGCGCTACAGGTTGAGTTCTCGCATTTGTGCCGTATTCCAAGGGCATCTTTCGATTCCCTTTTCATACTTCGATACAATCACTACCCATTGATATCTTCCACGTCCATCTCATCAGACGCTTCCAATATCCATTACTACTTCTTCCAGATTGTTAAAGATCGACAGCCGACTTGTTCAGTCGCTCTGACTGGCTCTATCGCCAATGACAAAGGCTCGAGCGGATGCGCTCACGCACTTGTCATTGGGGACCCCCCTTCGGCGATCGCACCCACGTACGCGCTAAAGCGCCAACGTGGGCGGGGATGGTGGAGGCAGACGGGATCGAACCGACGACCCCCTGCTTGCAAAGCAGGTGCTCTCCCAGCTGAGCTATGCCCCCAAGGCACAACCAATTTGAGACTCAGATAACTCCGTCGCTTATCACCACCGCTTAACTCCCTTCGGGAGTGAGATGCTCGTAAGTGCTGAAGCACTAACGATCATCGCAATTGGTGGGTCTGGTTGGATTCGAACCAACGACCCCCGCCTTATCAAGACGGTGCTCTAACCGACTGAGCTACAGACCCCTGAGTCTGTCAATCTTCACAGCCGATAAGCGTGAGTACTTAATCTTGAGCGCGCAAGCTCTGGAAAGGAGGTGATCCAGCCGCACCTTCCGATACGGCTACCTTGTTACGACTTCACCCCAGTCATGAATCCTACCGTGGTGACCGTCCTCCTTGCGGTTAGACTAGCCACTTCTGGTAAAACCCACTCCCATGGTGTGACGGGCGGTGTGTACAAGACCCGGGAACGTATTCACCGCGGCATGCTGATCCGCGATTACTAGCGATTCCAGCTTCATGCACTCGAGTTGCAGAGTGCAATCCGGACTACGATCGGTTTTCTGGGATTGGCTCCCCCTCGCGGGTTGGCGACCCTCTGTTCCGACCATTGTATGACGTGTGAAGCCCTACCCATAAGGGCCATGAGGACTTGACGTCATCCCCACCTTCCTCCGGTTTGTCACCGGCAGTCTCCTTAGAGTGCTCTTGCGTAGCAACTAAGGACAAGGGTTGCGCTCGTTGCGGGACTTAACCCAACATCTCACGACACGAGCTGACGACAGCCATGCAGCACCTGTGCGACGGTTCTCTTTCGAGCACTCCCACCTCTCAGCGGGATTCCGTCCATGTCAAGGGTAGGTAAGGTTTTTCGCGTTGCATCGAATTAATCCACATCATCCACCGCTTGTGCGGGTCCCCGTCAATTCCTTTGAGTTTTAATCTTGCGACCGTACTCCCCAGGCGGTCAACTTCACGCGTTAGCTTCGTTACTAAGGAAATGAATCCCCAACAACTAGTTGACATCGTTTAGGGCGTGGACTACCAGGGTATCTAATCCTGTTTGCTCCCCACGCTTTCGTGCATGAGCGTCAGTATTGGCCCAGGGGGCTGCCTTCGCCATCGGTATTCCTCCACATCTCTACGCATTTCACTGCTACACGTGGAATTCTACCCCCCTCTGCCATACTCTAGCCCGCCAGTCACCAATGCAGTTCCCAGGTTAAGCCCGGGGATTTCACATCGGTCTTAGCGAACCGCCTGCGCACGCTTTACGCCCAGTAATTCCGATTAACGCTCGCACCCTACGTATTACCGCGGCTGCTGGCACGTAGTTAGCCGGTGCTTATTCTTCCGGTACCGTCATCCCCGCCCGGTATTATCAGGCAGGATTTCTTTCCGGACAAAAGTGCTTTACAACCCGAAGGCCTTCTTCGCACACGCGGCATTGCTGGATCAGGGTTGCCCCCATTGTCCAAAATTCCCCACTGCTGCCTCCCGTAGGAGTCTGGGCCGTGTCTCAGTCCCAGTGTGGCTGGTCGTCCTCTCAGACCAGCTACGGATCGTCGCCTTGGTAGGCCTTTACCCCACCAACTAGCTAATCCGCCATCGGCCGCCCCTTGAGCGCGAGGCCCGAAGGTCCCCCGCTTTCCTCTCCCGAGCGTATGCGGTATTAATCCGGCTTTCGCCGGGCTATCCCCCACTCCAGGACACGTTCCGATGTATTACTCACCCGTTCGCCACTCGCCACCAGGGTTGCCCCCGTGCTGCCGTTCGACTTGCATGTGTAAAGCATGCCGCCAGCGTTCAATCTGAGCCAGGATCAAACTCTTCAGTTCAATACCTGTTACTGTTTTCGACTCTCTCGAGTCGGTCGCTCACTCAACGTACTGACAGGATTCATCCATCTCTCGACGGACAAACCTTACTCTCAATACAGCGTGAGACTTGATACTTTCGCTTCATCGAACCCCGAAGGATTCGACTGCGCTCGCCATCAAGTACCCACACTTATCGGCTGTGAATTGTTAAAGATCACGTCGCTCAACACCGCAGTACCTACCTTCCGTACCGCCCGTCTTGCGTTGCTGCATCAGCAGCAGAGAAACGAGATTATGCAGAGCGTTTCGCTTTTCGTCAACAGGTTTTTTGCATCGCTGCTTGCTTCACCCATCGACTCAGCCGTTGTGTTGCGCCCTTCCGCTTACCGCGCACAAACCGCGCACAAACCGCACACAACGCCTCGCCACTCCATCGCTACAACCCCTCGCTTCCCCCGCGCCGCCGCTTTCGGTAGCGCGGAAAGGGCGTGATTCTAGGCGCCTTCTCGACGGGGCGCAAGCGGAAAACGCTCGCAGCCAAATACATGGTCTCCGCCCGTGCTTGCCGCGCACGCTCCTCCCAGGCGGCGCGCGCGGCGGCGCTTAAAGCCGCCCGAAGCGTCTAGAATGGAAGGTTCATCGAATCCAACCAACCCAGTTCCCTATGCGCTCGCGAATCGCCAAACGCCTCCCCCCTGACGCCGACAAACTCGTCGGTCTGTCCCTCGCGCTCTTCGCCTCCGGCAGCCGCATCGAAGACCGCTTCTGGGAAGCCAAGCTCGATGCATTGCTCGCGAAGATCATCCGCAACGGCAATCAGACCACGCTCGATGCAGCCCTCGACCATCTCCAGCAGAACCACCCCGACGCTTACGGGGCACTCGCGGACATGGCCGAAACGCACAGCGAATCGTTCGTCGTCGACCACGAAGGCGCACCTTACGAGGCACTGCTGATCGCCGCCCCCGTGCTTGCCTGGACACGCTACGTTATTCCCTCCGGGTCGCTCAAGGCCGATTCGGTCGAGGCGCTGCGCACTCATCTTCAGGCTCACGTCCTCGCCGACGGCGCACGCGTGGCACTCGCGCCTTTCCTCTACAGCATCGATCAATTGCCGCGCCACCACGTCGAGACGTACCGGGTCGCCCAGCAGCTCGTCCAGGCAGCCATCGCAGGATCGCCCGCGAAGATAAACTTCGGCGAGTTGCCCGAGACCTCGCCGATTCTCGCCGATCCGCGCTTTTTGCTCGCCGTCGTGGCCGCGCCGGTGGGCGCCCCGCTCTTTCGTTGGCAGGAAGAAGAAAACGGCACGCGCATCGAGCGCGGGCAATGCCTCGAACAATGGGCGAGCCAGGGGGGTGCGAACCTCGCGCTCGTTTTGCCCGGCTGCGAATTCGAGTGCCTGCTGCCGGACGCGTACTACTCCGCTTGCCGCGACGCCGACGAGCGGGTACGTCCGCACACCGTGCGCACGGCCATCCGCTACCTGTTCGACACGACGGGTGCGACACCGCAAGAGCTGCGCGCCGTCGTAGCAGGCTTCGGCGAGCGGCGCATCGACGAATACCGGATCGGATTCACGCGCCGCGGCAGCAACGACGTCATCTACGGCGTGGTCTGGCCGCTTTACGGCCGCGAAAACGGCGAGCTCTCGACCGACGAGGAGGACGAAGATGGCGATGGTCCGCTCGAGGAAATCGTCGCGTTGCTGAAAGAAGCCGGCATCAGCGACATCCGCCGGCATGCGGGGCGATTCGAGCCGGAATATTGCGACGATTGCGGCGTACCGCTTTACGCGGACCCGCTCGGCGAAATCGTCCACGCGGAGATGCCGGAAGACGCCGAGCCAGCTCAACCCCACTTCCACTGACCCCCCCTGCCTGCCTGCTGCCCCTCCGGGGCGGCAGGAGCGTCCTATGCCGTCCGGCTAGCCGATTCTCCGTAAGGAATTTGTCATTATTGCATCGGCGGCGCCCCCTGGGCCAGCCGGCGCATCCTCTCGGGCCGGCCAGGGGCACCGCCTCATCGGACTACCCAGGAGGCAAGCATGCGGTTCGCAGTTCTCAGTTCAGAAGCAGAACGACGCGACGGCCTGAAAGCGCTGTTGCGGCAGATCAACCGGCAGGCCCGATTTTGCGAGGCGAGGGATTGGCTGCAGTCGGCCCGCGCATTGCGGCGCATGCCCGCCGATCTGCTCGTGGTCGATTGGAGCGATGCAATGCGGATCGCCGATCTGCGCTCGCTCGTCGGCGAGCAGCCGTCGCTGCGCATCGCCGCCGTCGTGGACGATGCCTCACCCGGCTGCGTGCGCCCGCTCATGGACGAGGGCGTGCACGGGGTAATCCCCCGCACCACGAACCCGAAGCTGATCGTACGGCTGCTCGAGCTCGTCCTCGCAGGCGGACATTACGCGCCGCACCGCGCTTTTTTGCATGACGGCCACGCGTCCTACGAGCCCCCGCAGGCCCCGCTCGCTCCCGTCCGTGAACTCTCCGGGTCGCCGGCCAGGCGTATGCGGTTCTGCCCGGCGCTTTCGCCACGTCAGGAGCAAATCATGCGCTGTGTCCATATGGGCAGCACCAACAAGATGATCGCGCGCACACTCGGCATCAGCGAAGGTACGGTCAAGATCCACCTGGCCAGCATCTTCCAGCAACTGGGCGCGCCCAATCGCGCGGCCGCCGTGGCAATCTACAACGGCTGGCTGGCACCGCATCTCGAAGTGCTGCGTGCGGACGAGGAAGCACCCGAGGCAGCCGTAGGACAGCCTTGCGCCGCGCCGTTGCGCCAAGGCATCGGATTCAAGTACGCATTGCCGAGGCATGAGGAGCCTGACGGTCTGCCGCTGGCCGCCGAGCCGGACACGCCTTTTCGCAAGACGGAATCGCATCCCGGCTGAAGCGGCGGCGGTTGCTGTGGCTGCTTTTGCACAACAGCGTGCGCGGCAGCTTGCGCATTCCCACGAGTCGCATTCCAACGAGTAATATGGACGATATGGGTTTCCTTTACACGCCGCTTCCGCCATGGTTCGCCGTCGGTGCTTGGATCGCCGCCGCGGGCCTTCTCGCGCTCGCCTTGGCAACAAGGCCGTTTCGGCGTCTCCAGGATGCCACGCTCCAACACGTCTGGCTCGCGCTCGTCGTCGCGGTTTCGGTGCTCTGGGCGACCAACGCCTGGCTCGAAGACGGCCCGGTCATGCATCTGCTCGGCGCCACCCTCTTCGTCACGCTGTTCGACTGGGCGCTCGCCTTGATCGCCATGGCGGCGGTAACGGGCATCGCGGTAGTCGTCTTCGACGCGACCTGGCAAGGCGTCGCCCTCACGTTCCTCGTTTACGGCGCGATGCCGGTCGGCGTATCGGCGATACTGCAACGCGCCTCGACCGCCTGGCTACCCCGCAATCTGTTCGTATTCGTCGGCACGCAAGGCGTTGTTTCGCCCGCGATTGCAGTGGTCGCGGCGTCGGCGGCCGCCGCCGGCGTGCACGTCGGCCTCGCGAACGGCTCGCTCGCCGTCGTACCGGCCGGTTATGCGCTCAGCGTCGTTCTGCTTTCGCTCGGCGAATCATGGTTCACCGGCATGGCCACCGCGCTCATCGCCGTCTATCGGCCCACCTGGGTGACGACCAACGATGTCCGGCGTTACCACCTCGGCGGTCCGCGTACATGAGGACGAGGACCTGCGCGACATGCGCGGCCCCATGCCGCGCCAGCCTCAGCGCCAACGTAACGAGCGAAGAGCGGCCCCGCACCATTCGCGCGAGCGAAATTTTCAACCGCCGATTGAACTCCGGGCGAGACTGCGGCATCTTACGTGCCTGATGTCTCGATATTGCCACCTGGATGGATAGCTCCAACACTCTACGCCGCCGGCGCCAATTCGGCCGCTGGCTGAGCACCGCGGCCGCCGGCCTGCCCCTCGTCTTCGCTCTGTCCGCACGCGCCGATCTGATCGATCAGCGCAACGAAATGATCGCCAGGTTCGTCAACGAAATGCACGCGGACCCGCTCGTCGCGGATTGCGCGGCGCACGGCGCATTCGTTGCCAGCACCTCGAATGTGATCGACCGCGTCGAATTCCCGCCCGAGGCACTCGACAGCAAGCATGCGTCCGTCACGCCCTGGAACGAGCCATTCGACGAAGGCAAACAACGCACGAAAGTGGACAACGTCGTGACCGTGGAGGGTCAAGGCGTCGCGCGCGAGCAGGGGCACTCCGCCTATCCACTGAAGTTCCGCTGCGGGTATGTCGGGCAGCAAATGCTCGCCTTCAGCTGGAACGATCCGGTGCCGGCCGCGAAGCCGCGCTCCGAACGCGCGCAAAAGAGCAAAGGCAAGCACGGCGCCAAAAATGCCGTAAAGCGTTCGACGAAGAAACAGAAGCAGGCGCCCGCCAAGCGCCGCACGAGCACCACGAAGTCATAGCGGGCGCGCTCGCCAGGGCGCACCGCTCAGTCGAACGATTCGACGTGATGCAAGATGGCCCCGAGCATCGCAGCGCCCAGCGCGGCACTGCGCTCGCCGTTCCAGCCGACGCGCTCGTCCGGTAAATCAGCGTTGTCCTTGAACGGCATCTCGAGCGTGAGCGAGAGACAGCCGAACGTCTTGCCGATGTACTTCGACGCGAGCTTGAGCATATCTTCCTGATACTTGCCGGCCTCGTAGCCGTACTTGTCCTGGAAATCGGGGCTCGCGCGCTTGAAGGCCTCGATGAAAGCGCTCTGCTCCTCGGCCTGCCGCGCAGTGAACCCGGCCAGCATTTCGCAGCCGGCAACGAATACATAAGGCAGCGCCTCGTCGCCGTGGATATCGAAGAAAAGGTCGCACCCGGTGGCGTGGATCGCCTCGCGCACGGCCAGCACCTCGGGGCTGCGCCCGGCATCGGGCTCCATCCACTCGCGATTCAGATTCGCGCCGGCCGCATTCGTACGCAGGTTGCCATGCGCACTGCCGTCGGGGTTCATATTCGGCACGATATAGAACACCGCACGCTCGTAAAGCTTGCGCGCAACCGCGTCGCCAGCCCAATCGCCCCAGCCCGCGAGCCGCTTGACGAGCCCCTCGACGAACCATTCGGCCATCGTCTCGCCCGGGTGCTGGCGCGCAATGATCCAGACTTTCTTCTTCGGTCTTGCGGGCTCGGAAGGCGCGGCCTCGCCCGTATCGAGCACGAGCAGCGACATCGGCCGGCCCTCGACCGTGCGGCCGAGTTCCACCACCTGGGCATGCGGCATCTGCTGGACCGCGCCGAGAAAATCGGAATGGCGCTCGTCGCTATAAGGCTCGAAGTACGCGTAATAGACCTGGTCAAACTCGGGCGTGTGGTCGATCGTCAGCACGCGCCCGTCGTAGCTCGCAGGTACGCGGAACCAGTGCACGCGGTCGTAGCTCGCCACCGCACGGTAATGAGCCCACCCCTCGGTAAAGGCGCATTCGGCCGCATTTTCGAACGTCATCACGCAGCGCTCGCCGCGCGCACCCGAAAGCCGGAAGTAGAACCACTGTGCAAACGGCGCCTGGCTGTCGGGCCGGATACGCAGGCGAATGTCACCGGCCCGCTCGCAAGCCAGCACGTCGATCGCACCACCGTGGAAGTTGCTCGTAATCGAAAGCGCCATGGTTTTCCTCGGACGGACAACGCAATGAAAGGGAAAAGGTGCAATGGTGAACAGGCAATGGCCTGTCAATCGCCTACGCGTCGGCGAAAAATGTACGTCTCGTCATTCGAGGCGGCCTCGTCGAATGCGTAGCCTTCGGCCTCGAAGGCCTTCAGCTGTTCGGGCCGTTCGAGGCGGCCTTCGACGACGAACCGCGCCATCAGCCCGCGCGCGCGTTTCGCATGGAAGCTGATGATCTTGTAGCGCCCGCCCTTCCAGTCCTCGAATACGGGCGTGACCACGGGTGCGTCGAGCCGGTCCTTCTTGACGGACTTGAAGTATTCCTCCGACGCGCAATTCACGAGCACGCGGGTTGCATGCGACTTCTTCGCGAGCGCCTTATTGAGCGCTTGCGTGATCCGATCCCCCCAGAAGGCATAAAGGTCCTTGCCGCGGGCGTTGGCGAAACGCGTGCCCATTTCGAGCCGGTACGGCTGCAGCAGATCCAGTGGGCGCAGCAGGCCGTAGAGTCCCGAGAGCACGCGCACGTGCTGCTGCGCGTAGTCGAGATCCGCTGCCGAAAGCGACTTCGCGTCGAAGCCCTCGTACACATCGCCGTTGAACGCCAGCACCGCCTGCTTCGCGTTGCCCGTACCGAATCGCGGGGACCATTCGGCGAAGCGTTCGAAATTCAGCCGCGCCAGCGTGTCGGAAATACCCATCAGCGTGCCGATTTCCTGCGGCGAAAGGCGCTTGAGGCCATCGACCAGTTCGGCAGCCTCGTCGACGAAATCGGGAATCGTATGGCGGGCGACGTGCGGCGGCGTCTCATAGTCGAGCGACTTCGCCGGAGACAAAACAATTATCATAAAGGTTCGCCGGCACGCCGTGCCGAGCGGTGAAAGCCAAAATTCCGATTGTAGCGAATGCCTAGTCTTCCTGGTTCCGGCGCCGTGCGCCCCCTCGCACAGGTCGTGCTCGATTCGAACGTCTGGATCGACATCCTCGTATTCGACGACGATGCCACCCGTCCGATTCATGCCGCATTGAGTGCCGGCCTGCTTCGCGCGGTGATCGACGCTCGCTGCCTCGCCGAACTTTCGTGCGTGCTCGACTATCCGCAGTTCACGCGCCGTGCCGTGGACAAACCGGCCGCCCTCGCACGCGTTGCCCAACTGTCGGTGATGGCCGCACCGGCAGCCGGGGCGCCCGGGGGCACACCGGCGCTGCCCAAGTGCAAAGACCGCGACGACCAGAAGTTTCTCGAGCTCGCGCATGCGGCCGGGGTGGACTGGCTCGTATCGAAAGACCGCGCGCTGCTCAAGCTCGCGAAGCGCACGGCTCGCGAATTCGGCTTCAGGATCGCCCAGCCCGGGCCCTTCGTCGCCGCATGTCTGCCGCCGCCGGCAGTGCCCGAAGCCAACGCGCCGGCGCCCCACCCTCTCGTTTCGACCACTTCGCCGATTGCGCCATGAATGCACCGCACGAACCGACGACCACCGCGCGCATCGCGCTCGACTCCCGCCTGCCGAACGTCGGCACCACCATCTTCACCGTAATGAGCGCGCTTGCCGCGGAGCACGGCGCGGTCAACCTCGGGCAGGGATTTCCCGACTTCGAGTGCGATTCGCGCGTCGTCGATGCCGTTGCCCGTGCCATGCGCGAGGGCCACAACCAGTACCCTCCGATGGCGGGCACCCTCGCGCTGCGCGACGCGATCGCACACAAGATCGAATCGGTGTACGGCCGCCGCTACGACCCGCAAACGGAAATCACCGTCACCGCCGGCGCCACGCAGGCGCTGCTCACCGCAATCCTGGCCACGGTCCACCCTGGCGACGAAGTGGTCGTACTGGAGCCGACTTATGACAGCTACGTGCCGTCGATCGAGCTCGCGGGCGGCACGCCGGTGTTCGTATCGCTCGAAGCACCCGACTACGCCATCCCGTTCGACAAGCTCGCGGCCGCGATCACACCGCGCACGCGGCTCATCATCGTCAATACCCCGCACAACCCGACCGGGCGCGTCTGGCACACCGACGACATGCGTCGGCTCGAGTCGATCGTGCGCGGCACGCGCGCGCTCGTGGTCTCGGACGAAGTCTACGAGCACATGGTCTATGACGGCGCGCGTCACGAAAGCGTCGCGCGCTACCCCGAACTCGCCGAACGCAGCTTCGTCGTCTCGAGCTTCGGCAAAACCTATCACGTGACGGGATGGAAGGTCGGCTACGTCGCCGCACCCGCGGCGCTGAGCGCCGAATTCCGCAAGGTCCATCAGTTCAACGTGTTTACCGTCAACACCCCGATGCAGGCCGGGCTGGCAGACTACATGAACGACCCGGCCCCTTATCTCGGCTTGCCCGCCTTCTATCAGCGCAAGCGCGACTTGTTCCGCGACGGCCTCGCGAATACGCGCTTCAAGCTGTTGCCGTGCGAGGGTACCTATTTCCAGTGTGTCGACTATTCGGCCGTGAGCGATCTGCCCGAAGCCGAGTTCTCGAAGTGGCTCACGCGCGAGATCGGCGTCGCTGCCATTCCGGTCTCGGCGTTCTATCATGAGCCTCACGAGTCCGGAATCGTGCGGTTTTGCTTCGCAAAGCGCGAAGATACGCTCGCGACGGCACTCGAGCGGCTTGCCCGGCTTTGACGGCCGCTGCAGCGGCCGCAGCGATAGCGACGACGACAGCGACAACGACATATCGACGAAAAGGAGACCTCATGAGCGCAGAACTGCTCGCCTCGCGTCCACCCGAAAGCGAGTCGACGCTCGTCCTCACGCTGTCCAACCCCGGCGCTCGCAATGCGCTGCACCCTGATATGTACGCCGCGGGCATCGTCGCGCTCGAGACGGCCGAACGCGATCCGTCGATCCGCGCCGTCGTGCTGACAGGCGCCGACGATTTTTTCTGCGCGGGCGGCAATCTGCACCGCCTCCTCGAGAACCGGGCGAAGGACGCCTCGGTTCAGGCCGAGAGCATCGACCAACTGGCACAGTGGATTCTGGCGCTGCGCACGTCCACGAAGCCCGTCATCGCGGCGGTCGAGGGTGCCGCCGCAGGTGCGGGATTCTCGCTCGCGCTCGCTTGCGATCTCATCGTCGCGGCCGCCGAGGCCAAGTTCGTCATGTCGTACGCGCGCGTCGGACTCACCCCCGACGGCGGCGGGTCCTGGTTCCTCGCCCAAAGCCTGCCACGGCAGCTCGCGAGCGAAATCCTGCTCGAAGCCAAGCCGGTTACCGCCGAACGGCTCCATACGCTCGGCGTCGTCAATCGCCTCGTCAAGCCCGGCCAGACACGAGACGCGGCCATCGCATGGGCCGACACGCTCGGCGGCGGCTCCCCCAATGCGTTCGCGCGCATCAAGAATCTGATTTCGGCTGCGAGCGACTCGACACTCCCCGAGCATCTGAACATCGAGCGCGATGAATTCGTCGCGTCGTTACACCACCGGGACGCACTCGAAGGCATCATGGCGTTTCTCGACAAGCGCGCCCCGCGCTATCGCTAGCGGAATACGACGATGCCCGGATTTACGCTCCCTCGACGCCGCCGCATCTTTCTCATGCGTCACGGCGACGTGACCTACTTCGACGACACGGGGCGCGCGATCGACCCCGATGCCGTGCCGCTCAACGAACAAGGACGCCTGCAAGCCAGTGCGGCCGGCGAGGCGTTCTCCGCAGGCGAAGTGCGCTTCGACCGGGTAATCGCGAGCGGTCTGCCGCGCACCGTCGAGACGGCCGAGCGCGTGCTCGCGAAGACGGGCCAGCGCATCGAAATCGAGACCTGGCCGGAGTGGCGCGAAATCCGCCCCGGACGGCTTCCCGATCTCACCCCCGCCGATGTCGAGCGCGCGTTCCTCGGCATCTTCGACGGTATCGTGCCCGAACACACGCGCTTTCTCGGCGGCGAGACGATCGGCGAGCTGCTCGATCGTGTGCTTCCCCCCCTTGCACGCCTGCGTGCCGATAGCCGTTGGGACACCGTCCTGCTCGTGCTGCACGGCGGCGTCAACCGCGCGCTCCTTTCGCATGCGATTGCCGCGGGCGCTCGCGTGTTCTTCGGGCATCTTGCGCAAGCGACGGGATGCATCAATGCGCTCGACGTCGGTGAAAAAGAGCAGGACTGGGTCGTGCGCGCGATCAACTACGCACCGCCCGCGCCGCTCTTTCGCGACGTGAGGCATACGACGATGGAAATGCTCTACGCTCAGTACCTGCGCTACCGGAGCGACAGTTGAACTGAATCGGCCAGCGGCATGGGGCGCGGCACCACGGACGGGAGGAGACGATGGCGACAGAAGCTTCGGCAACACCCTCGCAGGGCACGCAGCACACGCAGGACTACACGGCATTCGCCGGTACTCGGGCCGTTTCCGAGCAACAACGCTTCGATGTCGACAAGCTGGCAGCATGGCTCGGTAGCCACATCGACGGCTTTGTGGGCCCGCTTGCGGTCGAGCAGTTCGCGGGCGGCCAATCGAATCCGACGTTCAAACTCGTCACGCCGGCGCGCTGCTACGTCATGCGCGCGAAACCGGGCCCGGCGGCCAAGCTGCTGCCTTCCGCCCACGCGATCGAGCGCGAATATCGCGTGATGCGCGCACTCGCCGGCAGCGACGTGCCGGTCGCACGCATGCTGGCATTGTGCGAGGACGAATCGATCGTCGGCCGCGCGTTCTATGTGATGGAGTACGTCGAAGGCCGCGTCCTGTGGGACCCCTCCCTGCCCGGAATGACGCGCGAGGAGCGCGCGGCCATCTACGACGAGACGAATCGCGTGATCGCAGCGCTGCACATGATCGACGTCGAGGCAGCCGGCCTCGCCGACTATGGCAAGCCCGGCAACTATCTCTCGCGCCAGATCGCACGCTGGAGCAAGCAGTACGAAGCGTCCGAGACGGAGCCCATCGAGGCGATGCGCGAACTCATGGCGTGGCTGCCGGCGCATATTCCGGGCGAATCCTCCGACGGCGCGCGCGTGGCCGTCGTGCACGGCGATTACCGGCTCGACAATCTGATCTTTCACCCGAGCGAGCCGCGCGTGCTCGCGGTGCTCGACTGGGAGCTCTCGACGCTCGGCGATCCGATCGTCGATTTCGCGTATCACGTCATGGCCTGGCACACCGATCCGCAGCAGTTCCGAGGCATCGGCGGCCTGGACTTGCCCGGACTCGGGATTCCCGACGAACACCATTACATTGCGCGGTATTGCGGGCGCACGGGGTTCGTCATCCCGGGCGACTGGAATTTCTATCTGGCATTCAACATGTTCCGCATCGCCGCCATCTTGCAAGGCATCATGAAACGCGTCACGGTGGGCACGGCCGCGAGCGCACAGGCCGCGGACGCCGGCCGCCGCGCCCGCCCGATGGCCGAGCTGGCGTGGCGCTATGCGCAAAAGGTTCGCTGACCCGATACCGCGAGGACCCGATGAACTTCGACTACACCCCGAAAGTGCAAGCCTTGCGTGCGAGGCTGCTCGCATTCTTCGATGAGCACATCTATCCCAACGAACGCGCCTTTCTCGACGAAGTGGCCGGCAACCGGCGAGCGGGCAATGCATGGGTGCCGACGCGCCTCGTCGAATCCCTCAAGGCACGCGCTCGCGAGGCAGGGCTCTGGAATCTCTTTCTGCCCGACTCCGCGCGCGGCGCTGGCCTCACGAACCTCGAATATGCTCCCCTTGCCGAAATCATGGGACGCGTGCCGTGGGCGCCGGAGGTCTTCAATTGCAACGCGCCAGACACGGGCAACATGGAAACGATCGAGCGCTACGGCACCGATGAGCAAAAGCGACAGTGGCTCGAGCCACTCCTCGCCGGCGAAATCCGATCGGCGTTTCTGATGACCGAACCCGACGTCGCTTCGTCGGACGCCACCAACATCGCCACGCGCATCGAGCCCGACGGTGACCACTACGTCATCAATGGCCGCAAATGGTGGTCGTCCGGCGCCGGCGACCCGCGCTGCAAACTTTATATCGTCATGGGCAAAAGCGATCCCGACGCGCCGAAGCATGCGCAGCAATCGATGATCCTCGTTCCCGCCGATACGCCGGGTATTACCGTGCAGCGCCCGCTGAACGTATTCGGCTATGACGATGCGCCGCACGGCCACATGGATATCTCGCTCGACAACGTGCGCGTGCCGGCCGGGAATATCCTGCTCGGCGCCGGCCGCGGCTTCGAGATCGCCCAGGGCAGGCTCGGGCCGGGGCGCATCCACCACTGCATGCGGCTCGTCGGGCTGGCCGAGCGCGCGCTCGAACTCATGTGCAAGCGCACTGCCGCACGCGTGGCGTTCGGTAAGCCGATCGCCGCGCAAACAGTGACGCAGGAGCGGATCGCCGAAGCGCGCTGCGCGATCGAGCAGGCGCGGCTGCTGACGCTCAAGGCCGCCTACATGATGGATACGGTCGGCAACAAGGCCGCACGCGCGGAGATTGCGATGATCAAGGTCGTCGCGCCGAACGTAGCGTGTCAGGTAATCGATTGGGCGATCCAGGCGCATGGCGGCGGCGGCGTAAGCGACGACTTCCCGCTCGCCTACGCATATGCCTGCGCACGCACGCTGCGTTTTGCCGACGGCCCGGACGAAGTGCATCGCAACGCGATTGCGAAGCTCGAGCTCGCCCGCCACGCCGCACAAGATGCCACGCGCCATTGACGACGGCGCAGCATCGGCATCGATGCCGCGCGCGAGGCGACATGCCGGGCTCGCGCACGATACCGGCAGTTCTATGCTAATTTGCGGCTCGACCGGCGCTGCGGCCGCGGCGCCTCCTTCATCAAGGAGCGGCGATGATCGATGCATATAGCTGGGCCACACCCAACGGCCACAAGGTTCACATCATGCTCGAGGAGACCGGCCTCGAGTACCGTGTCCATCCGATCGATATCGGCGCGGGCGATCAGTTCAAACCGGAATTTCTCGCCATCAGCCCCAATAACAAGATCCCGGCCATCGTCGACTCCGACGGGCCGGGGGGCAAGCCGCTCGCACTTTTCGAGTCGGGCGCGATTCTGATCTACCTTGCCGAGAAAACGGGCAAGTTCCTGCCGGCCGAGCCCGTTGCACGCTATGCCACGCTGCAGTGGTTGATGTTCCAGATGGGCGGCATCGGCCCAATGCTCGGGCAGACGCACCACTTTCGCGTCTATGCACCCGAGAAAATCGAGTATGCGATCAATCGCTACACGAACGAGGCAAAGCGGCTTTACGGCGTGATGGACAGGCAACTTGGGAAGACGCAATACCTGGCGACGGACGAATACACGATCGCGGACATCGCGGCCTTCCCGTGGACGCGCTCATGGCAAAACCAGGGCATCGAGCTCGCCGAGTTCCCCAACGTGAAGCGCTGGCACGAAGCAATTGCCGCACGGCCTGCCGTGATCCGCGGCGTTGAAGTATTGGCCTCGGCGCGCAAGCCTTTGATGGACGACAAAGCCAGAGAAGTACTGTTCGGCGCGACGCAATACGCGAAGCATTGACGCGTGGCGGCAAGCTCAAGCGAACAGCGCCCTCCGCGGAAGGGGCGCCTTTCGTCTCCTGGCTCCGCCTCGAGCCCGATACACGATACACGCACTCAGAAGTAATGACGGGTGAGGAACTCCGCAACGCACGCAGGCTTGCGCTCACCCTCGACTTCCAGCGTGACGTTCCACGTCACCTGCACGCCGCCGCCTTCGACGTCGCTTGCGTCGGCAACCTGAAACCTCGCGAACACGCGTGCACCGGCAGGCACCGGCGAAGTGAAACGGACGCGGTTCAAGCCATAGTTCACGCCCATGCGTTGGCGAATGGTCACCGTCTCGGTCAGCAACGCGGGAATCAGCGAAAGCGTCAAGAAGCCGTGCGCGATCGTGCCGCCGAACGGCGACTCCCGGTGGGCCCGTTCGCGATCGACATGAATCCACTGCCGGTCGCCCGTGGCTTCGGCGAACATATCGATGCGCGATTGATCAACGAGCACCGGCGCGCTGCAAAGCTGGGCACCACCGACGAGCGCGCGAAGGGCCGCCGCATCCGCAATCGCGCGGGCAACGGGTGCGGCCGGCGCGGCGCGCTCCGTGGCCCCCGTCATACCGGCGCTCCCGGCACACCCTCGCCGCCTTCGCCGCGCAGGCCGAACAGCACCTTCGAGCGAACGCTGACCACGGTTTCGCCAGCCTGATTCACGCCTTCCCAGAGAATGGTCGCGATGCCTCGATCCGGGCGGCTCGCCAGCGGACGCTTGTCGAGAACGGTGCTGAAAAGACGAATGGTATCGCCGGGGCGGACGGGTTTGAGCCAGCGAATTTCCTCGACGCCGGGCGAGCCCATTGACGTGGAGCCGTTGAGCCGCTTGCGCACGAAAATGCCCATGAGCACCGAACAGGTCTGCCAGCCGCTCGCGATCAAGCCGCAAAACGGCGAAGCCCGGGCGGCGACTTCGTCGACGTGAAATGGCTGTGGATCGTATCGCTGAGCAAACTCGACGATCTCCTCAGCGGTAAACGTGTGGGCGCCAATTTCGTCGCGTGCGCCCACGGTCAGGTCTTCGAAGCTCAATCCCATCTCCGGCGTCTCCTTTGATCGCCGCCCAGCTTACGCCGCGGCGGATACGGTACGGCATGACGAGGCAAGCAGGTCACGCGAATACGCGGTCTGCTTGCATGGAAGCGATGAGCAGTATCGAACGGACAGGGGCGAACCCGCAATAGGCTGGACGGCCTATTGCAGCGTCTCTTTCGGGGCCCAGGCGCCGGGCAACGGCATGACGTCGATGCCCTCCTCGGCGAGCGAACGCGCGTCTTCGGGCGAGGCGACGCCGCGAATCGTACGCGCCGGGGCTTCGTTGTAATGAATGCGACGCGCCTCTTCGGCAAATCGATTGCCTACGTTCTCGGCCTTTTGCACGGCTTCGCGCAAGGCACGCATGACGCGGGCTTCGACTTCGCGCATGTGTTCGGCCACTTCCCGCTCCTGGCCGCCCGCTCGCGCGCTGTCGCCCGCTCCCGCGCCGCGGTTTGCCGCTGGCTGCTCGGGCGCCGTCGCCCCCGACAAATTCAGCCTCGGCGCAGACGGCACGCGGCTCACCTCAGTCGCGGCGCAGATCGGACATTCGACCAACTTGCGCGACAACTGGGATTCGAAGTCAGCGGCGGAGGCGAACCAGCCTTCGAACCGATGACCGTGCGAGCATTGCAGATCGAGAACCTTCATGACGAATCGGAACCTGGGTGCGGCAAAAGTGCCGGTACAGTGTAGCGCGAAATCGTTACCAGCGTTCCAGCGCTGCTCGAGAACACGTCCTCGCGCGCGCCGTACGGCCGGAAACCTCAGTCCCGCGGCGCGGGCGCCGCGGCCGCGATCGCATCGAGCGCCGATTGTTGGACTTCACCCGGCTCCCATGCGCCGGATATCAGCTTTTCGAGCCACATCGTGCCGATAATCGTCTTCACGTCGCTGATGGCACCCGTTCGCACCCATTCGAGCACCTGCGGCAAATCAGCCACGAACGTGTCGAGAAACTCTCCGTCGTCGAGCTTGCGCTCGCCGGCCGTCAGGCCACGCGCAAGATAAAGGTCGATAAATTCGGTGGAGTACGAAATGATCGGATGGATGCGCGTGAGGAAGAGGAAATCCCGTGCCGTATAGCCCGTTTCCTCCTGCAACTCGCGCTGCGCGCACGCGAGAGCGCCTTCGTCGGGATCGAGCTTCCCGGCTGGGTATTCGATCATGACGCGGCCGATCGGGTAGCGATACTGCCGCTCAAGCAGGACGCGCCCATCGTCGAACATCGGGATCACCATGACGGCGCCGGGATGCTGCACGTATTCGCGCGTCGCCTCTTTGCCGTCGGGCAAGCGGACGGTGTCGCGCTTGACGACCAGAAAGGAGCCTTCGTGGAGCGTGCGGGAATCGACCCGCGTCTCGGTCAGCGACGCATCGTGATCGTGATCGGGCAGTTGAGCCATCTGCAGTCTCCGGTGGCGCACAACGCCGCAGCCGGCGAGAAACCGTCAGCGGCGTTTGACGAGGTATTGAAACGTAAAGCCGGGAAACGCGAACACGAGGAAAAGACAAAACGTGATCGCGTAAAACTGCCAGCCCTGTTCGAAGCGGTTGCCCGCGCGCGCCTCCAGCATAAAGCCGAGGGCGCCCACGACAAAATAAAGCACGATCAACTCGCCGATCCGGAGCCAGCCGCTCTTTTTCGTCGCGCCGAATGGCACGACGCCGAAGAGCCGCTGGTTCAGAAACGGAACGTTGGCGGCCACAACCGCCAACAGCACGATGAACCAGCCCGCAGCCGACATCAGAGCGCGTGCAGCGTGTTCGTGATGGCGTTCGTGCAGAGCGTCATCAGCGGCCCCGGCACGATGCCGAGCGCGACCACTGCAATACCGTTGATGGCGAGCAACAAGCGGTTCGCGGCCGGGCTTTCGATGGGCGAAGCGTCCTGCGGCTCGTCGAAGTACATCAGCTTCACGATACGCAGATAGTAGAACGCGCCGAACAACGAAGTGATGACAGCGAGCACCGTCAGCCAGGTCAGGCCCGCGTTCATCGACGCCTCGAGTACGGCCAGCTTCGCATAGAAGCCGACGGTCGGGGGAATGCCGGCGAGCGAGAACATCATCGCCATCATCACGAACGCGAATACCGGACTGCGCTTGTTGAGGCCCTTGAAATCGTCGAGCGATTCGGCTTCGAAATTGCGGCGCGCGAGCAGCATCACGATGCCGAACGAGCCGAGCGTCGTCAGGAAGTAGATGATGCTGTAGAACATCGCCGCGCCGTACGCGTCCGTCATGCTCTCGGTCTTGCCGTCGACAACGCCGGCCAGCAGGCCGAGCAGCACGAAGCCCATGTTCGAGATCGCCGAGTACGCCAGCATGCGCTTGATGTTGCGCTGCGCGATACCGGTGATATTGCCGACGATGAGCGAAAGCGCCGCGAGGATCACGAGCATCTGTTGCCAGTCGACCGCGAGCGGCAGCAGGCCGAACACGAGGAAGCGCAGGCCCCACGCGAACGCGGCAACCTTCGGGCCGCCGCCGACGAGCAGCGTCATGGCCGTGGGCGCGCCGTGATAAACGTCGGGCACCCACATGTGGAACGGCACGGCACCCATCTTGAACGCGATACCGGCGACGATGAAAATGACGCCGAAAAGCAGCACCGCATAGTTGATGCGCCCCGATGCCACGGCCTTGAACACTTCGCCGAGATCGAGCGAGCCCGTCGCGCCGTACAGCATCGAAATGCCGTAGAGCAGGAAACCCGAGGCGAGCGCGCCGAGCACGTAGTACTTCATCGCCGCTTCGTTCGACTGCGACGCATCGCGGCGCAGGGCGATCGCCGCATAGAGCGAGAGCGACATCAGCTCGAGGCCGAGGTAAAGCGTGAGGAAGTTGTTACCCGAGATCATAACGAGCTGACCCAGCAGCGCGAACATGCCGAGCAGCACGTAATCGCCGCGGAACAGATCCCGATCCTCGAGGTACTTGCGCGAGTAGATCAGCGTGACCGCGTAGCCGATCGAGACGACGGCTTTCATCGCGCTCGCGAAGCCATCCACCACGTACATGCGCGCGAAGAAGTACTGCGGCGCCGCCTGTGCGCCGAACACGAGCGTCGCGAACCAGACGCCGGCGGCAAGCGACGAGAGCACGGCGATCAGATACGTCGCGCGGCGTCCGCGGTCGCCGACGAACGTTTCGTTCAGCCATGCGACAACGGCGCCCGCCATGATCAGGGCGTCGGGCAAGAGGACAGACATAGAGGCGTTTTGCATGATCGTTTCGTTCCTCCGCTCGGCGTTACTGAGGCATCGGCAGCTTCGACTGCGCGACGTGGGAGAGGAGGTTCTGCACGGAGACGTGCATCACATCGGTGAAGGGCTTCGGATAGAGGCCCATGAACAGCGTCAGCGCAGCAAGCACGCCCAGGATCAGGAACTCGCGGCCGTTGATGTCGGTGAGTTCCTTCACGTGGTCGTTCGCCACAGCGCCGAAGTACACGCGCTTGTACATCCAGAGCGTATAGGCCGCACCAAGAATCAGGGTGAAGCCGGCGCCGAACGCAATCCAGAAGTTGTACTGGACCGACGCGAGGATGACCATGAATTCGCCGACGAAGCCCGAGGTGCCCGGCAGCCCGCAGTTGGCCATCGAGAACAGCATCGCGAGCGCGGCGAACTTCGGCATGACGTTCACCACACCGCCGTAGTCGGCGATCTGGCGCGAGTGCATGCGGTCGTAGAGCACGCCGATGCAAAGGAACATCGCGCCCGAGACGAAGCCGTGGGAAATCATCTGAACGATCGCGCCTTCCACGCCGAGCTCGTTGAAGATGAAGAAGCCGAGCGTGACGAAGCCCATGTGCGCGATCGACGAATACGCGACGAGCTTCTTCATGTCGGCCTGCACCATGGCGACGAGCCCGATGTAGATGACGGCGATCAGCGACAGCGCGATGACGACGGACGAGAGCGCATGGCTCGCGTCGGGCGTGATCGGCAGCGAAAAACGCAGGAAGCCGTACGCACCGAGCTTCAGCATGATGGCGGCCAGCACGACCGAGCCGCCCGTCGGCGCTTCCACGTGCGCGTCAGGCAACCACGTGTGCACGGGCCACATCGGCACCTTCACCGCGAACGCCAGGAAGAAGGCAATGAAGAGCAGTACCTGCGGCGTCATCGCGAGCGGCGCCTTTTGCCACGTCGCCAGATCGAACGTGCCCGTTTGCACGTACAGGTAGATCAGCGCGACCAGCATCAGCAGCGAGCCGGCCAGCGTGTAGAGGAAGAACTTGAACGCGGCATAGATCCGGTTCGGTCCGCCCCACACGCCGATGATCAGGTACATCGGAATCAGCGTCGCTTCGAAGAAGACGTAGAAAAGCAAGCCGTCCGCCGCCGAAAACACGCCGACCATGATCCCCGAGAGGATCAGGAACGCGGCCAGGTATTGCGACACGTTCTTCGTGATCACCTCCCAGCCCGCGATCACGACGATGACCGTAATGAGTGCGGTCAGCACGACGAACCACATCGAGATGCCGTCCACGCCGAGGTGATAGGCGATATGGAAGCGCTCGATCCAGGGTGCGTTTTCGACGAACTGCAGGTCGGCCGTAGCCGGATCGAAGCCCGTCACGAGCGGCAGCGTCACGATGAAGCCGAGGACGGCGCCGATCAGCGCGAGCCAGCGTGCGGGCCCGGGGTTCTTGTCGGAGCCAATGGCGAGCACGGCGAGGCCGAAAACGATCGGCAGCCAGATCGCGGTACTAAGAATCGGAAAAGAGTGCATTAAGTGTCCCCCGCCTTATTTGCTGCCGCCGAGCGTTACAAACAGGGTAAGGAGCCCCAGCATGCCGATAATCATGGCGAACGCGTAGTGGTAGATGTAACCGGATTGCAGGAAGCGGATCACGCTCGCGAACCAGCCGATGAAGCGCGCGCTCCCGTTGACGACACCGTCGATGACCACGACATCGCCCTCTTTCCAGAGCCCGCGGCCGATGGCCACCGCGCCCCTCGCGAAGACGACTTCGTTGATCTTGTCCATGTAGTACTTGTTCTCGAGCAGCGTGTAGATCGGACCGAAGGCACGGCGGATCACGGCAGGCAAATCGGGACGCTTCAGATAGAGGAACCAGGCGGTCACGACGCCGGCGAGCGCCAGCCACAGCGGCAACGCGGACACCGAATGGAGGCCCATCGCAACCCAGCCGTGGAATTCCTTCGTCATTTCCTCGAGCGCCGGGTGGTTCTCGCCGATGAAGATGACCTTCTCGAACGCAACGCCATGCTGGAAGAAGTCGCCGTAGAGCATCGGGCCGATTGCGATGGCGCCGATGATGACCGACGGAATCGCGAGCAGCACGAGCGGCACCCAGACCACCCACGGCGTTTCGTGCGGCTCGTGCGCATGGTGGTGCTCGTCATGGCCATGGCCGTGCTCGGCGCCGTGCGCGGCCGATTCGGCGCCATGGCCATTACCGAAGTCCTTGGGATGACGGAAGCGCTCTTCGCCGTGGAAGACGAGAAAGTACATCCGGAACGAGTAGAGCGCCGTCACGAACACGCTCGCCACGACCGCGAAGTAGGCGAAGCCCGCACCTGGCAGCGTCGAAAGCCCGACCGCGTCGATGATCGAATCCTTCGAGTAAAAGCCCGAGAAGAACGGCGTGCCGATCAGCGCGAGGGAGCCGACGAGCGACGTGATCCAGGTGATCGGCATGTACTTGCGCAGGCCACCCATGTTGCGCATGTCCTGATCGTGGTGCATGCCGATGATGACCGAGCCCGCGCCGAGGAACAGCAGCGCCTTGAAGAACGCGTGCGTCATCAGGTGGAACACCGACACCGAGTAGGCCGAGGCGCCCAGCGCGACGGTCATGTAGCCGAGCTGCGAGAGCGTCGAGTAGGCAACCACGCGCTTGATGTCGTTCTGCACGATGCCGAGGAAGCCCATGAAGAGCGCCGTGATGGCACCGATCACCATGATGAACGAGAGCGCCGTGTCGGACAGCTCGAAGAGCGGCGACATGCGCGACACCATGAAGATACCGGCCGTCACCATCGTGGCCGCGTGGATCAGCGCCGAGATCGGGGTCGGGCCTTCCATCGAGTCGGGCAGCCAGACATGCAGCGGGAACTGCGCCGACTTACCCATCGCGCCGATGAAAAGACAGATGCAGGCGACCGTCAGGAGGCCCCAGTGCGTGCCCGGGAAGGTCAACGCCGCGAGCGCTTCGCGCTTTTCGAACACCTCGCCGTAATTCATCGAGCCTGCGTAGGCAAGAATGAGGCCGATGCCGAGCAGAAAGCCGAAGTCACCGACGCGGTTCACGAGGAACGCCTTCATGTTGGCGTAGATCGCGCTCTCGCGTGTGAAGTAGAAACCGATCAGCAGGTACGACACGAGACCCACCGCTTCCCAGCCGAAGAAGAGCTGAAGGAAGTTGTTGCTCATCACGAGCATCAGCATCGAGAACGTGAAGAGCGAGATGTACGAGAAAAAGCGCTCGTAGCCGTCGTCTTCCGCCATGTAGCCGATCGTGTAGATGTGCACCATCAGCGAGACGAAAGTGACGACGCACATCATCATCGCGGTCAGCGAATCGATGAGGAAGCCAACCTCGAATTTGAGCGAACCGACCGTCATCCATTCGTAGACGGTCGCGTTGAAGCTCGCGCCGCCGATGACGTCGAGAAGCACTTTCGCCGACAGGATGAACGAGATCAGCACGCCGAGGATCGTGACCCGGTGGGCGCCCTTGCGTCCCACCACCTTGCCGGCCAGCCCTGCAATCAGCGAGCCGGCCAGCGGTGCGAGCGGGACCGCCAGCAGCAGGTTTTCATTGAGTGTCGTGGACATAACAGCAGTGCCTGAATTTAACCTTTGAGCTGATCGAGATCCTCGACGTTGATCGTGTCGAGGGTGCGGAACAGGGTCACGAGAATCGCGAGGCCGATGGCCGCTTCGGCGGCCGCCACGGTCAACACGAAGAACACGAAGATCTGTCCGTGCACGTCGCCGAGGTAGTGCGAGAACGCGATGAAGTTCGTGTTCACCGCGAGCAGGATGAGCTCGATCGCCATCAGGATGATGATGACGTTGCGACGATTCAGGAAAATGCCGACGACGCCGATCGCAAAGAGGATCGCGCCGAGCACGAGGTAATGAGCCAGGGTCACCATGTTTTCTCCTCGGCGCTCAACTGTTGTTGCCGACTGCGCCGGCGCCCACGTTCGCACCGGCTTCGCCCGGCGCGGCCGCATCCTTGCCCGTCTCGAGCGCCTTCTCGGCCGGCATCTTGACGAGCCGCACGCGGTCCTTCGCGCGCACCTTGACCTGATCCGAAATGCGCTGGCGTTTCGCGTCCTTGCCCTTGCGCGCGGTGAGCGCGATCGCCGCGATGATCGCGACCAGCAGCACGAGGCCCGCCACTTCGAACGCGAAAATGTAATCGGTGTAGATCGCCTTGCCGATCAGATACGTATTCGACATCGCGGCGCCCGCCCCTACCCCGCCCGCGGCCGAGGCCGAGTGCACGGGATTGGCCGTGCCGCCGTAGCCGTGCCAGAGCACCAGCGCCGTCTCCACGACGATGATCGCGCCGACTACGGTCGCCATCGGCACGAAACGCTTGAAGTCGCGGCGCAGCACGTCGAGGTTGATGTCCAGCATCATCACGACGAAGAGGAACAGCACCATGACCGCGCCCACGTAGAGCAGCACGAGCAGAATCGCGAGGAATTCGGCCTCGAGCAGCATCCAGATGGCCGCCGCGTTGAAAAACGCGAGCACGAGAAAGAGCGCGGACCCGACCGGGTTGCGCGACGTGATCACCTTCAGCGCCGACACCGTCAGGAGCAGCGCGAAGATATAGAACAGTACGGTCGTGAATTCCATGATTACCGGTTCATCGTTAGCCCATCGTCAGGCATCAGGGTTTCGTTGGCGGCTCTCGCCGCGCGATGCCGCGGGCGTGTAAGCCCGCATGCACACCCACAACGGTCAAAAGCTCGATCCCGCGTTACCGATACGGCGCGTCGGCTGCCTTCGCCGCCGCGATCTGCGCCTCGTAGCGATCGCCGACCGCCAGCAACATGTCCTTGGTGAAGTACAGGTCGCCGCGTTTCTCGCCGTGATACTCGAGGATGTGCGTCTCGACGATCGAATCGACGGGGCAGCTCTCCTCGCAAAAACCACAGAAGATGCACTTGGTCAGATCGATGTCGTAGCGCGTCGTACGGCGCGTGTTGTCCGCGCGCGTTTCCGATTCGATCGTGATGGCGAGCGCCGGGCAGATCGCCTCGCAGAGCTTGCAGGCAATGCAGCGCTCCTCGCCGTTCTCGTAGCGGCGCAAAGCGTGCAGGCCACGAAAGCGCGGCGAGATCGGCGTCTTTTCCTCGGGGAACTGCACCGTGAACTTGCGCTTGAACGTATAGCGCCCGGTCAGTGCGAGCCCCTTCAGCAGCTCGGTCAGGAAAAACGTCTTGAAGAAGTTTTGGATTGCGGTCATTTTCGTCCGCCCTTATTTCCAGATGTTCAGCGGCGACATGATCCAGAACCCGACCACGACGACCCAGAGAATACACACGGGGAGGAACACCTTCCAGCCGAGACGCATGATCTGGTCATAGCGGTAGCGCGGGAACGTGGCGCGCGCCCAGATGAACACCGACAGCAGCAGGAATACCTTGAAGACGAGCCAGAAGATGCCCGGGATGAACGACAGGAAACCGAACGGAGCACTCCAGCCGCCCAGAAACATCGTGGCCGTGAGCGCCGAGATCACGATCATGTTGATGTACTCGGCGAGGAAGAAGAGTGCGAATCCCATGCCCGAGTAATCGATCATGTGGCCGGCCACGATCTCCGATTCCCCTTCCACCACGTCGAACGGGTGGCGGTTCGTTTCCGCGATACCCGAGATGAAGTAGACGACGAACACCGGCAGAAGCGGCAGCCAGTTCCACGAGAGGAAATTGACGCCGTGGCTGGCGAAAAAGCCGCGCTCTTGCGAGCCGACGATGTCGGAGAGGTTCAAACTGCCCGAGGTCATCAGCACGACCACGAGCGCGAAACCCATCGACACTTCGTACGACACCATTTGCGCCGCCGCGCGCATCGAGCCCAGGAACGCATATTTCGAGTTCGAGGCCCAGCCCGCCAGGATCACGCCGTACACGCCGATCGACGAGATCGCGATCACGTACAGCAGGCCCGCGTTGATATCGCCGAGCACCGCCTTGGCCTGGAACGGAATCACGGCCCAGACAGCGAAGGCAGGCACGACCGTCATGACCGGTGCGACGAGGTAGAGCCAGCGGCTGGCTGCGCTCGGCTGAATCACCTCCTTGAGCAGCAGCTTCAAGACGTCGGCGATCGGCTGCAAAAGGCCCGCGGGGCCCACGCGATTCGGCCCGAGGCGAACGTGCATCCAGCCGATGAGCTTGCGCTCCCAGAGAATCAGGTAAGCCACGCAGAGCAGGATGACGACGGCCACCACGAGGATGCGCACGAGCGCCCATACCGTGGGCCACGCCGCGCCGAGAACCTCGCTGCCGCCCGCGTTGATCGTATCGAACAAGCTCATTTACGCCTTCTCCACCACCAGTTCACCGAACAGGCTGCCGAGCGCTGCGCCGGCAGGCGTCGCCGCGGACACGCGCACGACCGTTTCCGCCAGCGACGCGTCGCGCGCGGCGCTCGCCAGAACCTCGCGATCGCCCTGGCGCACGCGTACCGCGTCGCCTTCCTTCAATCCGAGCTTGTCGAAGAGCGCCGCCGGCAAGCCGATCGTGTTCGCCACGCGTGCAGCTGCGCTCAGATGCAGCGACGGTGCACGGCGCACGAGCGGATCGGCGTGATAGATCGGCACATCGGCAATGCGCTCGAGCGCGCCCGCTGCCGGCTTGGCCAGCGTACGGCCCGCCGCTACCGCCCCCGCCTTGTTCGAGAGCTGAGCCGCCACCGAGCCTTCAGGCAACGCGGCACGGCGCACGTCTTCCGCCGTGTCGTAGTCGAAGCCCGAGAGGCCGAGCACATTGCCGAGCACGCGCAACACCTTCCAGGCCGGGCGCGTCTCGCCGAGCGGACGCACGACGCCATTGAACGGCTGCACCGTGCCTTCGGCGTTGACGAACGCGCCGGCCGTTTCCGTGAACGGCGCGATCGGCAGCAGTACGTCCGCGTACTCGGTGCCCGTCTTGAACGACGACAGCATCACGACGGTCTCGGCCTGCTTCAGCGCGGCAAGCGCCTGCGCCGGGTTGGCCGTGTCGAACTCGGGCTCGACGTTGAGCAGCACATAGCCCTTGCGCGGCGTTTCGAAGACTTCCCGCGCATTGAGGCCACCCGCGTCGGGCAGCGCGCCGACGGCGTAGGCGCCCACCGTGTTCGCCGCTTCCGTCAGGAAGCCGAGCGTCGCGCCCGTATGCTCGGCGACCCACTGCGCGAGCGCATGCAGGCGGGCAAAATCGGGGTGCGAAACGGCCGCGTTGCCGAGCAGCACGACGCGGCGCTCGCCGTTCGCGAGCGCGGCAGCGGCTTCTTGCGCGGCGGGCGTTGCCTCGGCGCCGCCGAAGCCTTCCGGCAGCGCGACCCCACGCGTCTGCGACACGGCTGCGGCGATGCCCGCGAGCGCGTCGAGCCACGCCGAAGGCGCGGCGACGATCGTCTTGGCGGTCGGGATGAGCGAATTGTCGGTCGTGGCCTGCACGAGATGCAGTTTCGCCCCCGTCCTCGCAGCTTGGCGCAGGCGCGCGGCCAGAAGCGGATGATCGCGGCGCAGGAACGAGCCGATCACGAGCCCGCCGTCGATGGTCGACAGGTCGGCGATCGGCAGGCCGAGCCACGGCGCGCCGGCCGGTGCCGCCGAGAAGTCGGTCTGGCGCAGACGGAAGTCGACGTTCGGGGTGCCGAGCGCCTTGGCAAGCTGCTTGAGCAGGAACAGTTCCTCGACCGTGCTGTGCGCGCTGCCCAGCATGGCGAGCGCATCGGCACCATGGTCGGCGGCGATGCCCTTCATCGCCTTGCCGACATATTCGAGCGCCGTTTGCCAATCCGTCTCGATCCACTCGCCGCCTTGCTTGATCATCGGCTGAGTAAGACGCTCCTCGCTGGCGAGCGCTTCGTACGAGAAACGATCCTTGTCGGAGATCCAGCACTCGTTGATCGCTTCGTTCTCGAGCGGCAGCACGCGCATGACGCGGTTGTTCTTCACCTGCACGACGAGATTGGCGCCGACGGAATCGTGCGGGCTCACCGACTTGCGGCGCGAGAGCTCCCACGTACGAGCGCTGTAGCGGAACGGCTTGCTCGTGAGCGCACCAACCGGGCACAGATCGATCATGTTGCCCGACAGCTCGGAGTCGACCGTCTTGCCGACGAACGTGGTGATTTCCGAATGTTCGCCGCGGCCCAGCATGCCGAGTTCCATCACGCCGGCGATTTCCTGGCCGAAGCGCACGCAGCGCGTGCAATGAATGCAGCGGGTCATCTCTTCCATCGAGATGAGCGGGCCGACATTCTTGTGGAACACCACGCGTTTCTCTTCGCTGTAGCGCGAGGAAGATTTGCCGTAGCCGACGGCGAGATCCTGCAGCTGGCACTCGCCGCCCTGATCGCAGATCGGGCAGTCGAGCGGGTGATTGATGAGCAGGAATTCCATCACCGATTGCTGCGCCTTCACGGCCTTCTCGGAAGTCGTGCGCACGATCATGCCGGCCGAAACCGGCGTGGCGCAGGCCGGTACGGCCTTCGGCATCTTTTCGACTTCGACGAGACACATCCGGCAGTTGGCCGCGATCGAAAGCTTCTTGTGATAGCAGAAGTGCGGAATGTACGTGTCCACCTTGTGCGCAGCCTGGATCACCATGCTGCCTTCGGGCACCTCGACCTTCTTGCCGTCTATTTCAAGTTCAACCATGATGGTGAATGGTCCTTAACCTATTACCGCTGCCGAGGAAACCCGGGGCCGCCCCGAATTTCCCGCCCCGCGGGAAGTCCCGCCAGGGATCGTCCCCCCAGGAGGCCTCACGCCTTGCGTCAGCCCTGGGGGTCCTCAATGCCTTGTCTGCTTCCTTGCCCGCCCCGCGGCTCGCCGAGCTCTCCGGCAAGCGTTCGACGAAACGATGAAACGCTCGACTTCGTGTGCCGCGCATCTTACGCGGGCACGGCCTCCGTCGCCGATGCACCCGCGTGCGGGCCGACCATGCAGTGCTTGTGCTCCACGTGGTACGCGAATTCGTCCCAGTAGTGCTTGAGCATGCCGCGCACCGGCATCGCCGCCGCATCGCCGAGCGCGCAGATCGTGCGGCCCATGATGTTTTCGGCCACCGAGTTCAGGAGGTCCAGGTCTTCCTGACGTCCCTCGCCATGCTCGATGCGGTTCACCACGCGCCACAGCCAGCCCGTGCCCTCGCGGCACGGCGTGCACTGGCCGCACGATTCCTCGTAGTAGAAGTACGACAGACGCAGCAACGAGCGCACCATGCAGCGCGTTTCGTCCATGACGATCACGGCGCCGGAACCGAGCATCGAGCCGACCTTCGCGATCGAATCGTAGTCGAGATCGGTTTGCATCATGATGTCACCGGGCACCACGGGTGCCGACGAGCCGCCGGGAATGACCGCCTTCAGTTTCCTGCCGCCACGCACGCCGCCGGCCAGCTCCATGAGCGTGGCGAACGGGGTGCCGAGCGGCACTTCGTAGTTGCCCGGGCGCTCGACGTCGCCCGACACCGAAAAGATCTTCGTGCCGCCGTTGTTCGGCTTGCCCAGTTCGAGGTAGGCCTGCGGCCCGATCTCGAGAATGAACGGCACGGCCGCGAACGTTTCGGTGTTGTTGATCGTGGTGGGCTTGCCGTACACGCCGAAGCTCGCCGGGAAAGGCGGCTTGAAGCGCGGCTGGCCCTTCTTGCCTTCGAGCGACTCGAGCAGCGCCGTTTCCTCGCCGCAGATGTAGGCGCCGTAGCCGTGGTGCGCGTGAAGCTGGAACGAGAAGCCCGAGCCGAGCATGTTCTCGCCGAGGTAGCCCGCTCGGCGCGCCTCCTCGAGCGCTTCCTCGAAGCGCCGGTAGACGTCGAAGATCTCGCCGTGAATGTAGTTGTAGCCGACCGAGATGCCCATCGCATACGCGCCGATCGCCATCCCTTCGATGAGAGCGTGCGGGTTCCAGCGCAGGATGTCGCGGTCCTTGAACGTGCCCGGCTCGCCTTCGTCCGAGTTGCAAACGAGGTACTTCTGACCCGGGAACTGACGCGGCATGAAGCTCCACTTCAGCCCGGTCGGGAAGCCTGCCCCTCCGCGGCCGCGCAGACCCGACGCCTTGACGTCCGCGATCACCTGCTCGGGGGGAATCTTCTCTTCGAGGATACGGCGCAGCTGCTTGTAGCCGCCGCGCGCGACGTAATCTTCGAGATGCCAGTTCTCGCCCGTGAGGCCCGCGAGAATCAGCGGTTTGATGTGGCGATCGTGCAAAGACGTCATTTCGAAAGTTCCTCGAGCAGCTGGTCGATCTTCTCGCGGCTCATGAAGCTGCACATGCGGTGATTGTTCACGAGCAGTACCGGGGCATCGCCGCACGAGCCCATGCACTCGCCTTCCTTCAGCGTGAAGCGGCCGTCGGCCGTGGTCTCGCCGAAGTCGATGCCGAGCTTTTGCTTCAAATATTCGGCCGCGCTCTCGGCGCCGCCGTCAGGGCCGAGTTGGCACGGCAGGTTCGTGCAGAGGGTGATCTTGTACTTGCCGACGGGCTTCGTCTCGTACATCGTGTAGAACGTCGCGACCTCCTGCACGGCCACGGCCGGCATGTCGAGATAGTTCGCGACGAACTGCATGAGCTCGGGCGAGAGCCAGCCATGCTCTTCCTGGGCGACGGCCAACGCCGCCATCACGGCCGACTGTTTCTGATCGGCGGGATACTTCGCGATCGCACGATCGATTTCTTTCAGGCCTTCAGCTGAGATCATTTTCTGACACGACTCTTTCAATACCTACCGAACAAAAACCTGCCGCCGTATTGGCGGCGGCAGACCCGGCATTCCTTGCGACCACGCGGAGCCGCGCCGACGACGCGCGGCATCCGCTGCTTCTTCAACGGTCGATCTCGCCGAACACGATGTCCTGCGTGCCGATGATCGTGACGGCATCCGCGATCATGTGGCCGCGCGCCATCTCGTCGAGCGACGCCAGATGCGCGTAGCCGGGAGCGCGGATCTTGAGCCGATACGGCTTGTTCGCACCGTCCGACACCAGATAAATGCCGAACTCGCCCTTCGGATGCTCGACCGCCGCGTAGGCTTCGCCTTCCGGCACGTGAAACCCTTCCGTGAAGAGCTTGAAGTGATGGATCAGCTCTTCCATGTTCGACTTCATGCCCACGCGCGAAGGCGGTGCGACCTTGTGATTGTCGATCATCACCGGGCCCGGATTCCTGCGCAGCCACTCGATACACTGCTTCGCGATGCGCGTCGACTGGCGCATCTCTTCCACGCGCACCAGATAACGGTCGTAGCAATCGCCGTTCACGCCCACGGGAATGTCGAAATCGAGCTGATCGTAGACCTCGTAGGGCTGCTTCTTGCGCAGATCCCACTCGATGCCCGAGCCGCGCAGCATCGGACCCGTCATACCGAGCTGCAGCGCGCGCTCGGGCGATACGACACCAATGCCGACCAGGCGCTGCTTCCAGATCCGGTTGTCGGTGAGCAGCGTCTCGTATTCGTCGACGCAGCCCGGAAAGCGCGTGAAGAAATCGTCGAGGAAGTCGAGCAGCGAGCCCTGGCGCGCCTCGTTCATCTTCTCGAGGGCCTTCGCGTTGCGGATCTTCGATGCCTTGTACTGCGGCATCGCATCGGGCAGGTCGCGGTAGACGCCGCCCGGGCGGTAATACGCCGCATGCATGCGCGCACCGGACACGGCCTCGTAGACGTCCATGAGGTCTTCGCGCTCACGGAATGCGTAGAGGAACACGGCCATGGCGCCGACGTCGAGCGCGTGTGCACCGATCCACATCAGGTGGTTCAGCACGCGCGTGACTTCGTCGAAGAGCACGCGAATGTATTTGGCACGCACCGGCACGTCGATGCCGAGCAGCTTTTCGATCGCGAGTACATAGCCGTGCTCGTTGACCATCATCGACACGTAGTCGAGACGATCCATATAAGGCACGGACTGAATGAAGGTCTTGTTTTCCGCCAGCTTCTCGGTAGCCCGATGCAGCAGACCGATGTGCGGATCGGCGCGCTGGATCACTTCGCCGTCGAGTTCGAGCACGAGGCGCAGCACACCGTGCGCCGCCGGGTGCTGCGGACCGAAGTTGAGCGTGTAGTTCTTGATCTCTGCCATGGCGCCCTCTTAGTGTTTGAGACCGCCGTAGCGATCCTCGCGGATCACGCGCGGTGTGATCTCGCGCGGCTCGATCGTCACCGGCTGGTAGACAACCCGCTTTTCCGCCGGGTCGTAACGCATTTCGACGTAGCCCGAAACCGGGAAATCCTTGCGGAACGGGTGACCGATAAAGCCGTAGTCGGTGAGGATGCGGCGCAGATCCGGGTGGCCTTCGAACACGAGACCGTAAAGGTCGAACGCCTCGCGCTCGTACCAGTTCGCCGAACTCCAGATGTCGACGACCGACGGCACGACGGGCATATCGTCATCGGGTGCGAATACGCGTACGCGCAAGCGCCAGTTGTTGGCCACCGACAGCAGATGCAGCACGGCCGCGAAGCGCGGACCGTCGTAGGCGCCGTCGCCGTACGTTTGATAATCGATGCCGGCCAGATCGATCAGTTGCTCGAAACCGAGCGAGCGGTCATCGCGCAGACGCTTGGCGACTTCGAGGTAATCGCTCGCCTTCACGACGATCGTCAATTCCCCGACCGATTCGGTGATGCTCGACAGACGGCCGCCGACGGCCGCCTCGAGGTTCGCTTTGAGGGTCTCGAGTTTGCTTGCCATATTGTGGGGAAGCGAAAAGCTTATTGACGGGCGATGGTGTTGGTCCGGCGGATCTTCGCTTGAAGCTGGATCACACCGTAGACCAGCGCCTCGGCGGTCGGCGGGCAGCCGGGCACGTAGACGTCGACCGGCACGATGCGGTCGCAGCCACGCACGACGGAGTACGAGTAGTGGTAATAGCCGCCGCCGTTGGCGCACGAACCCATCGAGATCACCCATCGCGGCTCGGCCATCTGGTCGTAGACCTTGCGCAGCGCGGGCGCCATCTTGTTGCACAGCGTGCCGGCGACGATCATGACGTCGGACTGACGCGGACTCGGCCGAAACACGACGCCGAACCGGTCGAGATCGTAGCGAGCGGCGCCCGCATGCATCATCTCGACGGCGCAACAGGCGAGGCCGAACGTCATCGGCCAGAGCGAACCCGTGCGCGTCCAATTGATCAGTTTGTCAGCCGTGGTGGTGACAAACCCTTCCTTCAAGACCCCTTCGATACTCATTGCTTTGCACTCCAGACGGGATGGCGAGCTCGGCCTTCCCGCGAGAAACCGGCGATTAAGCCATCACTCCCACTCGAGCCCGCCCTTCCTCCAGATATAGGCAAAGCCCAAGAGGAGTTCGAGCAGGAAAATCATCATCGCCATGAAGCCGGGCCAGCCGATGTCGCGCAGGGCCACACCCCACGGAAACAGGAACGCGGTCTCGAGATCGAAAATGATGAAGAGGATGGCGACGAGGTAGTAGCGCACGTCGAACTTCATGCGCGCGTCTTCGAACGCCTCGAAGCCGCACTCGTACGGCGAGTTCTTGTCGTTATCAGGCTTGTTGGGACCGAGGACCTTGCCGACCGTTACGAGCGCAACGCCTAAACCCAGGCCCACGAGAAGGAATAGCAATACGGGGAAGTAGGCTGCGAGGTTCAAGACTATCCTCTATCGGTTGGTTCTGAGTGCCGCGGAGAGACAAACTGCCGCATCCCCGCCGATGTATTCACTTCATCATGCCCCGGCATCGCAAGGATCCCGCAAGCAAACCCCAGAAGTGACAATGCCAGCCGAAGCGAAGCATGCGGCTGGCATTGGATAACTTTGGTGCCGACGGCGAGACTCGAACTCGCACAGCTTTCGCCACTACCCCCTCAAGATAGCGTGTCTACCAATTTCACCACGTCGGCACTGTCTGCAATCCGGGACACAACTCGCACAACTTGATTGATCGACCCGCGAATCGCTTCAAGACTTAAATTCTAACCTGTCTATCAAAATTGTTCAACGCACAAATGTACAGCCGCGCAAAAATTTTTACTTCGGCACCGTCTCGCTCGAAGCAGATGCAGGCACCGGTGCCGCAACGGCGGACGCAGGCGCGGAGGCCATCTGCGCGGGCAATGCACCCAGCACACCAGCAGACGGTTTCGACTTGTACGAACCGAGGTAGGTGAGCGCGAGCGTAGTGACGAAAAACACAGCGGCGAGGACCGCCGTGGTACGCGACAGGAAGTTGGCCGAGCCGGTCGCGCCGAAGAGACTACCCGACGCGCCGCTACCGAATGCCGCACCCATGTCCGCACCCTTGCCATGCTGCAGCAGCACGAGGCCGATGATGCCGAGCGCCGACAGCAGCTGGACGACGATGATCAACGTTTTCAAAAACAGCATTACACTCACCCGAGTTATGGTTTGACGATCCGGCGGCTTGCCGCCTGCGATCGGGCAATGGGGCAATGGGCTCCAAGATCCGCAATGCCCTACCGCCGATGCGCGCATCCGGCATTCGACGACTTTCGCACTCGTTATGCGCCCGTCGCTTTGCCCGCCTCACAGATCGCGAGAAAATCCTGGCTTTTCAACGACGCGCCGCCGATGAGACCGCCGTCGATGTCCGCCTGCGCGAACAATGCCTCGGCATTATCCGCTTTTACACTGCCGCCATAGAGCAACGGAACCGCCGCCAACGCGGAATCCCTGCCTGCCAGCCGGGCACGCAAAAACGCGTGCACCTCTTGCGCCTGTTCGGCCGTTGCACTCTTGCCGGTGCCGATCGCCCAGACCGGTTCGTACGCAACGACGATGCGCGCAACGTCGGCCGCCGACAACGTCGCGAGCACCGCGTCGATCTGCGCACCGACGACCGACTCGGTCGTGCCGGCTTCGCGTTCGTCGAGCGTTTCGCCGACGCACACGATCGGCGTGAGTCCCGCGTTCAGTGCACGCTGCGCCTTCGCCGCCACGAGCTCCGAACGCTCGCCATGATAAGCCCGCCGCTCCGAGTGACCCACGATTGCGAGCGTGGCCCCGAACTCGACCGCCATCTCGGCCGCGACCTCGCCGGTATAAGCCCCTTGCTCGTGCACCGAAATGTCCTGCACGCCCCAGGCGAGCGGCGTGCCGGCAAGCAGCGACTGAACCTGAGCGAGATAGGGAGTCGGCACACATACCCCTACGCGCACGCGCTCGCCCAATCCGGCGGCGCCGCTTGCGAGGGCGCGCAGCAGCGACTCGTTTTGCGCGAGCCGCCCGTGCATCTTCCAGTTACCGACCACCCATTTCGCTCGTTGATCCGCCATGTCTCGCCCTTCCTCCCGCTTTCCCGCCCTGCGGCGCGATGCCGGGGGCCAGCTGCAAACCGATCGCAAAGCCGGTTGTAATTCGGTTGTAATTCGATTGCGAACCGGGTGCGACCCGATCACAACGCGCTCACAACCTGCTCACAACCCGATTACGAACCAGATCGCCGAGGCGCGCCGCAACGGTTTTCCGACGCCTTGAAAATCCGGCAACGCGCACGCAAAACGCGCAATTTTACTGCGCGTCGGCTTGTGTGGTCAAACCGTCTGCGACCAGTCGAGCACGATTTTGCCGATGTGTTCGCCACTCTCCATCAGCGCATGCGCTTGCTTGGCCTCATGGGCGGGGAGCACCCGATAGATAATCGGCTTGATCTGCCCGGATTCGACGTGCGGCCATACCTTGGCCGCAAGCGCCGCCGCGATCTTGGCCTTGAACTCGACCGGGCGCGGGCGCAGCGTCGAGCCCGTAATGCTCAGCCGGCGGCGCAGAATTTCGCCCAGATTCACCTCGGCTTTCGCGCCGCCGAGCAATGCGATGAGCACCAGGCGGCCACCATCGGCGAGTGCCGAGAGCTCACGCGGAACATAGCCGCCCCCGACCATATCGAGGATGACGTCGACACCCCGATTGTTCGTGAGCGATTTTACGACCTCGACGAAGTCTTCCGACTTGTAGTTGATCGCGCGCTCGGCGCCCAGCGATTCGCACGCCTGGCATTTGTCGGCCGTCCCGGCCGTCGCGAAAACACGGAATCCGAGTGCGTGCGCGATCTGGATCGCCGCCACGCCGATGCCGCTCGAGCCGCCCTGTACGAGCAGCGTTTCGTTCGCGCCGCCTTCGCCCGCGCCCAGTTGCGCCCGATCGAAAACGTTGCTCCAGACGGTGAAGAACGTCTCCGGCAGTGACGCCGCTTCGATGTCGGTCAGGCCGGCCGGCACGGGCAGGCACTGCGCGAGCGGAACAGCGACGTATTGCGCATAGCCACCGCCGGCCAGCAAGGCGCAAACGCGATCGCCCATCTTCAAGCCGAACGGGTTGTGCTTCGGGTCCAGCGCACCACCAACGATCTCGCCCGCGATCTCGAGCCCCGGCAGATCCGACGCACCGGGGGGCGGCGCGTACGAACCCTTGCGCTGAAACACGTCAGGCCGGTTCACGCCGGACGCGGCGACTTTCACGAGCACCTCGCCGGCCGCCGGCTCGGGCGTCGGCCGCTCCGCCAGCGCAAGGACTTCCGGCCCGCCGAACTCGGTAATTTCGATTGCTTTCATCTACGTCACCTCTCTGGCTGCGATCGCGGTTGCGCGGACGGCACGCCGCTCATCCGCCCACTTTCTCATAAAAAAACGGCCGGTGCGCTCGACACGCAACCGGCCGTTTCTGCGTCAGATCACCGCATCACTGCTGCGGCGCCTGCTCGGGCTGCCCCGCGCCGGACGCCGCGTCGTTCAGCAGCGCCTTCGACGACAGGCGCACACGGCCCTTCTCGTCGGTCGAGATGACCTTCACCCGGACGTGCTGGCCTTCGGTCAGATAGTCCTTGATGTCCTTGATGCGCTCGTTCGCGATCTCGGAAATATGCAGCAGACCATCCTTGCCCGGCAGGATGTTCACGATCGCACCGAACTCGAGCAGCTTGAGCACGGAGCCTTCGTAGATCTGGCCCACCTCGATCTCGGCCGTGATCGCCTCGATGCGGCGCTTTGCCTCGGCCATGCCTTCGCTGCTCGTGCTCGCGATCGTCACCACGCCGTCGTCGGAGATATCGATCGTCGTGCCCGTTTCTTCGGTCAACGCGCGGATGACCGACCCGCCCTTGCCGATCACGTCGCGGATCTTCTCGGGGTTGATCTTGATCGTGATCATTCGCGGCGCGAACTCGGAGAGTTCGGTGTTTGCGCCGGCAACCGCTTCCGTCATCTTGCCGAGGATGTGCATGCGGCCTTCCTTCGCCTGCGCGAGCGCGACCTGCATGATTTCCTTCGTGATCCCCTGGATCTTGATGTCCATCTGCAGGGCCGTCACGCCGTCCGCCGTACCGGCCACCTTGAAGTCCATGTCGCCGAGGTGGTCCTCGTCGCCGAGGATGTCGGTCAGCACTGCGAACTTGTTGCCTTCGAGAATGAGACCCATCGCGATACCGGCCACGTGCGCCTTCATCGGCACGCCGGCGTCCATCAGCGCGAGACAGCCGCCGCAAACCGACGCCATCGACGACGAGCCGTTCGACTCGGTGATTTCCGACACGACGCGAATCGAGTAGCCGAATTCGTCAGCGCTCGGCAGGCAGGCGGCCAGCGCACGCTTGGCGAGGCGGCCATGGCCGATCTCGCGGCGCTTCGGCGAGCCGACGCGCCCCGTTTCGCCGGTGGCGAACGGCGGCATGTTGTAGTGGAGCATGAAGCGCTCGCGGTACTCGCCTTCGAGCGCGTCGATGATCTGCTCGTCTCCCTTCGTGCCGAGCGTCGCCACGACGAGCGCCTGCGTCTCGCCGCGCGTGAAGAGCGCCGAGCCGTGCGTGCGCGGCAGCACGCCGGTACGGATCTCGATCGGGCGCACCGTGCGCGTGTCGCGGCCGTCGATGCGAGCCTCGCCGTTCAGGATCTGGCTGCGGACGATCTTCGCTTCGAGATCGAACAGGATATTGCCGATCGTCGCCTTGTCTGCGGGCACCGTACCGGCGGCAAGCGCTTCCTCGTCGAGCTTTGCGCCCGTCGCGGCGTAGATCTCCTTGAGCTTCGTCGAGCGCTCCTGCTTGTTGCGGATCTGGTAGGCAGCCGTCAGGTCACCGTACGCAAGATCCGTCACGCGCGCGATCAGCGCCTCGTTCTTCGCGGCGGGCTGCCAGTCCCATTCGGGCTTGCCGCCATCGCGCACGAGTTCGTGGATCGCGTCGATCGCCGTTTGCATCTGCTCATGGCCGAACACGACGGCGCCAAGCATCACGTCTTCCGGCAGTTGGTCGGCTTCCGACTCGACCATCAGCACGGCACGCTCGGTGCCCGCAACGATGAGTTCGAGACGCGAATCCTTCATCTGCGAGCGCGTGGGGTTCAGCACGTACTCGTTATTGACGTAGGCAACGCGCGCGGCACCCACCGGGCCGTGGAACGGCAGGCCGGAGACGGCAAGCGCCGCCGACGCGCCGATCATCGCCGGCACGTCGGCCGGAATCTCGGGGTTGACCGACAGCACGTGGATGACGACCTGCACTTCGTTGTAGAAGCCTTCGGGGAAAAGCGGACGCAGCGGGCGGTCGATGAGGCGCGAGGTCAGCGTCTCGAGTTCGGACGGGCGGCCCTCGCGGCGGAAGAAGCCGCCCGGGATCTTGCCGGCCGAGTAGGTCTTTTCGATGTAATCGACGGTCAACGGGAAAAAATCCTGACCGGGCTTGGCCGTCTTCGCACCGACCACGGTGGCGAGCACGACGGTGTCTTCCACGTCGACGATGACGGCGCCTGTCGCCTGGCGGGCGATCTCGCCCGTCTCGAGGCGAACGGTATGCTGCCCCCACTTAAACTCTTTGACGACTTTATTGAACATTGACATGGTCACTCCTTGCTTTCTTGCTATCTCATTGTGCGTATCGCCGCCTGGCCTCCCGTCGAACCGAGGCGGGCGGCGCCGATGGCCGGCGCCGGCAGGATGAGGAGTGTTATGCCATTCCAGCGCCATGCTCGCGAAAAACGCGTGCGTCGTACTGGAATGACACAAAGCTCTACCCGCCCGGGCGGCCCGTTTCGGCGAAGCCGGCACGCGCACCCTTCGCGCAATGCCGCCTTGCCCGGCACGCCGCATGGCGCGTGCCGTTCAGCTTTGCATGCAACCGCAGCAAGCCCTGAAGCGCTCGCTGCGGCCGGCAACCCTGCATTGAGCCGGCATGGGCTTAGCGTGGGCCGGCGCGGGCGCTCGAGCGCCTCGCCGGCGGGCAACCAAAGCTCACTCCAGCCACAGCTCCACGCGGTGCACCGGTAGCCGCCCAAGGGGCCACTAGTGCCGACGCGAAAAACAAAATGCCTGCATCAGCAGACTGACACAGGCATCTTGCATGAAACGACGATGACCAATTACTTGCGCAGACCCAGCTTCTCGATCAGCGAGCGGTAGCGGTCGGCATCCTTGCCCTTCAAATAGTCGAGCAGCTTGCGACGGCGGCTCACCATGCGCAGCAGGCCGCGGCGGCTGTGGTGATCCTTCGTGTGCGACTTGAAGTGGAGGGTCAGTTCGTTGATGCGCGAGGTCAGCAGCGCGACCTGCACTTCGGGCGAACCCGTATCGTTCGCGGCGCGAGCAAACTTCTCGACGATTTCGGACTTCTTGATATCAGCAACAGACATTTGATTTCCTTTAAAGCAAACAGGCGGTCACGGAAGAAAGGCCGTGCCGTGGGTTACGACGAAGCGCGCATTGTATCACGTCCGCCACCGGCAAAGGCAGCCGCCTGTCGGCCCGGCCCCGGCTGCCATGCCCGGGCGCCAGCTCGGGCATCCGGGCGCCGGGAGGTCGCTCGCGCGCGTCCCATGCGGGCTGCCTCGATCACGGCCGTTTCATTCGGCACACGCTCGGCAGGCGGGTTTTCTCCGGCGATAGTGCAAGCACGGTTCGGAAGCCATACCCCGACCCCTCGTTGTCGAACCGCACGCCCGTGGTCCCCGCCTTGTCCATCTCCATCACATAAAGGGGCTGGATCAATTGGTGATCGGCCGCCTCCATCGTCGCGCGCTGAAACCCGTTGTCGTACTTCATACCCTCGAGCGCCCTGGCCACCGCCGCGGCGTCGGTCGTGCGTGCGCGTGAAATCGCGTCGGCCAGCATCTCGATCATGATTTCCATGCGCAGCACGGGGTAATCGTCGCGGGCAGCCGGAAAACGCGCGCGGAACGCCGCGTAGTAGGCATCCGAGAGCGCCGGTTTCGCGCCCGAGGCCCGATCGGCGAAAAGCGCCGACGCACCGGCGTTCGGATGCCAGTCGGCCACCGCCACCACGCGCTTGACGCCAGCGTCGCCGAGCGCGGCCGGCGCCCCGAGGCTGTTGCCGTAGAACGTGTAGAACTTCCCGACGTAACCCTGCTCGCGCGCCGCTTTCACGAGCAGAGTCAGATCGTTGCCCCAGTTGCCGGTCACGACGGCGTCGGCCCCGCTCGCGCGGATTTTCGCGAGATAAGGGGTGAAATCCTTCACGCGACCGATCGGATGAAATTCGTCGCCCACCACGGCAATGTCAGGCCGGCGCGCGGCCAGCGACTCACGGGCAAGCGCACTCACGTCGTGCCCGAAGCTGTAATCCTGATTCAGCAGATAGACCTTCTTCACGGCCCGCTCGCCAGCGATCACGTCGGCCAGCGCGTTCATGCGCATGCCCGCGTGGGCGTCGAAGCGGAAATGCCAGAAGCTGCAGCCGGCACCTGTGAGCGCCGGGTCGTCGGCCGAATAATTGAGAAAAAGCTCGCGATTGCCGGGCTCGCGGGCGTTGTGCTTGTCGATGGCCGCGACGAGCGCGGCCGCGACCGCCGAGCCATTGCCCTGCAGGATGAACGGGATGCGGCGGTCAGCCGCGGCCCGCTGCTGCACGAGCGCCTCCTCCACGCCGCCGCGGCTGTCCATCACGACGAGTTCGAGCGGATGCCGCCCGTCGGCGAGCGTGACGCCGCCGCGCGCATTCACGCGCTCGACGCCGAAACGCAGATTGCGCTCGACGGCCGCGCCCGCATCGGCGAACGGCCCCGACATGCCCTCGACGAGCGCCAGCCTCACCGGCTCCGCCGCTCCCGTTCCGGCGCCGCCCTCCCCGCCCGCAGCGGCGGCCGCGATGGCCCACGCGCCCAGGACGGCGACCGCGGCGACGCGGCTAATCCATCTGCCCATCGGCTTTTCCTCCTATTCGATCGAAGCGCGGATCATAGGCTGGGCGGCTGCGGCTCGGCAAGCCCGCACCGCAAGCGAGCAGCGGCCATCGGCCGCACCGTTTTGCCTGGCTGCTGTCCAACAAACCCGAAGCCGTGATAAAACCCCGCTACACGCCGCGGGCGGCCGTATGGAGCAGCCGCCGCGCACGCACGCACGCACGCGCAACGGAGAATAACCATGTCGATCGGAAAGCGCCTTTCTGCCCTGTTCGCCTGCACAGCCCTGCTGCTTGCCGGCTGCGTTCAACCGTGGGAGCGATTCCAGCCCGGCGAGGACGCGTCCGCCGTTGTCGCGCGCTTCGGCCCGCCACGCGAGGTCTACGATCTGCCCGACGGCGGCAAGCGGCTCATGTGGCCCACTCAGCCGTTCGGCGAAGTGACCGTCGCGGCTGACGTCGACGCTTCGGGCAAGGTTCTCAAGCTGCGGCAGGTGCTGCAACCGAACGAGTTCTACAAGGCGCAGATCGGCCAGTGGACGAAGCGCGATGTCCTCGTGAACTTCGGCCGTCCCGTCGAGACGTCGTACTTCCCCCTCATGAAGCGCGAGGTATGGAGCTACCGTTACCTCGAGGACGGCGTCTGGTACATGCTCTACAACTTCTATTTCGACGATCAGGGCATCCTGCGCCTCACGCAGAAAACGCCCGATCCACTGCACGACCCCGACCGCCGCCACTTCGGGTTCTGATTCGGGTTCTCAGCGCGGGCGTACCTGAGCGGCTCGCCGCGGGCGCGGAAGGCCATGAAAAAGCCCTCGCCCGGCAAAGCCGGCGCGAGGGCAGATATTCGCATGCGGCCGCGGCGCCGCAACGGGCGGCCGGACCTGGATCAGATGGCCTGGGGATTGACCTTCTCGACGTTGGTATAGAGCTTGTTGAGCGCGGAAATGTAAGCCTTCGCCGAAGCGGCGACGATATCGGGATCCGTGCCGACGCCATTCACGATGCGCCCGTTCTTCGAAAGCCGCACGGTCACCTCGCCCTGAGCCTGCGTGCCGGTCGTGATCGCGTTGACCGAATAGAGCAGCAGCTCGGAGCCGCTGCCGACTTCGCCCTCGATCGCATTGAGCGTTGCATCCACGGGGCCGTTGCCGCGCGCCTCGCCAACCGTCTCCTTGCCGTCCACCGAGAAAACGACGCGTGCATGCGGGCGCTCGCCCGTCTCCGAGTGCTGCGCGAGCGACACGAACTTGTAACGCTCGCGCTCCGCTGCAGCCGCCGACTCTTCGCTGACGATCGCGATGATGTCTTCGTCGAAGATCTCGGACTTGCGATCGGCCAGTTCCTTGAAGCGCGCAAAGGCCGTATTGAGTTCGCTCTCGCTTTCGAGCGTCACGTTGAGTTCCTGCAGACGCTGCTTGAACGCGTTGCGGCCCGAGAGCTTGCCGAGCACGATCTTGTTGGCCGACCAGCCCACGTCTTCCGCACGCATGATCTCGTAGGTATCGCGCGCTTTCAGAACGCCGTCCTGGTGAATGCCCGACGCGTGCGCGAACGCGTTTGCGCCCACCACCGCCTTGTTCGGCTGCACCACGAAGCCCGTGATCTGCGAGACGAGCTTCGATGCGGGCACGATTTGCGTCGTATCGAGGCCAACCTCGAGCCCGAAGTAGTCCTTGCGCGTCTTCACGGCCATCACGATTTCCTCGAGGGCCGTATTGCCCGCGCGCTCGCCGAGCCCGTTGATGGTGCATTCGACCTGGCGCGCGCCGCCGATCTTCACGCCCGCGAGCGAATTCGCCACCGCCATGCCGAGGTCGTTATGGCAGTGCACCGAAAAGATCGCCTTGTCCGAATTCGGAATGCGCTCGCGCAGCGTCTTGACGAGGCTGCCGTAGAGCTCGGGTACACCGTAGCCCACCGTATCGGCGATGTTGATCGTCCGTGCGCCCTCGTCGATCACCGCTTCGAGTACCCGGCACAGGAAATCCATGTCCGAGCGGCTGCCGTCCTCGGGGGAGAACTCGACGTCGTCAGTGAACTTGCGCGCGAAGCGCACGGCGAGGCGCGCCTGCTCGAAGACCTGATCCGGCGTCATGCGCAACTTCTTCTCCATGTGCAGCGGCGAAGTGGCGATGAAGGTGTGAATGCGGAAGCGCTCGGCCGGGGCCAGCGCATCGGCCGCGCGCTGGATGTCTCGATCGTTTGCCCGAGCGAGCGAGCAGACCGTGCTGTCCTTGACGATCGACGCGATGGCGTTGATCGCATCGAAGTCGCCGTTCGAGCTGGCCGCGAACCCCGCCTCGATGACGTCGACGCGCATCCGCTCGAGTTGCCTTGCGATGCGGATCTTTTCCTCTTTCGTCATCGACGCGCCGGGCGACTGCTCGCCGTCGCGCAACGTCGTGTCGAAAATTATCAACTTGTCTGCCATCTCAGGTCTCCAGGGGACGGTTCACGGTCTGAAAAGGGAATTCGGGCGTTGTCGCCACCGCTGGCGACGCCGAAGAGCGAACGAGGCAGACGGAGGCGAGGACGATCAGCGCGCAAGGCGCGCCGACGCTAGTGCTAGGCCGCTTAGCGGCGCACAGGCGGGCAGGAATAGGGGGGGAAATGCGAAATTCAGCATGTCGCCGACTATAGCGGCATTCGCGAAATCGTGCAATCAGCCCGGCCCGCGCTGCGGCCGGCCGGGCCATGGATCAATGCTCGTGCTGGGCCGACCGTGCCGGGTTTTCCCGCCGGCGCAGTGCGAGATAAGCCCAAAACAGGTAGCCGGACATGCCGTAGAGCACGAAAAGGCCGAACAGCATCAACGGCGGATCGGACGAGACGAGCACGAACGCCACCACGACAAGCAGAATCGCCGCAAACGGCACGCGGTGACGCACGTCGAGCGCCTTGCCGCTATAAAACGGCGCGTTCGAGACCATCGTCACGCCGGCATAGACGGTCAGCGCGAACGCGACCCAGGGCAACCAGACGAGCTTGAGCGGCACGCGGTTGTCGGTCGCGAGCCAGACGAAGCCTGCGATCAGCGCGGCGGCGGCCGGACTCGGCAATCCTTGGAAAAAACGCTTGTCGACCACGCCGATGTTCGTGTTGAACCGCGCGAGGCGCAATGCGGCACCGGAACAGTAGACGAACGCGGCCAGCCAGCCCCAGCGGCCGAGGTCCTTCAGTATCCATTCGTACATGACGAGCGCCGGCGCTACGCCGAACGACACCATGTCGGACAAACTGTCGAATTGCTCGCCGAACGCGCTCTGAGTATGCGTCATCCGGGCGACGCGCCCGTCCATGCCGTCGAGCACCATCGCGACGAAAATCGCGATCGCGGCGATCTCGAAACGGACGTTCATCGCCTGGACCACGGCGAAGAATCCACAAAAGAGCGCGGCCGTGGTGAACGCGTTCGGCAGCAGGTAGATGCCGCGCTTGCGCAGAAATTGCTGGCGCGCGGCACGGCGCGTCTCGGCGGGCGCCGGCGACAAGGCGCTCGCGGCCTCGGCCCCGAGCGCCTTGTTGCGGCGAAACGTTCGCGGCAACGGCGAGGAGCCGGTGCGCGGGCGACGCGGTTTGAATGCGGCCATCGAAACCTCCTCGCGCCGGGCTCAGAGCTCGGCGAGAATCGTCGACGAGGCCTGCACCTTCTCGCCGATCGAGACCCGGGCCCGGCTTCCGAGCGGCAGGTAGACGTCGACGCGCGAGCCGAAGCGGATGAACCCGTAACGCTGGCCGCGCGTGAGCGGCTCTCCCACCCGGACGTAGCAAAGGATGCGCCGCGCGATGAGGCCCGCGATCTGCACGGCCGTGACCGTGTGGCCGCTGCCGGTCTGGATCACCACGGCATTGCGCTCGTTCTCGAGCGAGGCCTTGTCCACGGCGGCGTTCAGGTACGCGCCGGGGAAGTACTCGACCTTCGTCACCGCGCCATCGACCGGCGAGCGCTGCGAATGGACATTGAACACGTTCATGAACACGCTGATTTTCAGCGCCTCACGGTTTGCGTACGGATCGTGCGTCGTCTCCACGGCGACGATGCGCCCGTCGGCAGGACAAAGCACGGCGTTCGCCTCGGTAGGGATGGGGCGCGGCGGATCGCGGAAGAACTGCACGACGAAGATCAGCAGCAGCCAGAAAAGCCAGGCGAGGCCGAACCCTGCGAAAGCGTGGACCACGAGCGCGAGCACGGCAGCGATCGCGATAAACGGCCAGCCTTCGCGCGCAATGATCGGATGAGGGTAATTCATGGATCGTTTCAGTCTTTTTGTAAAACCGTAGGATAGCAAAAGCCGTCCGACGCTCGGCGCGCGGGACGGCTTCAGGCGGCCAAGTCCGCTTTCCGCACCTCACGCCGCGGCGCATCGCCGAAACGTGAGAGGAAAGGGGATAGACCGAACGATAGGGGCCGGGCACTCACGTACAAGCGCACCGCCCCCGGTATCGCTTCGATTTTTAGTTCTTCGACTGATCGACGAGCTTGTTCTTTGCGATCCACGGCATCATCGCGCGCAGCTTCTCGCCCACCTGCTCGATCTGGTGCTCGGCCATCAGGCGGCGGCGCGACTGCAGCGTCGGCGCGCCGGCGCGGTTTTCGAGGATGAAGCTCTTCGCGTACTCGCCCGTCTGGATGTCCTTGAGGACGTCCTTCATGACCTTCTTCGTCTCTTCCGTGACGACACGCGGACCCGTCACGTACTCGCCGTACTCGGCGTTGTTCGAGATCGAGTAGTTCATGTTGGCGATGCCGCCCTCGTAGATCAGGTCGACGATGAGCTTGAGCTCGTGCAGGCATTCGAAGTAGGCCATCTCCGGCGCGTAACCCGCTTCGACGAGCGTTTCGAAACCGGCCTTGATCAGCTCGACGGTGCCGCCGCACAGCACGGCCTGCTCGCCGAAAAGGTCCGTTTCGGTTTCTTCGCGGAAGTTCGTCTCGATGATGCCGGCACGGCCGCCGCCGTTGGCCGCCGCATACGACAGCGCGATGTCGCGCGCCGCGCCCGACTTGTCCTGCGCCACGGCGATGAGGTGCGGAACACCGCCGCCTTGCGAGTACGTGCCGCGCACGGTGTGGCCCGGCGCCTTCGGCGCGATCATGATCACGTCGAGGTCGGCGCGGGGAATGACCTGGCCGTAGTGCACGTTGAAGCCGTGTGCAAAGGCGAGCGCAGCGCCCTCCTTGATGTTGGCGTGCACTTCGCTCTTGTAGACCTCGGCGATCTGCTCGTCGGGCAGCAGCATCATGACGACGTCGGCACCCTTCACGGCCTCGGCCACTTCCTTCACCGCGAGGCCGGCGCCTTCGGCCTTCTTCCACGACGCGCCGCCGCGACGCAGACCGACCGTCACGCGCACGCCGCTGTCCTTCAGGTTCAACGCGTGAGCATGGCCTTGCGAGCCGTAGCCGATGATCGTGACGTCCTTGCCTTTGATGAGGGAGAGGTCGGCGTCCTTATCGTAGAAAACTTTCATGTTGGTTCCTTCTCGTAATCGATTCAGTGAATTGCTTCTTGACGCCGCACCCACCCAGGGGTGCCGCGCCGATCAAACCGGCATCAGACTTTCAAAATGCGCTCGCCGCGGCCGATGCCCGAGCTGCCCGTGCGGACCGTCTCGAGAATCACCGTCGCATCGAGCGCCTCGATGAAGGCGTCGAGCTTGTCGCTCGCCCCCGTCAACTCGATCGTATAGGTCTTCTCGGTCACGTCGATGATGCGGCCGCGGAAAATGTCCGCCATCCGCTTCATCTCTTCGCGCTCCTTGCCCACCGCTCGGACCTTGATCAGCATCAGCTCGCGCTCGATGTGGGCGCCTTCGGTCAAGTCGACCACCTTCACCACCTCGATCAGGCGGTTCAAGTGCTTCGTGATCTGTTCGATCACGTCGTCCGAGCCAATGGAAACGATGGTCATCCGCGAGAGCGAGCGGTCCTCGGTCGGCGCCACCGTCAAGGTCTCAATGTTGTAGCCGCGCGCCGAAAAAAGACCGACCACGCGCGAAAGCGCACCCGGTTCGTTTTCCAGCAGAACGGAGATGATATGTCGCATTGTCGTATTCCCGTTTATCCAGATGTCGATCCACGCGGCATCCGCCCCCGCCGCCCGCCCGCATCCGCCTTTCGTGAAGGCGGCCGGCGCGGGCGCGGCGAACGGCGCCGCTTTGCGTCAGAGATCCTCGGCGCCGAGCAGCATCTCGGTGATGCCTTTGCCGGCTTGGACCATGGGCCAGACGTTTTCGGTCGGATCGGTCTGGAAATCGAGGAAAACGGTGCGGTCCTTCAGCCGCAGCGCCTCTTTCAATGCGGGCTCGACATCCGCGGTTTTCTCGATGCGCATGCCGACGTGGCCGTAGGCCTCGGCAAGCTTCACGAAGTCGGGCAGCGCATCCATGTAGGAATGCGAATAGCGCTTGCTGTATTCGATCTGCTGCCACTGGCGGACCATGCCGAGATAGCGGTTGTTCAGCGAGATGATCTTGACGGGCGTGTCGTACTGCTTGCAGGTGGACAGCTCCTGGATGCACATCTGGATCGAGCCTTCGCCCGTAATGCAGACGACTTCCGAATCAGGATGCGCCATTTTCACGCCCATCGCGGCCGGCAGGCCGAAGCCCATCGTGCCGAGGCCGCCCGAGTTGATCCAGCGGCGCGGCTTGTCGAAGCGGTAGAACTGCGCCGCCCACATCTGATGCTGGCCGACGTCGGAGCACACGAACGCATTGCCGTCCGTGAGCTCCCAGAGCTTTTCGACGACGTATTGCGGCTTGATGACGGTGCTCTCGCGGTCGTACTTGAGGCAATGCTTCGCGCGCCAGCCCTCGATCTCCTTCCACCACTCGGCGAGTGCCTGGGTGTCGGGGCCGTGCTCGGCGTGCTGCAACTGCTCGATGATCTCCTTGAGCACTTCTTTCACGTCGCCGACGATCGGAATGTCGACCTTCACGCGCTTGCTGATCGACGACGGATCGATGTCGATATGAACGATCTTGCGCGGGCGCGACGAGAAATGCTGCGGACTGCCGATCACGCGATCGTCGAAGCGCGCGCCGATCGCGATCAGTACGTCGCAGTTCTGCATCGCCATGTTGGCTTCGTACGTGCCATGCATGCCGAGCATGCCGAGGAACTTCCTGTCGCTCGCACGGTAGCCGCCCAGCCCCATCAGCGTGCTCGTGACCGGGTAGCCGAGCAGATCGGCGAGCTGGTTCAGTTCGCGCGAGGCGTCGGCCAACACGATGCCGCCACCCGTGTAGATGTAGGGGCGCTTCGCGGAAAGGAGCAGCGAGACAGCCTTGCGGATCTGGCCCGAATGGCCCTTCGTGACCGGGTTGTACGAGCGCAGCGAAACGCTCTTGACCGGCTCGTAGTCGCACGGCGTCTTCGAGATGTCCTTCGGGATATCGATGAGCACCGGGCCCGGGCGGCCCGTGCGCGCGATATAGAACGCCTTCTTGACCGTGGCGGCGAGATCGCGCACGTCCTTCACGAGGAAGTTATGCTTCACGCAGGGCCGCGTGATGCCGACCGTGTCGCACTCCTGGAAGGCGTCCTGGCCGATCGCGGCCGTGGGCACCTGGCCGCTGATGATGACGAGCGGGATCGAATCCATGTAGGCCGTGGCGATGCCCGTCACCGCGTTGGTGACGCCGGGACCGGAGGTCACGAGGCACACGCCGACCTTGCCCGTCGCGCGCGCGTAGCCGTCGGCCGCGTGCACGGCAGCCTGCTCGTGGCGCACGAGGACGTGCTGAACCTTGTCCTGCTTGTAAAGCTCGTCGTAAATGTAGAGCACCGCGCCGCCGGGGTAGCCCCAGAGCACTTCGACGCCTTCGTCGGCCAGCGCGCGCATGAGCACGGTGGCGCCGATCGAGGCGGCATCATGAGAGGGAGTGGTATCCGACGTGGAGAATTCCGCGCTGGGCATATTCATCATTCACCTTTCGAATTTTCGGCAAAAAATTGATCGGGTGCTCTCTGCCGGGCTTGTGGCTCGGGTTCAAGCGGCGCGTCCAGTTGACAGGCGGACTTCTTGGGCCCGCCTCAAAAGAGACAGTCACTTATGTTGCGAACCTTAGAACTTAACTTTTGTACGTCCGACGGTCAAGCAAAATCTGATGCCCCGGGCACGCGCCTTGCGTCGGAAGCGCCCCGGACGCCCCCGAAAAACGACGCGGCGGCCGCTTCCGGCGGCCAGAAGCGCCCCACTATCTCGAAAGTTTGCTAGCATCCGCGGGTTTTACGACTTTTTTTCGAACGTTTACGGCGCGAACGCGCTTCGCCGCTCCCGGATGGCATCAGACAAGGAACTCGCCGACTTCCTGGCGTCCGTCGAAAGACGGGCGTTCAAACAGACCGTCTACGCTGTGCGCGATGACGATGCCGCGCTCGACATCGTCCAGGATGCGATGATCAAGCTGGCCGAGAAGTACGGGGACCGGCCGCTTGCCGAACTCCCGCTACTCTTTCAGCGTATCCTGCAAAATGTAACGCACGACCATTTTCGTCGGCAGAAAGTACGCAATACGTGGGTGAGCCTCTTCTCCTCGTTCGCCGGCGGCGACGAGGACGAATTCGACCTGCTCGAAACGCTGGAGACCGGCGAGCACGGCAGCGGCTCCGAAAGCAGCGAGCAAAAGCTCGAACGCGATCAAGTACTTGCACTCATCGACGCGGAAATCCAAAAACTACCGGCGCGTCAACGGGAGGCGTTTCTCATGCGTTATTGGGAAGATATGGATGTGGCCGAGACGGCCGCCGCGATGGGGTGCTCCGAAGGCAGCGTGAAAACGCATTGCTCGCGCGCCACGCATACGCTGGCGGCCGCGCTCAAGGCAAAAGGAATTACGCTATGACTTCCGCTCCCGACACGAAAGAACTCGAGTTCGCGCTCAAGGTGTGCCGCGCGCTCGACGAGCGTGCCGCCGGCCTGCCCGCGCCGGCCGCCGAACGGCTGGCTGCTGCGCGGCGGCTCGCCGTTGCGCGCAAGAAGCCCGAGCCGGCTCACGCGCCGGTGTTCGTGCCCGCATTGGCCGGGGCGCCAGCCGGCATGTCCGCGGCCGGTCCGCGCATCAAGCCGCTGCGCCGCCTCGCGCTCGTCTGGCCGATTCTCGCGCTTCTGATCGGTATCGCCGGCATCGCGTACTGGGAAAATGTGCAACGCGCGGCCGAGTTGGCCGACATCGACGCCGCCATGCTCAACGACGATCTCCCCCTCAACGCGTACCTCGACCACGGGTTCAACGCGTACCTCTCTCGCGCGCGCTGAGCGAATGGCCTGGAGGAGACCGGCGTGAGTTACAAGCGCGGCCTGGCCGTCGTTTTCGCTTGCGCGATCGCATCGGCGGTCGCGTTTGCCGCCACGTACCCGCGTTTTTTTACCGCGCAGCCGATCGTGCGCACGGGTAGCGGCGCGGCACCGGCGCCCGCGTCGGTACCGCCGCTGCTTTCGCTCGAGTTGCCGCCTCTCATCGACAGCAACCCCTTGTCGTGGTCCCATCTGAGCGTCGATCAGCATGCCGCGCTGGCGCCGTTTGCGGCCGAGTGGGACAGGTTCAGCGACGAACGCAAGCGTAAATGGATCAAGATCGCATCGCGGTTCGCCAAGATGTCGCCCGAGCAGCAAAAGCGGCTGCACGAGCGCATGGCCGAATGGGTCCGGATGACCCCCGAGCAGCGGCGCGTCGCGCGTGAAAACTATCAGGTTTCCAAGGCGCTGCCGCCGCAGGCCCGACAGAAGGCCTGGAACACCTATCAGGAACTGTCGCCCGAACAGAAGGCGAAGCTTGCCGCGAGCGCGCGCAAGCGCCGGCCGACGGTCGTCAGCGCCCCGCCCTCGGGCGTGAAAAGCGAGATTCGCGGGATCAACCGGCTCGCCGATGTATCGGCGGACGGCGCAAGCGGCGCCGCGGCCGCGAGCGGTACGCCGGCCTCGGGCGCCGCGGCGCCCCAACCGGGCTCCTCGGCCACGCCGAGTGCCCCTGCGCCGACGCCGCTCTCGCCTTCCGAGGCGCCTTCCGTGTTCCGCGGCGCATGAGCGTGGCCAGCCCCGGCCCGACAAAGCACGCCGAACCGCCGGCCGAGGCGGTCGCGCTCGCCGGTCTCGCGGGCGCACCACCCACGGTACGTCGGCGTCTTGCCTCGCTCGCTTACGAAGCGGTGATCCTTTTTGGCGTGATCTTTTTTGCCGGCTATCTCTTTTCGACGCTCACCCAGCAGCGCAACGGTCTGACTCATCACAATCTGCTTGCAGCTTGGATCGCTGTGGTTCTCGCCGTCTACTTCGTATGGTTCTGGACGCACGGCGGGCAGACATTGCCGATGAAAACGTGGCGGCTTCGTGTTATCGATGCTCGTGGCGCGCCGCTCGCGCCTGTCCGCGCCATTGCCCGTTATTTGCTCGCGTGGCTCTGGTTTCTACCCCCGCTGGCGCTGCATTCGCTTTTGCATCTGTCCGTGCCCGTCACGCTCGCGGTATCGGCATGCTGGTTCGTGCTATGGGCCGCGGCCGCGCGACTTCACCCGGGGCGTCAGTTTCCGCATGATCGTTTGGCCGGCACCCGCATCATCGCGGTCGCGCGCGATTAGCATCCGGGAATTTGCCGCGCGTTTGCGCGGTTATCGCGCGGTTATCGGTCTGGTCCGAGAATTTTCATCTCCAGCTTGCCAAGCTGTGCGGCCAACTGAAGGCGCGCCGCACGTCAATGGGTGAGTGCTTGAATACGGTGCTGTTCGTACGGTGCCGTTTGGCGAGTCGACAAAACTACGCCCGCCCTCATCAACATCGGCAGCCGGTTCGGAAACGCGCGGATGAAAATGCGCGTAGCGGTAATCCGCCCCGCTCCACGCCCCCATAGCCCGTAATAAGAACGTCTCGTGACTGTCATGTGGCAGTCACACGCACATGGCGCAATGCGTACATGTCCAACTCGACGCGAGAAGCCATGGACCGCTCGTCCGCGACTTCGCTCTTCAAGCGGCTCGGCGCGAGCGTCGATGCCGTGCCGTTTCACCCCACCGCCCCGAGCGGCACGCCGGTATCGACGCGCGGCCCCGAGCGCGACCCCTCTTCGAGCGCCCATCACGACGACACCGTCGACAAGCCCCATCGCTACCGCACGATCTGGCTCTCGGACATTCATCTGGGCTCGAGCGGCTGCCAGGCCGACTACCTGCTCGACTTCCTGCGCCACAACGAGTCGGAATACCTGTACCTCGTCGGCGACATCATCGACGGCTGGCAGCTCAAAAAAGGCTGGTATTGGCCGCAGGCGCACAACGACGTCGTGCAGAAGGTCCTGCGCAAGGCGCGCAAGGGCACGCAGGTCACCTACATCCCCGGCAACCACGACGAAGCGGCGCGTCAGTTCTGCGATCTCGCCTTCGGCGATATCCAGGTGCGCGAGGAAGCGTTTCATACGACGCTGCTCGGCAAGCGCCTGTGGATCGTCCACGGCGATCTCTTCGACGGTGTCATCCAGCATGCCAAGTGGCTCGCCTACCTCGGCGACACGGCCTACACCGCGATTCTCGTTCTAAACCGCTGGTTCAACCGAATCCGCAGCCGCTTCGGCTTTCAGTACTGGTCGCTCTCGCAATACCTGAAGCATCAGGTGAAAAACGCGGTGAACTTCATCTCGTCGTTCGAGCACGTCATGGTAGACGAAGCCCGGCGGCGCGGCTGCGACGGCGTCGTCTGCGGCCACATCCACAAGGCGGAAATCCGCGACGTCGACGGTCTCGTCTATTGCAACGACGGCGACTGGGTCGAAAGCCTCTCGGCGCTCGTCGAGACCCTCGAGGGCGAGCTGCTGGTCGTGTTCTGGACCGTCATGCGGGCGCCCCAAACCTCCGCGCGCAAGGCGAAAGCCACGGCTGCCTGAGGCCCGCGCGCCCTTTTTTCCGAGACCGACAAGAGGCCCCCCGCATGAAGATCATGATCGTGACCGACGCCTGGGAACCCCAGGTCAACGGCGTCGTGCGCACATTGAAGAACACCACGCGCGAACTCACGGCGCTCGGCCACCGCGTCGAACTTCTCACGCCGCTCGAATTCCGCACGATTCCCTGTCCGACCTACCCCGAAATCCGGCTTTCGCTCTTTCCGCGCCGGCGCCTGAACGCGCGCATCGACGAATTCGCGCCCGATGCGCTGCACATCGCCACCGAAGGCCCGCTCGGGCTCGCGGCCCGACGCTATGCGATGAAACACGGGCTGCCGTTCACGACCGCCTACCACACGCGCTTTCCCGAATACGTCGAAGCCCGCTTCGCGCTGCCTGCCGCCGCGACCTATCGCTTCCTGCGCTGGTTCCATCGGCCCTCGCTCGCGGTCATGGCGCCCACGCCTGTCGTCAAGACCGATCTCGAACATTACGGCTTTCGCAACGTCGTGCTCTGGACGCGCGGCGTCGATCTCGACATCTTCCATCCGATGGACTCGAAGGTCCTCAATACAGCGCGTCCGATCTTCCTCTACGTAGGCCGTGTTGCCATCGAAAAGAACGTCGAGGCGTTTCTGAAGCTCAATCTGCCCGGCTCGAAATGGGTGGCGGGCGAAGGGCCGGCGCTGGCCGAACTCAAGTCACGTTACCCCGAGGTCAACTATCTCGGCGTGCTGAGCCAAGCCGAACTCGCCAAGGTCTATGCGGCGGCGGACGTGTTCGTGTTCCCGAGCCGCACCGATACGTTCGGCCTCGTGCTGCTCGAGGCGCTAGCCTGCGGCACACCGGTGGCCGCGTATCCCGTGACGGGCCCGATCGACGTGCTCGGCGACGGCGGGGCCGGCGCGATGAACGAGGATCTGCGCGAAGCCTGCCTCGACGCACTCAAGATCGACCGCGCCGACGCCCGCGCCTGGGCCGAGCGCTTTTCCTGGCGCGCCGCATCGGAACAGTTCGCAGCCCACCTGAAGCCGCTTTCCGGCGCGCACTGGCGCGAGGAAAACGCCCCCGCATGAAGCGCGACGAACCTGCCGCCCACGCCGACGACCACGAGCCGCGCGAGCCGCTCGGGCCCGACGATCCGCTCGCCCCGCCGCCGTTCAACCCCTACAAGGGCAACCGCGGACTCACGCGCGCATGGCACGCGCTCAAGAACTCGATCAGCGGCTTTCAAGTCGCAATTCGCGAGGAGAGCGCGTTTCGTCAGGAGCTCACGCTCGCCGCCATTCTCGTGCCCGCCGGCACGCTCGTACCCGTGGACGCCGTGTCGCACGTGCTTCTGATCGGCTCGGTACTGCTCGTGCTGATCGTCGAATTGCTGAATTCGAGCGTGGAAGCGGCAATCGACCGCATCTCCCTCGAACGGCACGAACTCTCCCGCCGCGCAAAGGATCTCGGCAGCGCCGCCGTGACGGTGGCTCTCGTGGTCTGCGTCCTCACCTGGGGGTTGATCGTGGGCCCGCTTGCCGCCGCATGGCTCAGCCGGCTGACGGGCGCCGGCCACTGACATGCTGTCCGCTCCCCACTACCCATTCGTCATATCTCATTTTTAGCACGCACGTTCGTGCTCCATGAAAACCCGAATGGGCGGCCGGCTACGAGGATGGCGCGTTTATAATCGGCCCACAACACCCAAAGACATACCAACCAAGCCGGGCTCGAAACGATGCGGACTCCCGTGTGCCCGCATCGCCCGGCGCCACTGGGCCGGACGACATGGAAGCGAAAACTCCCCGCCGCACCCGCGAACGGATCCTCGAGCTGTCGTTGAAACTGTTCAACGAGATCGGCGAGCCGAACGTCACGACGACCACGATCGCGGAGGAAATGGAGATTAGCCCCGGCAATCTCTATTACCACTTCCGCAATAAAGACGATATTATTAATAGTATTTTTGCGCAATTCGAGCAGGCGATCGAAAAGCGGCTCCGATTTCCGGAGGACCATCGTCCGACGATCGACGAAACGTGGTCCTATCTGCAATACATGGCCGATTTCATGTGGCAGTACCGTTTCCTTTATCGCGATCTCAACGACCTGCTCGCGCGAAATCGCACGCTCGAGATGCATTTCAAGCAAATCATCAGCCATAAGGTGCGCTTCGCGCGCGAGATGTGCGAGTTGCTCGTGGCGGACGACGAGATGGTCGCCACGCCCGACGAAATCCAGGTCATTTCGACGAACATGGGCGTCATCGCCACGTATTGGCTGTCGTACCAGTTCGTCATGAACCCGCGCAAGTACAACGATCAGGAAGCCATTCGCGTCGAGCTGCATCAGGTCAGCGTGCACGTGATTTCGATCATGGCGCCATATCTGCGCGGCCGCTCGCGCCAGCTGTTCGACGATCTCGTCTCCGGCAAGCTGCCGATGCGCGAATTCCACGATTATCTGCCGCCGCGCGAGACCGGCGCGAAGAGCGCAACCAAGGACGCTCAGCCATGAAGTCGATCTGTGTCTATTGCGGGTCGTCGCTCGGCGCGAAGCCCGTGTATGCGGAGGCGGCCAAGGCATTCGGCGAAGCCCTCGTCGCGGCCGGCTGCTCGCTCGTCTACGGCGGCGGCCACGTGGGGCTCATGGGCACAGTCGCCGATGCCGTGCTCGCGGCCGGTGGGCGCGCCGTCGGCGTGATTCCCAAACTGCTCGTCGACAAGGAAATCGGTCACTCGGGGCTCACCGAGCTGCACGTCGTGCCCGATATGCACGAGCGCAAGAAGATGATGGCCGATCTCGCGGACGGGTTCGTTGCGTTGCCCGGTGGCGCCGGCACGCTCGAGGAACTCTTCGAGGTCTATACCTGGGCGCAGCTCGGCTATCACGCCAAGCCAATCGGGCTCCTGAACGTCGATGGCTATTACGAGCCGCTCGCGGCCATGCTCGCCCACATCGTGGGCGAAGGGTTCATGCAGCACACTTATCTCGATATCTTGACGATGGGTTCGGAGCCGGCCGCGCTCATCGGGACGATGCGGCAGTATCGGCCGCCCGCCCGCGACAAGTGGGCTACCGAGCGCGAAGCCGTTTGACAGACCATGCCTGAAGCCTCCCGTGTCGTCCTCATCACCGGCGCGAGCCGCGGCATCGGCCGCGCGTGCGCGCTCGCGCTTGCCGCCCGGGGCTGGTCGATAGGCGTGAACTATACGCGCGACGCAGCCGCGGCCGACGCCACGGCCGCCGCGATCGAGCGCAACGGCGGCGAGGCGTTCGTCGTGCAGGCCGACGTCGCCGACGAGGCCGCCGTCGTCGCCATGTTCGATGCGCTCGCCGCGCGCTTCGGCCGAATCGACGCGCTCGTGAACAATGCCGGGATCGTCGCCGCATCGATGCCGCTCGCCGATATGGACGGCACCCGGCTCAAGCGTCTTTTCGAAGTCAACGTACTCGGCGCCTATCTCTGCGCGCGCGAAGCGGCGCGCCGCATGTCGACCGACCGCGGCGGGCGCGGCGGGGCGATCGTCAACGTGTCGTCGGCCGCGGCGCGGCTGGGCTCGCCGAACGAATACGTGGACTATGCGGGGTCGAAAGGCGCCGTCGATACGATGACGATCGGGCTGGCGAAAGAGCTGGGTCCGCGCGGCGTGCGCGTGAATGCGGTACGTCCCGGCCTAATCGAGACCGAGATCCATGCAAGCGGCGGGCGCCCCGATCGCGCGGCCGTGCTCGGTGCGCAGTCCCCGCTCGGGCGGCCGGGTACCGCGGAGGAAGTCGCCGAAGCGATCGTCTGGCTGCTCGGCGATGAAGCATCCTATGTGACCGGCGCGCTGCTGGACGTGGCCGGCGGACGCTGAGCCACCGGCCACGTTTCTTCTCTTCTTCGCCCGGCGCTGCCGCCCGGCACCGCCTGCTCAAAACGACGATCCTGGCTCGAGCAGGAATGCGCGCTCCTCGTCGGTCGAATGGCGGCCGAGGATGGCATTGCGATGCGGGAAGCGACCGAATCGCTCGATGATGACGGCGTGCTGCCGGGCATAACCGAGGTACCCTTTGGCCCCCGGCTCGCGCGAAAGCGCTTCGAAGAGCTCGACCGCACGCGCCTGGCTCTCGCGCGATTCGTCGTGTTCGAACGGCAGATAGGCGAATGCGCGATGATGCGGCGACGGCAATGCGCGGTCGCCGCCTGCCGCCACGAGCGCTTTCGCGACGCCGAGAGCCCGCGCATCGCCCCCGAAGGCTTCGCGCCTGCCGCGATGAACGTTGCGCGAAAACTGATCGAGCACGACGATGAGCGCCAGCGCGCCCAGCGGCGTGCGCGGCCACCCGTCGAAAGCGCCGCTTCGCGCTTCGGCAAGCGTCGCGCCGAAGCGCTCGCGCAGCAGCGCATCAAAGGCGGGGTCGCCTGAGAACCATGCTTTCCACGGTTGCCCGAAACGGCTCGAGCCGGGTTCTCCGAACCAGAAGTCGAGCACCTCGCGTGCGCGTGCGTCGAGTGCCGCGTAGCCAGCCATGTCGTCGCCCGCATGCGCCGATGGCGAGCGGTGCGATGCTTCGCGGCTCGCGTTCGTATCGATATCCGGCGGGCCGCTCACGCGAACTCCAATACGAGACGGCGCGTGCGCGCGCTCTTCTTTTCGAGCTTCGCAACGCGCAACCCGCCGATCTCGGACGTATTGCGCACGTGCGTCCCTCCGCATGGCTGCAAGTCCACACCGTCGATGCGCAAAAGACGCACCCTCCCGAGACCCATCGGCGGCTTGACGCTCATTGTGCGCACGAGTTCCGGCCGCTCGGCCATCTCATCGTCGGTGATCCATTCCGTGCCGACTGCGTATGCGCCGCCAACGAGTTCGGCAAGCCGCTCCTCGACCGCTTCGCGTACGATCGGCTCCGTCGTTGCGAAGTCGAGCCGCGCATAGTCGGCCGTGATGCTGCAGCCATCCACCGGATACGGCAGTACCGCGCACATCAGGTGACTGGCGGTATGCAACCGCATGTGGCGATGCCGCCGCGCCCAGTCGATCTCGGCGATGACGGGCTCGCCCGCGCGCAGCCGTGCGAGGACCGCTTCCTGACCTGCCGCTGGCACGTGCAGCGAATCGTCGGGCGTCGCGCCCTCGAAGCGGGCCTTGCGCGTGTCGGCGACCTCGATGCGCGCGCCATCGCGCAGCACGAGTGCGCCCGTATCGCCGGCCTGCCCGCCGCCGAGCGGATAAAACACGGTTCGATCAAGGAGAATACCGTCGTCGCCGATCGCGACGATAGACGCGTCGCAACGGGTCAGATAGGCATCTTCGCGAAAGAGAGCACGAGTCGTCATCTATGGTTCTCCGACAAGATCGGGTGGCAGCAGCGCCTGCCGTTGCCGCCCTGCCGCGGCGGTCATGCGCCGTCGCGGCGGCCAATATCGAGCTGTCGACCATTATCCTCAGCCGCAAGGCCGCCCGCCCAGGCAGGCTTGCCGCATCTCTTCGTCGGTTCCGTACCGGTCGATCGACCGGGCCGGTGCTCGCCGGATGGTTCATGCGTCGTACCCGCTGGCGCTTCGAGTCCCTTTACGGGAGCACGATTGCAGCGGACTGCGCGCGGTTTCGAGGCCTGCCGTGACCATGCGCAGGCCTCCCGCTCATTCTTTTCGTGCCGGAGCGCGATTGACCATCCAATCGGCGGTGCCGAACAGCGCCGTCAACAAGCGCTCGCGCAATGCCTCGGACAAGCCCACGTCCTCCATTGCCCATGCCATGCAGCGCAGCCACTGATCGCGCTCCTGTGTCGCGATCGGAAACGGAAGATGTCGCGCGCGCAGCCGCGGATGGCCGAAGCGCTCGATGTAGTAGTCCGGTCCGCCAAGCCAGCCGCATAGAAACCAGAACAGCTTGTCGCGCGAGCCGTCGAGCGAAGGAGGATGCATGGCCCGGATACCGGCGAATTCGGGCTCGAGATCCATAAGGTCGTAGAAACGGTCGACAAGCTCGCGCACGCGCGTCTCGCCGCCGATGAGTTCGAACGCAGTCGGTGCAGCCGGCTCGTCGTCGTGGTTATCGGTCATACGTCATCGAAAAGACAAATGCAGGGTAATCGCTCGCACGCCTCAGGCATCGCGCAGCGACTGCGCGGCCGGGCGCATCAGCACGCGCCGCAGGCTGAACCAGCCGCCCACGCCCGCGCACGCCACGCCCGCGATGATGCCGACCGGCAAAAGCCACGGGTCGAAGTCGAGATAGAAGTTGAACACACGGCTCGCGAGCACGGCGCCGAGCGCCTGCGCGCCCGCGGCCGCCATCAACCCTGCCAGCGCTCCGACGATCGCGAACTCCGCAGCCTGCACCGCCAGCACCTGCCGATGCGAGGCACCGAGCGCGCGCAGCAGCGCCGATTCTCGCATGCGCTCGTCACGCGTGCCTGCCAGCGCCGAGTAAAGCACGAGGACGCCCGCCGCCAGCGTGAAGGCGAAGAGGAACTGCACGGCGCCGATCACCTGCTCCAGCACGTGCTGAATCTGCGCAAGGATCGCGCCGACATCGATCGTCGTCAGGTTCGGATAGGCGGCGATGAGGCCGTCCAGCACCGCCCGGCGTTCGGGCTGCAGATGAAAGCTCGTGATGTAGATAGCCGGGAAGGTCTGCAGCGCAGCGGGCGGCATCAGCACGAAGAAGTTGACCTTGAACGTTCCCCAATCGAGCTTGCGCACGCTCGTCACGGCCGCGTCGATGGGCAGCCCCGCAACGTCGAAGCGCAGGACGTCGCCGAGCTTCACGCCAATCAGCTTCGCGAGCCCGGCCTCGATCGAGATCTCAGGCCGCGTCGAATTCCCATACCAGCGGCCTTCGACGATGCGGTTGTCCTCGGGCAGGCTCGTGCGATAAGAGAGATTGAACTCGCGGTCGACGAGCCTGCGCGCATCCTCGCTTTTGTAGGCCGCCGGGTCCACGGGCTTGCCGCCGATCGCCGTCAGCCGCGCCCGCACCATCGGTTCGATCACGACTCCGGGCACGCCGTGTCGGGCGAGATAAGCCGCGACGGCCTGCCGCTGATCGGGTTGGATGTCGATGATGAATTGGTTCGGCGCATCGGCCGGTGTGGACTTGCGCCAGCCGGCCACGAGATCGTCGCGCGTAATGGCGATCAGCAGCAGGCACATGAGGCCGATCGCGAGCGCTGTGATCTGCAGCGCGCTGGCAAGGCCTCGGCGCTCGAGCGAGGCAAGCGCGTAGCGCCAGCCGACGCTCGCCGCGAGGCGGCTCGTGGCATGCTCGCGCCGCGCGACCCACGAGGCAAGCCGGATGGCGGCACGCGCCACCCCGGCGAATATGACGAGCCCGGCCGCGAAGCCGCCCGCCACGATCCCGCCGAGCTTGAGTTCGCCGGCCGCAAGCACGAGCAACGCTCCGAAGAGTGCGATACCGAGCGCATACGCGAGCCAGGCAATACGTGCCTTGCCGTCCCACTCCCGGCGCAGCACCCGCACCGGTGGCACGCGCGTGAGCGGCAGGAGCGGCGGCAATGCGAAGCCGATCAGCAACACGAGGCCCGCGGCCACGCCTTCGATCGCCGGCAGTGGAGTCGCCAGCGGCAGTTGCACGGCGATGAGCTGCCCGAGCCACGCGAGCAGCGCGAAATGCCCGGCGAAGCCGAGGGCGGCGCCGACGATGCCGGCCACGAGCCCCACGATGACGAACTCGAGCACGACGAGCGCGCGCAGCGCCCTCTCGTCGAGGCCCAGGCAACGCATCACCGCACAGCTATCGAGGTGGCGGCGCATGTAGCGATGCGCCGCCATGGCGATGGCCACGGCCGCGAGCAACGCCGTCAGCAGAGAGACGAGCCGCAGGAAATGGTCGGCCCGGTCGAGTGTTTCGCGCACTTGCGGCTGGCCGTCCTGCAGCGATTCGAGGGCCACGCCGCGCATCCTGCCACCGTCGATCTGCTCGTGCGAAAAGCGCGAGAAGCGGGCCACGGCGCCGTCGTCGCCCGCGACGAGCAGACGGTACGTGACGCGGCTGCCGTAGCCGAGCAACCCCGTGGCGGCGAGCTCGTCGGCACGCAGCATGAGCCGCGGCGAGAAATTGACGAAGGCAAAGCCGCGGTCCAGCTCGCGCGTGATGACCGCGCCGATGACGAAACTGCGCTCGCCGAGTTGCACGCGCTCGCCCACGTGCGCGTGCAGCGCACCGAGCAGCTCCGCGTCGACCCACACCGTCCCGGACGGCGGGATGCCCTCGGCCGGGCGATCGGGCGCGTCGGGCGCGGAAGCGATGCGCAGCGCGCCGCGCAGCGGGTAGCCGGAGGACACGGCCTTGACGGCGGCAAGCCGCGCATTCGCAAGCGCTGCGTCAGCCGCGCCGCCGGGCGCGGCCCGCGCCACCATGCTCGGGAAAATGACGGTCGTCGCGGTCTTGAGCCCGAGCGTTCGGGCTTGTTCGACAAAGCGCGCATCGACCGGATGATCGGCCCGCACGACGAAATCGGCGGCGATCATGCGCCGCGCATCGCGCTCGAGCCCCTGCTGAAGCCGACCGGCGAGAAAGGCCACGCTCGAAAGCGCCGCGACGGCCAGCACGAGCGCCAGCGCGAGCATCGTCAACTCGCCGGCGCGCCAGTCGCGTGCAGTCATCCGCGCGGCCTGCCGGATCAAATCGGTGACGCCTGCGCGCCCGTGTCCAAAGGCCCCCTGCCCGCTCAATCGCGCTTGCCTCCGAGCGAGCCGAGGCGCGAGCCCATGTGCGCCGCGATGCCACGATAGCCGCCCTGCACCCCGCGCCACAGCCTGGGCAGCGCCCAGCCGGCCAGCGCCAGAAAGCCGATCATCGAAGCAAGGAAGACGATCGGCACGAAGAGCGCGAGCGCAAGACCGATGCAGACGAGCACGTCTTCCGTCGACGAGGCAATCCAGTTCGAGAACGGCTCGGGAGAAAGATTGATGAGGGCTCGCGTGCCCGCCTTCGTCAGATGGGCCGAGCCCGCGAGCGTTCCGCCGGCAAGCGCCGCGAGCGTCATCAGGGCCGGATCGGCATGGCCGCCGAGGGCCCCGGCCGCGAGCAACGCGCCGGCCGGAATCCGGATGAACGTATGGATCGCGTCCCAGAGCGAATCGAAGGCGGGAATGCGGTCGGCGAAGAATTCGATGACGGCGAACAGCGCCGCGGTGCCGAGGACCCACGGCGATGCGAGCGCCGAAAGAGACTCGGGCAGATGCACGACGTTCAGGCGCGCAAGCAGGCCGACGACGAACACCGTCAGATAAAGTCGCAGGCCGCTCGCCCATGACAGGCCGGCGCCAAGCGAAAGTGCGTCGAGCATTGCGCCTCCCACGTTCCGGTCGCCGACGAACGGGTGCACTCGCTTCGCAGGCCTTTATCTCATTATAGACACGCCCACTGCGCCGCCGCTTGAGCAAGATCAGAAGAAATCGAACGAACCCAACGTCGGTGCCCGGGCGGCGGCCGTACTGCATGCTTATGCACCAGGGCTGCTCGTGACGGACTCGCCGGCGGTCGCCATGCAACCGCCTTCAGGCCCTGCGGATGCCGCTCGCAGCGTTTTACCCAGTCGGCATGAATACCGGCGCGTGCCTCAGGCGACGCCCGAAAGGCGATAGCCGACGCCCGTTTCCGTCACGATGTACTCGGGTTGCGCGGGATCGTGCTCGAGCTTTTGCCGCAGATGGGCCATGTAGATGCGCAGATAGTGGCTCGATTCGACGTGCGAAGGCCCCCAGACATCGCGCAGCAATTGCCGGTGGGTCAGCACGCGCCCGGCGTGGCGCACGAGCGTGGCGAGGAGCCGGTATTCGATCGGAGTCAGGTGAACCGGCTCGCCGTCGCGCGTGACGAGGCGGTTGGCAAGATCGACGGCAACCCCGCCAAAGCGCACGAGCGGCGTTTCGCTGGCGCCCGACACGTTGCGCCGGCGCAGATGCGCGCGAATGCGCGCCAGCAGTTCCGACACGCCGAACGGCTTGGTCAGATAGTCGTCCGCCCCTGCATCGAGCGCGGCCACTTTTTCGCTCTCCTGCGTACGCGCGGACAGCACGATGACGGGCGTGTCGCTCCAGGCTCGCAGCTCGCGAATGACGTCGAGCCCGTCGGTATCGGGCAGCCCCAGATCGACGATGACGAGATCGGGCTTGCGGGTGGCGGCCTCGACGAGCCCCTGCTTGCCCGTCTCGGCTTCGAATACGCCGATGCCCTCGCCTTCGAGCGAGGCGCGCACGAAGCGCCGGATCTGCTTTTCGTCTTCGATCAGGACAACGGTGAGAGTCGGCTCGCTCATGGTTCGGCAGTGGGTGACAAGGGCGGCAGCGGCGCGGCGGCCGGCCCGGGTTCGTCGGCCAGCATGGGCTGCGGTTCGACCGGCAGCGTAAACCAGAAACGCGCGCCCGCGACCCGGCCTTCGGCATCGCGCCGGTTCTCGGCACCGATGTCCCCGTCGTGCGCCTCGACGATGGCGCGACAGATGGCCAGCCCGAGCCCGATGCCGGGCTTGGCCGACTCCTTCTCGCCGCGCGTGAATTTCTCGAACACGCGTGCCTCCATGCCTGGCGGCAGGCCCGGTCCGCCATCGTCCACAGCCACCCGCACGAACGGCTTGCCGCCCGCTTCGATGCGCTCCGCACCGATCGCGAGCGGCGTGCCGGCCGGCGCGTACTTCGCCGCGTTTTCGAAGAGATTCGAAAAGAGCCGCTCCATCAATACCGCGTCGAGCCGCAGGAGCGGCAGCCCGGCCGCCAGCGTCACGCGGACCGGATGCCCTGCAAGCACGCGCTTGCAGGCGGCCAGCGCCGCGCCGATCGCCTCCTCGAGCGGCGTCCACTGGCGGTTGAGCCTGGGGCTGCCGGCCTGCAGCCGCGCCATGTCGAGCAGGTTCGTGACGATGCCGGTCATGCGCAGCGCCTCGTCGTGGATCGCCTCGACGAGGCCGTCGGCGGGCGAGGCGCCGGCCGCTCGCTCCTGGGCGAGCATCGACGAGAAACCGACGATCGCCGTGAGCGGCGTGCGCAGATCGTGCGAGATGGCCGACAGCAGCGAATTGCGCAAGCGCTCGGACTCCATGCTGACGAGCGCGTCGCGCGCGATCTCGACGTAATGCACGCGCTCGAGCGCGAGCGCGATCTGCGCGGCGAACGCATCGAGCATGCGCTGCTGTTCGGGCACCCCGAGCGTGCGCACGTCCGTCACAAGCACGGCCAGTACGCCGCGCGTGCGCATCGGCGCCTTGAGCGGCAAATAGCGCGCCTGCGCCGCCGGCAGCGTGTCGGTGCCGCGGCCGGCCGGCTTTTGCTGGTCATAGACCCATTGCGCGACGTCGAGATCGAGCGCGGCGCCCGCGAGCATCACCGATTCGTCCGGCCGCTCGACTTTCTGCTGCACTTTGTCGGCACTGTCGGGCAACAGCACCGCCACGCGCGCGCGAAACACTTCGCCGACGTGCCGCGTGCCGATCTCGACGATCTGCTCGGTCGTCAACGCGGCACCGAGTTCGCGCGCCATGGCGTACATCGCGCTCGTGCGGCGCTCGCGGTGCCGCGCCACGCTCGCTTCGCGCAAAAAGCGCGACGTCAGGTGACTGATCACGAGCGCCGTGAGCAGCATGCCGAAAAACGTCAGCAGGTATTGCGTGTCGCTGACGGAAAACGAAAGCCTCGGCGGCACGAAGAAGAAGTCGAAGGCCGCCACCGAGACGAACGACAGCATCGCGGCCGGGCCGCGCCCGAGTTTGACGGCCGCGAAGACCACGCCCAGCAGGTAGATCATCGCAAGGTTCGTGCGATCGATCTGCGCGAAGAGCCGCGACGCGAGCCCCGTGATGACGATGCCGATCGCGAGCGCGTAGAGATAATGGCTCAGCGGCGAGCGCGACCCGGCGGCGCCGGTAACGAGCGCATCGCGCCAGATTCGCGCACCGCGATCGAGCGGCACGGCACGCTTGCCGCGCTCGCGCAGCTCGGCGTCCGGAAACGCGCGGATCAGCGTGACGTCGACATCGCCCGCCCGCTCCACGAGCCGCTCGCCGAGCGGCCGGGTGAACCTGCGCCCGAGCCCGAGCCGGGACGAGCCGCCCGCCACGAGCTTCGAGACGTTGCGCACCCGCGCATAGCCGACGAGTGCGGCAATGGCGTCGTCGCCGGCGAGCGTTGCGGTCTCGGCGCCGAGCTCTGCCGCGAGCTTGAGCGCGCCGAGGGTGCGCTCGCGCGCGGCGCTGGGCAAACGCTGCAGCTTCGGCGTCTCGACATAGGCGGCGATCCAGTCGGCCTTCAGGCTCGCGGCAAGCCGCGCCGCCGCGCGCACGAGCATCGGCGCTTCCGGGCCCGGGCCCACGCACACGAGAAGCCGTTCGCGCGCCTGCCAGATCCGTTCGATCGCCCGGTCGGCGCGATACTCGCGCATCTGCGCATCGACGCGATCCGCGGTGCGCCGCAGCGCCAGTTCGCGCAGCGCGATCAGATTGCCCTTGCGGAAGAAGTTGCGTACCGCCTGCTCGGCCTGCTGGCCGAGGTACACCTTGCCGTCGCGCAGGCGATCGAGCAGTTCCTCGGCGGGAAGATCGACGAGCGTGACCTCGTCGGCAAGATCGAAGATGCGATCGGGCACGGTCTCCCATACCCGAATGCCGGTGATCTGCCCGACGATGTCGTTCAGGCTTTCGAGGTGCTGGACATTGACGGTCGTATAGACGTCGATGCCGGCGTCGAGCAGCTCCTGCACGTCCTGCCAGCGCTTCAGATGGCGGGCGCCGGGCACGTTCGTGTGAGCAAGTTCGTCGACGAGCGCGAGCTGGGGCTGCCGTGCGAGCGCGCCATCGAGATCGAACTCGCCGATGCTGCGGCCCCGGTAGTCGATCGTCAGCGGCGCAAGCCGCTCGAGCCCGTCCAGGAGCGCCGCCGTTTCGGTGCGCCCGTGCGTCTCGACGATGCCCACGAGCACGTCGACACCCTCTGCCTGGCGCTGGCGCGCGGCCTGCAGCATCGCGAAGGTCTTGCCGACGCCGGCCGATGCGCCGAAAAAGATCTTCAGCTTGCCGCGCCTGCGTTTTTCCTCTTCGCGTTGAAGCCGGTCGAGCAGTTGGTCGGGATCAGGTCGATTCATGCTTCGGTGCGCAAGGTCCGCGAGGTACACAGCGAGGTACACAGGATACGAAGGCGCGCGCGACGCATGCGGCAACGCGGCGATCGGCGGTACTGCGCCCGAAAATTGCAAAGCGGCACGTGCTATGCGGGTACGCTCGCCGTCGCATCGTGCGCTGTCGGCCAGCGTACCCACAAACGAGTAAAGAACCGATCAAAGCTCGCGGCGGGCATGTAAAAAACGCGTAAACGCCGCGAGCGGCTTGATGCCCGCAATACCCGCCGGCATGCATTACGGCACGAGAATCGTCGAACCCGTGGTCTTGCGCGCTTCGAGATCGCGATGCGCCTGCGCCACGTCGGCGAGCGCGTAACGCTGGCGAATGCTCGTTTTCACCTTGCCCGAGGCGAGCACGTCGAACAGCTCGGCAGCCATCGCATCGAGCCATTCGCGCTTGGCGATGTAGCTGAAAAGCGTCGGCCGCGTGAAAAAGAGCGAGCCGCGACTGGCGAGTTCGCCGGCGTCGAGCGGCGGCAGCGGGCCCGACGCGCTGCCGAAGCTGACGAAGTACCCGAGCGGCGCGAGACAGTCGAGCGACCCCACGTAGGTGTCCTTGCCGATCGAATCGTAGACGACGGGCACGCCCGCGCCGTTCGTGATCTCGCGCACGCGCTCGGTGAAGTTCTCGCGCGTATAGACGATCGGGTGATCGCAGCCATGCGCGCGCGCGAGCTCGGCTTTTTCGTCGGAGCCAACAGTGCCGATCACCGTCGCGCCGAGCGCCTTCGCCCATTGGCACACGAGCAGGCCTACACCGCCGGCCGCCGCATGGATCAGGATCGTCTGCCCGGGTTCGACTCGAAACGTGCGACGCAGCAGGTATTGCGCTGTCAGCCCCTGCAGCATGACCGACGCCGCATCGTCGGACGAAATCGAATCGGGGAGTGCGACGAGCACGTCCGCCTTCAGGACGCGCTCCTGCGCGTAGGCGCCCGGCGGCCGTGCCACGTAGGCTACGCGATCGCCTGCCTTGAACCGCGTCACGCCCTCTCCGACGGCCGTGACGACGCCGGCCGCCTCCATGCCCAGGCCTGCGGGAAGCGGCAGTGGATAGTGGCCCGTGCGGAAATAGACATCGATGTAGTTGAGCCCGACCGCCTCCTGGCGAACGCGGGCCTCACCCGGCCCGGGCTCGCCCACGTCGACGTCGACCCACTGCATCACTTCCGGCCCGCCGGTACGTTCGAATCGAATGGCCTTCACCATCGTGCTCTCCTTCTCGTGAATCATCGTGGCAAGTCGTGACAGGTCGTGACAGATCGCGCACGCAGCACACCGGGCGACCGGTGCGCCGCCCCGCTCAGGCGCCCTGGGCGACGTGCCTCGCAAGTGCGTCGAGGATCATGCGCGCCGTCGCGACGTTGGTCGCGCACGGCACGTTGTGAACGTCACAGGCCCGCACGAGCGCGTTGATGTCGGGCTCGTGCGGCTGCGGCGTCATCGGGTCGCGCAAAAAGACGACGATGTCGATGCCGCCTTCGGCCAGCCGCGCACCGATCTGCAGATCGCCGCCGTGCGGCCCCGAGAGCATGCGCTCCACTTCGAGCCCATGCGCCGTGGCGATACGGCCGCCCGTGGTGCCCGTGGCCACGAGGCGACAGCCGCGCAGCAACGTCGCATATTCGCCGGCGAGGGCGACGATGTCGTCTTTCTTGTGGTCGTGCGCGATCAATGCGACGCTTGGGGTCATGAAACGGCTCTCCTTGTGTTCGATGCTGTACTGCCTGCCATGAAAAATCGTTCGATCCGGCGGCTTCGCGCCGCCCGCGATCGGAATCGGGACGCCCCCGCTCAGAACGTGCCGGGGTACGCTCCGCCGTCGATGAGCCAGTTCTGCCCCGTGATGTAGCCTGCGTGCGCGCTGCAAAGGAACGCGCAGGCCTTGCCGAACTCTTCGGGCGTGCCGAAACGGCCGGCCGGAACGGTCTTCATGCGCTCGGCGCGCGCCTCGTCGATGTCGATTCCCTTCGCCACGGCCTGGGCCTTCAGTGTCGTGGCGATGCGGTCCGTGTCGAAGATGCCGGGCAGCAGGTTGTTGATCGTGACGCCGTGCGGCGCGACCTTGCGCGCCACGCCGGCAACGAAGCCCGTGAGCCCCGAGCGCGCGCCGTTGGACAGGCCCAGCACGTCGATCGGCGCCTTGACCGAAGAGCTCGTGATATTCACGACGCGCCCGAAGCCGCGCTCGATCATGCCGTCGATCGTCGCCTGGATCAGTGCGATCGGCGTGAGCATGTTGGCCTCGAGCGCGCGGAGCCAGTCGTCGTGCGTGAACTGACGAAAATCGCCGGGGGGCGGCCCGCCCGCGTTGTTGACGAGGATGTCGGGCTGCGGACAGGCCGCGAGGGCCGACTGGCGGCCCTCGGCCGTCGTGATGTCGCAAGCCACGGTGCGCACGCGCGCGCCCGTCTTCGCGCGAATGTCGGCGGCCGTGGCCTCGAGCGTCTCCGCCGTGCGTGCGACGATGACGAGGTCGGCGCCCTCCGCCGCGAGCGCCTCGGCGCAACCGCGCCCCAGCCCCTTGCTCGCCGCGCATACGAGCGCGGTCTTGCCTGCGATACCCAAGTCCATGACGATGTTCCCGCGTTGCGACGAATCGTGCCGATTGTAGAAGAATTGATGCCGCGCTTGCCGCGCGGACGTCTCAATCCCAGAAAAATCGCGTCCCCGGCCCGCGCCGGGCCCGCTGCGTCACGGCGCCCCGGGGCCCCCGTCGCGAGCAGCGCCCTTTCTTTCGGTAAACTGCACGTTGCCTCCCTTTGAGCCGCCTCGCGCCCCCGCTATGAAACAAGACAGCCGTTTCCCGAATCTTTATATCCTCGATCACCCGCTGATTCAGCACAAACTCACGCACATGCGCGACAAGGACACGTCCACGCGCACGTTCCGCGAGCTGCTGCGCGAGATCACGCTGCTGATGGGCTACGAAATCACCCGCAATCTGCCGATCACGACCAAACGCGTCGCCACGCCGCTCGTCGAGATCGACGCGCCCGTCATCGCCGGCAAGAAGCTCGCGATCGTGCCGGTGCTGCGCGCGGGCGTCGGCATGTCGGACGGCCTGCTGGAGCTGATCCCGTCGGCGCGCGTCGGCCATATCGGCGTGTACCGCGACGATGCGCACCGCCCCGTCGAATATCTGGTCCGGCTGCCCGATCTGGAAGACCGCATTTTCATCCTTTGCGACCCGATGGTGGCAACGGGCAATTCGGCTGCCCACGCGGTCGACGTGCTCAAGCGCCGCAACGTGGCCGGCGAGAACATCCTTTTTCTCGCGCTCGTGGCCGCGCCGGAGGGCGTCGAGGTATTCCAGCGCGCCCACCCGGACGTCAAACTCTTCGTCGCTTCGCTCGACTCGCACCTGAACGAGCACGCCTACATCATCCCCGGCCTCGGCGACGCGGGCGATCGCCTCTTCGGCACCAAGAACTGAGCGTCGGCTGGCCCGCGGCCCGTACCGGCCAGCCGCGGCGGCGCCCGGGCGGCGTGGTAAAATCGCAGTCTGCTCCTCGAGCGGCCCGCGCGCTTTCGCATCGTCGCCTCAAAGCCGCGCGACACGCCGCCTGACACCGCGATATCACTCGCACATTCGCAGACATCGAACGCATCATGCGTGCGCGCGCCGCGCACGCCACGGAGAAAGAGTATGGCTGGTCATTCCAAATGGGCCAACATCAAGCATAAGAAAGCGGCAGCCGACGCCAAGCGCGGCAAGGTCTGGACACGCCTCATCAAGGAAATCCAGGTGGCGGCCCGCATGGGCGGGGGCGACATCGACGCCAATCCCCGCCTGCGGCTCGCGGTGGAAAAGGCGACCGACGCCAATATGCCGAAGGACAACATCAACCGCGCGATCCAGCGCGGCGTGGGCGGCGTGGACGGGGCCAGCTACGAGGAAATCCGCTACGAGGGCTACGGCATCAACGGCGCGGCGATCATCGTCGATACGATGACCGACAACCGCACGCGCACGGTGGCCGAAGTCCGGCATGCGTTTTCGAAGTTCGGCGGCAACATGGGCACGGACGGCTCGGTCTCGTTTCTCTTCGATCACGTAGGCCAGTTCCTCTTCGCCCCCGGCACGTCCGAGGACAAGCTGATGGAGGCCGCGCTCGATGCCGGCGCGAACGACGTCGTGACGAACGACGACGGCAGCATCGAAGTACTGTGCCCCCCGAACGACTTCTCGAAGGTGAAAGCGGCCCTCGATGCGGCCGGCTTCAAGGCCGAACTCGCCGAAGTGACGATGAAGCCGCAAACGGAAGTCGAATTCGCCGGCGACGATGCCGTGAAAATGCAAAAGCTCCTCGACGCGCTCGAGAATCTCGACGACGTGCAAGAGGTTTATACCAACGCGTCGATCGCCGAGGAGTGAGCGCGCCAAGGCGCCGGCCGTGCGGCATGCCGGCGGCGCCGATCCAGTCCAGACATCGCGGCCGGCGTTCATGCGCCGGCCGCCCCTTTCAGGTTCTCGGGGATTGATATGAAATTACTCGTCGTCGGTTCCGGCGGCCGCGAACATGCGCTGGCCTGGAAGCTCGCCCAGTCGTCGCGCGTGCAGATCGTCTACGTGGCGCCCGGCAACGGCGGCACCGCGCAGGACGAGCGCCTGCGCAACGTCGCCATCACCGATCTCGAAGCGCTGGCCGACTTCGCCGAGCGCGAGCAGGTCGCCTTCACCGTGGTCGGCCCCGAGGCGCCGCTTGCGGCCGGCATCGTCAATCTCTTCCGCCAGCGCGGGCTGAAGGTTTTCGGGCCGACCAGGGAAGCCGCGCAGCTCGAGAGCTCGAAGGACTTCGCCAAGGCGTTCATGAAGCGCAACGGCATTCCGACGGCCGAGTACGAGACGTTCTCCGATGCGGCAGCCGCTCACGCCTATCTCGACCAAAAAGGCGCCCCGATCGTCATCAAGGCCGACGGCCTCGCGGCGGGCAAGGGCGTGGTCGTCGCCACGACGCTCGACGAAGCGCATACGGCCGTCGACATGATGCTCGCCGACAACAAGCTCGGCGACGCCGGCGCGCGCGTGGTCATCGAGGAATTCCTGGCCGGCGAGGAAGCGAGCTTCATCGTCATGGTCGACGGCAAGCATGTCCTGCCGCTCGCCTCGAGCCAGGACCACAAACGGCTCATGGACGGCGACGCTGGCCCCAATACGGGCGGCATGGGCGCCTACTCGCCCGCGCCGATCGTCACGCCGCAACTGCATGCGCGCGTGATGCGCGAGATCATCCTGCCCACCGTGCGCGGCATGGAAAAGGAAGGGATCCGCTATACGGGCTTCCTCTATGCGGGCCTCATGATCGACGCCGAAGGCAACCCGAAAACGCTCGAATTCAACTGCCGCATGGGCGATCCGGAGACCCAGCCCATCATGGCGCGCCTGAAGGGCGACTTCTCGAAAGTGCTCGAACAGGCAATCGCCGGCACGCTCGATACGGTGGAGCTGGCGTGGGACCGCCGCACGGCGCTCGGGGTCGTGCTCGCCGCTCACGGTTATCCCGACGCGCCGCGCAAGGGCGATCGGATCAACGGCATTCCGGCGGAAACCGACAACGCGGTGACGTTCCACGCGGGCACGACGCTTGCGGATGGCAAGCTCTCGACCTCGGGCGGGCGCGTGCTCTGCGTGGTCGGCCTCGCGGACTCCGTACGCGGCGCGCAATCGGCCGCCTACGACGCCGTCAATCAAATTTCTTTCGACGGGATGCAATACCGCCGCGACATCGGCTACCGCGCGCTCACACGCAAGCACTGACGGCGCCCTGGCGAGCCGTGCCGGGGCGAACCGCATAGCGGGCTCCCCGGCGGCCCACCTAATATACGGCCTGCTCCGCTAGAATCGGCCCCATGGCATACGCGCGCCGCGCCCTCCCCCGGGCGCGGACCGGCCGCCCCTCCACTCGACGTTGACCGATGACCGAATCGACTTTCGACACCGCCGCGGTACGCGACTATCTGCGCGCGCTGCAACAGCGCATTGCCGATGCAATCGGCGCTCTCGACGGCCAGCCGTTTGCGGCTGATGCCTGGCAGCGCCCGGCGGGCGATCACCTGCGCGGCGGCGGCGTGACGATGATCCTCGAGGGCGGCGAGCTCATCGAACGGGGCGGGATCGGATTCTCCGACGTGGCCGGCGACGCTCTGCCGCCATCCGCGAGCGCGGCGCGCCCGCATCTGGCGGGGCGCGGCTTCGAGGCGAT